>JBGAII010000023.1:0-38296 GCA_044225625.1 Rubrivivax sp.
GCGGGCTGTTCCGGCCCTGCGGCAGCGCGCCGGGCACCGCTTCGGTAGCGAAGCTGTTGCCGAAGCCGCTTTGGTACTGCAGTGCGCTCATGTCAACCGTGCTGCAAGGTGTTGTCGCGGGCCAGCGCGATGGCCTCGCTGAGCACCGCGCGCTCGCCCACGTGGTTGGCCAGGATCAGCACCAGCTTGGTGGTCAGCATCTCGGCCTGCGCATCGCTCAGGCCGCGCTGGCTGTCGATCAGCTCGCGGTAGAAGTCGTCGGGATCGGCGATGTTCGGTTGTCGGTTCAGCGGCATGTCGCCTCCTTCAATGCTGCGCGGTGGCGCGGCGCAGCGCGGCGCGCACCTTGGCAGCGTCGAAACGGCGCCAGCGCGCCGCCACATGCTGGTCGGGGCGGATCAGGTACACGGTGCCCGGCTGCGCGTCGTAGCGCTGCGCCAGCAGGCCGTCCGCGTCCTGCACGTCGTCGCCCACCGCCAGCACGCGCGCGGCGATCGGCCCTTCGGCCACGCTTTCCACGGCCGGCCGCGCGCCGAAGCACAGCAGCGTGAAGCCGCCCGCCGGCCCGTGCAGCGTGTTGATCACGTCCAGCAGCCAGGCGTCGCGGCCCTGGTGGCGCAGCGGCGCGTCGGCGCAGTTGGTGCCCGGCTTCATCTTGCCGGCGAAGGCCTCTTCGTCCGGCGTGTTCAGCGACGACTGCAGGTACGGCGTCGGCGTGGACAGCCGGCCGCTGTTGATCAGCGGCCGCGCGAAGGCCTCGGTGGCGGCCAGCTCCAGCACGGCGTTGCGGTAGCGCAGGCTGACGGGGCTCTTCGGCGAGATGAAGTCGGTGGCCCGCGTGCTGTTGAGCAGGTTGTCGTCGGCCGCGAAGGCGCGTTCCTCGTGGTAGCTGTCGATCAAGGCCAGCGGCGCCTGGCCGTCCAGCACCAGCTTGAGCTTCCAGGCCAGGTTGTCCACGTCCTGGATGCCGGTGTTGGCACCGCGCGCGCCAAAGGGCGAGACCTGGTGCGCGCTGTCGCCGGCGAAGATGACGCGGCCGTAGCGGAAGTTGTCGATGCGCCGGCAGGCGAACTGGTACACCGACACCCACTCCAGCTCGAAGGGCAGGTCCGGCCCCAGCATCGCCTGGATGCGCGGGATCACGCGCTCGGGGCGCTTTTCGGCCTCGGCATCGGCGCCGCGGCCGAGCTGGAAGTCGATGCGCCAGACGTCGTCGCACTGCTTGTGCAGCAGCACGCTCTGCCCGCGGTGGAAGGGCGGGTCGAACCAGAACCAGCGCTCGGGCTCGCTGCCCAGGCGCTGCGCGCCGTGCGCCGGCTGCGGCGGCGACTTGAGCACCACGTCGGCGATCAGGAAGCGGTCTTCGAAGAACTGGCCGGTGAACTGCGCGCCGACCATCTGGCGCGTGTCGCTGTTGGCGCCGTCGCAGGCGATCACCCAGTCGGCCAGCAGGTCGTAGCGGCCGTCGGGCGTTTCCACGGTCAGCCGCGCGTGGTCTTCGGCCTGGGCCACGGCCACGACCTTGTGCTTCCAGCCGATGTCCACCTTGGGATGGGCCTCGCAGGCATCGACCAGCGTCTGCTCGACGTAGTACTGCTGCAGGTTGATCATCGCCGGCATCTTGTGCCCGCCTTCGGGCAGCAGGTCGAACCGGTAGACCTGTTCGTCCTCGAGAAACACCTTGCCGATCTGCCAGCGCACGCCCTTGGCCACCAGCGGCGCGGCCACGCCCAGGCGGTCCCAGATTTCCAGCGGGCGCTTGGCGTAGCAGACGGCGCGCGAGCCGACGCTGACGGTGTTGTTGTCGTCGAGCAGCCGCACCGCGATGCCGCGCTGCGCGCAATCGAGCGCGATGCTCAGGCCGATGGGCCCGGCGCCGATCACCACCAGCGGGTGGCGCTCCAGCCGGCCCTCGCGCTGCGCGGCGCTCTGCCGGTACGGGAACTCGGGGTAGCTGTAGCTCTTGGACATCGTTGCCTCAGGCGTCCAGTTCGGCCTCGTGCATCCAGTGCGCATGCTTGGGCGCGCGCTTGGTGCGGCTCCATTCCTCCAGCATCGCCCACTTCACGTCGTCGAGCTTCTTGTACATCTCGGGCGTGCCGGTGTCGCAGGCCAGCTCGACGCGGTGGCCGTTCGGGTCGAAGAAGTAGATCGACTTGAAGATGGTGTGGTCGGTGACGCCCACCACGTCGATGCCGGCCGCCTGCAACCGCGCCTTGGTGTCTTCCAGCTCCTTGACGCTGCCCACCTTGAAGGCGATGTGCTGCACCCAGTCGGGCGTGTTGGTGTCGCGGCCCATGGCCGGCGAGTTGGGCAACTCGAAGAAGGCCAGCACGTTGCCGTTGCCGGCGTCCATGAACAGATGCATGTACGGGTCGGGGGCGTGCGTCGAGGGCACCTTGTCCTCGGCGATGGCCAGCACGAAATCCATGCCCAGGTACTTGCGGTACCACTCCACCGTTTCCTTGGCGTCGCGGCAGCGGTAGGCGACGTGATGGATGCGTTCGATCTTCATGGCAATCCTTTCAGGGCCTCAGGTCTCGAGGGCTTTCCACATCTCGACATCGCGCTCGGCGGTCCAGATGCGCGGGTCGGGGAACTTCGTGGCCTCGTCGTAGGCGCGGGTCACGTCGAAGGGCATGCAGTGGTCGAAGATGACCCACTGGCCGTACTTGGGCTTGAGCTTGTCGTAGGTGTCCTTGTAGACGGCACGCAACTCCTTGCCGGCGGCCGCGCCGGCCTTGACGCTGGCGTAGACGTCGGCGATGAAGTTGCGCGTGCCTTCCAGGCCGCGCGCCACGTCGGCCGCGCCCTTGAGCGCCGCGCCGCGGCCCGGCACCAGCGCCTCGGGCTTGAGGGCGGCGATGTTGTCCAGCGTCTTCGGCCAGTCCTGGAAGTAGGCGTCGCCGGCATAAGGCGTGGCGTCGAACTCCACCAGGTCGCCGCTGAACAGCACCTTGTCCTGCGGCAGCCAGACCACGGTGTCGCCCTTGGTGTGGCCGCGGCCCAGCTGGATCAGCTGCACCTCGAGCTTGCCCAGCCACAGCGTCATGCGGCCGGTGAAGGTCATCGTCGGCCAGGTCAGGCCCGGCGGCACCGATTCGACGTTTCGGAACAGGCGCGGAAAGCGGCCGATCTCGCTGGCCTTGTCCTGCTCGCCGCGCTCCTTGATCAGGCTCAGCGTGTCCTCGCTGGCCAGGATGTGCTCGGGCCGGTAGGCGCTGGCGCCCAGCACGCGTACTGCGTGGTAGTGGCTCAGCACCACGTACTTGATCGGCTTGTCGGTCACCTCGCGGATGCGGCGGATCACGTCCTGCGCCATCGCCGGTGTGGCCTGGGTATCGATGACCATCACCGCGTCGTCGCCGACCACGATGCCGGTGTTCGGGTCGCCCTCGGCCGTGTAGGCATAGGCGTGCTCGGACAGCTTGCTGAAGGTGACGGTCTTTTCTTCCAGGTCGGCCTGGCTGGCGAAGGCTTTGCTCATCGACGGCTCCAGTTCGTTTTAGACAAACGAGTTTGCATTGGTGTAATCACGGACTTGATTCTAGTCAAACAGTTCGTTAATGTCGAACTCATTCGTTTAAGTGGAAACCCTTAACCATGTCCAGCGCCCTGCAAGAGCTCGATCCCGAGACGCCGCCGCGGCTGCAGCGCGGCATCCAGAGCGTGGAGGTCGGCGGGCAGCTGTTGCGCGCGCTGGCGCACCAGGGCCGGCCGATGGCGCTGAAGGACCTGGCACGCGAGGCCGGCATGAGTGCGGCCAAGGCCCACCCCTACCTGGTCAGCTTCGGCAAGCTGGGGCTGATCGAGCAGGACGCGCAATCGGGCCGCTACGGCCTGGGCCCGCTGGCGATGCAGCTGGGCTTGATCAGCCTGCAGCAGTACGACCCGGTACGCCTGGCCACGCCGTTGATCGGCGAGCTGGCGCGCACGCTGGGCCACACCGTGGGCATCGCGGTGTGGGGCAACCGCGGGCCGACGATGGTGCGCATCGAGGAGGCGCCCTCGGCCGTTCACGTCAACATGCGCCACGGCACGGTGATGAGCCTGCGCGGCACGGCCTCGGGCCTGCTGTTCTGCGCCTACCTGCCGGCCGAGCGCGTGCTGCCGATGCTGCAGGCCGAATACCCGCCGGGAGCGCGCGGCGAGGGCTTCGACACGGCGCTGCAGGCGCAGCTGGCGCAGATCCGCCAGCAGGGGCTGGCGCAGGCCGTGGATGCCTCGGTGCCCGGCATCAGCGCGATGGCATCGCCGGTGTTCGACGTGGGCAACGGCATCGTCATGAGCCTGACGGCCATCGGCACCAGCGCGATCTTCGACGCGCGTCTGGACGGCGAGGTGGCCCTGGTGCTGCGCCGCAGTGCGCAGGAGCTGTCGCGTCAGCTCGGCGCGTCGGTGGCTTGAGCGGCGGGCGCGCGCGGCGCGCCGCCGGCGGCAGCCGGCTTCTCCTCGATGCGCCACTGCACCAGACGGCGCAGGTTGCCCAGCGACACCAGGTGCGCATAGATCAGCCCCATCACGCCGCTGCGCTGCAGCAGCAGCACATCGGCATCGGACAACTTGGCGAGCAGCTGTTCCTCGACCGCATAGAAGCCGTCGACCTTGAGCTTCTCGCCATCGGGCAGTTCGGCATCGAAGCGCATCTCGCGCAGCAGGTCCTTGTCGCGCAGCAGACTGCCGAGCTCGCGCGTGCGCTGCACTTCCAGCTCGATCTGCTCCAGCTGCTGCTGCATCCTTGCCAGATGTTCGCCCGGCTCGCCCGCCGCATCGAACAGCGGCACGCCGTCGGTCTGTGACCAGCCCGACCAGCCGGCATCGATGCTCAGCACCGCACGCTGCTCGGCGCCGACGCGGGCGATCGCAAACGGATAGCAGCGCAGCAACGCCGGCACGTAGGACGCGCGCCAGCCGCGGCCCTGCAGATACAGGTTCTGCTTCGGCGCGAGCCCCAGCGCGGCGATCGGCGCCATCAGCGGCCGGCCGCGGTCGTCGGTGCCGGCGCGCACGAACAGGATCGGGTATTCGCGGCACACGTCGCCGAACTCGGTGCCGGCCACGAACACCGCGTTCAGCTCGGCGGCGACCGACCAGTCCATCGTCGGCTGATGGATGCGCCACGCGCGGTGCAGCTGGCGGTCCAGCGCCACCATCTGCTTGTGCAGGTTGCCGATGATCATCGATGTCCTTCGTCGGTCTCGCCGATGTGCTGCACCAGCAGCTTGTCGACGCGCTTGCCGTCGAGGTCGACGACCTCGAAGCGCCAGCCGCCCCATTCGACACTGTCGCCGGTGTTCGGCAGCCGGCCGAGCAGCAGCATCACCATGCCGGCCAGCGTGTTGTAGCGGCCGCGCTCCTCCTCCGGCACTTCCTTCAGCTCGAGCCGGTCCTTCAGCTCGGGGATCGGGATCAGCCCGTCCATCAGCCAGCTGCCGTCGGCACGCTGCGTGGCCCAGGCCTCCTCGCCCGGGTCGGCGCCGACGAATTCGCCGGTGATGGCTTCGAGCAGGTCGCGTTCGGTGATCACGCCCTGCACCGCGCCGTACTCGTCGACCACGAACACCATGTCGGCACTGGTCTGGCGGAAGTTCTCCAGCAGTTCCATGCCCGACAGCGTCTCGGGCACGAACACCGGCGGCTTCATGTGCGCATTCAGGTCCGGCGTCTGGCCTTGCGCCAAAGTCGGCAGCAGTGTGCGCCGCCACCACGCCGATGACGTCGTCCAGGCTGCCGCGACACACCGGGTAGCGCGAGCGTCCGCTGCTGACCATGCGTTCGAGCACCTGCGTAAAGGGCGCCCCCGCGTCGAGCCAGACGATGTCGGCGCGCGGGATCATCATCGAGCCGATCTGGCGCTCGTCCAGGCGGAACACGTTGCGCACCATCTGGTGTTCCTGCGCCTCGATCACGCCGGCATCGACGCCCTCCTCCAGGCTGGCGGCGATCTCCTCTTCCGTCACGCTGCGCGACGGCCCGCCGCGGATGCCCAGCACGCGCAGCACGGCCTCGGTGCTGGCGCCGAGCAGCCAGACGAAGGGCCGCGTCGCGGCCGACAGCCAATTCATCGGCCGTGCCACCAGGCGCGCCACCGTCTCGGGAAACATCTGGCCCAGCCGCTTGGGCACCAGCTCGCCGAAGATGATCGTCAGGAAGGTGATGGTCGCCACCACCAGGCCTGTCGCGCTGTAGCGCGCCACCTTCGACGACAGCGGCAGCACTTCCTGCAGCCAGCGCGAGAACGGCTCGGCAAACGCCGCCTCACCGACGATGCCGTTGAGCACGCCGATCGAGGTGATGCCGACCTGCACCGTCGACAACCAGCGCGTCGGGTTCTCGTGCAGTTCCATCGCCGCCTGCGCGCCGGGCTCCTTGCCCTCGACCATGACCTGCAGCCGCGCCTTGCGACTGGCGGTGAGCGCCATCTCGGACATGGCGAAGACGCCATTCAGCAGGATCAGAAAAACGAGAAGCGCAACGTCCATGCACGGCCGCCGAGAGCGGCAAGCGAAGAAATGAGGCGCAGCGTAGCAGAATCGCCCCATGGACTATGTGGTCGGTGACCTCCAGGGCTGCTGCGACGCCTTCGAGCGGCTGCTGGCCGAGATCGATTTTTCACCGTCGCGCGACCACCTGGCCGTGGTCGGCGACCTGGTGAACCGCGGCCCCGACTCGCTGGGCACGCTGAAGCGCCTGCGTAGCTTGGGCGACGCCGCCACCTGCCTGCTGGGCAACCACGACCTGCATCTGCTGGCGGTGGCGCACGGCGTGCGCAAGCCGCGCAAGGACGACACGCTCGACGACATCCTCGCGTCGAAGAAGCGCGACGAATGGCTCGACTGGCTGCGCCAGCGCCGCATGGCGCAGCGCCTGGACGGCTGGCTGCTGGTGCATGCCGGCGTCGTGCCGCAATGGGATGCGCAGCGCACGCTGTCGCTGGCCGCCGAGATCGAAGCGCTGCTGCGCGGCCCGGATCTGGCGACGATGCTGCAGCAGATGTACGGCAACGAGCCGGCGCAGTGGAACGAGGCGCTGCAGGGCCCGGAGCGCTGGCGCTTCGTCATCAACGTGCTGACGCGCATCCGCTTCTGCACGGCCGAGGGCCGGCTGGACCTGAAGGTCAAGGAAGGTGCCGACGCTGCACCGCCGGGCTTCAAGCCCTGGTTCGAGGTCCCCGGGCGGCGCACCGAAGGCACGCCGATCGCGTTCGGCCACTGGTCCACGCTCGGCCGCATCGACCGCACCGATCTGCTGGCACTGGACACCGGCTGCGTCTGGGGCGGCACGCTCAGCGCGGTGCGCGTCGACGGCGGCCGGCGCGAATGGGTGCAGGTGCGCTGCAAACAGGCGCAGCGTCCGGGCTGAGACCGCGCCGCCTAGAATCGGCGCCGCGCTGGAAGCGTGGCAGAGTGGTCGATTGCACCGGTCTTGAAAACCGGCGATCCGCAAGGATCCGTGAGTTCGAATCTCACCGCTTCCGCCACATCGCGAGGGGCTCTGACAGATGTGCTATTCCGCGCAGGTCGTCGAAGCGTGGGAGGTCTTCGTCGCCAAGACCGGCGCCGACATCAGCCTGCTGGACTTCGCGCGGCTCTACGGCATGCGGCTGCTGGACAAGTCGGTGCGCATTCCGAAGGCCGTGGACGCCGCGTTCGCCCGGGCCGCCGGCGATGTGGCCGAGGCCATCCGCGGCGACATCGACACCTTCAACCGGCAGCAGGCGCTTGCCTGGGAGCAGGAGCTGTTCAAGCAGCGGCGCCGCCTGGCCGATGCCGAGCGTGCACTGCTGTCCAGGCCCACGAAGTCCGCCACCGAGAGCCAGCGCATTGCGCGGCAGAAGATCGACTGGCTGCGCCAGAAGCTGGCGGACCTGCGCCGCACGGACCTGGTGCCGGACGACTCGCGCATCTTCCCCGGCTGGTATGCGCCGGTCCTCGTCGCCGAACAGGGCGCGAAGCGGGTGATGCCGATGCGCTACCAATGCCGCCCCGCGGGCAAGCCCGCCGACCATGACCGCCGGTTCCCCGGAACCTATAACGCCCGGCGCGACAAGCTCGAAGGTTACTGGCGCGGGCTGTTCGGCCGCAGCCATGCCGTCATGCCGGTGCGCCGCTTCTACGAGAACGTCCGGCGCGGCGATGCCAACGTGGTGCTGGAATTCAGCCCGGCCGACCAGCAGCCGATGCTGGTGGCCTGCCTGTGGTCGCGCTGGACCGGCCCCGATGGCAGCGAGCTGCTGAGCTTTGCCGCCATCACCGACGAGCCGCCGCCCGAGGTGGCCGCGACCGGCCACGACCGCTGCGTGATCCCGATCAAGCCGCAGCATGTCGACGCCTGGCTGAACCCGGATCCGAAGGACCTGGCCGCGAGCTACGCCATCCTCGACGACCGCGAGCGGCCGTACTACGAACACCGGCTCGCCGCCTGAAGGTCGCGCCGGTGTGTCGGCGCGCTATCTCGGCACCAGTTCCTGCCGCTTCACCGCATGCGCCTCCACCTGCTGCGGCGCAAACCACCAGTTCAGCAAGCGCCCTTCGGTCCAGGCCGGCAGCTGGTCCTTCTGGTGCGGGTGGAACTGACGGTCGACGACGCCGCCCGAGACCACGGCCTCGACCTTGTCGTCGTCGCCCATGTCGGCCACCAGCCGCATCGACGCGAAGAACTCGACGTTGAAGCCACCCATGAACGGCGACAGCGCGCGCAGCAACGTGGCACCCGAGCCGCTCATCGGCTGCTCGGCAAAGCCAAGCCAGTCGCGGCCGCTGCCGCTGCGGCGCAGCGGGCTGAAGAAATAGATGCGGTGCTCGTCGCCCCAGGTCCACTTCGATGCGTCGGCGCCGTGCCGCGCCTGCAGCTCGGCGCGCACGATCGCGGCCGAGCGCCGCACCAGGTCGGGCAGCGTCTCCTTCTGCGGCGTGCGCACGTCGTCGAACCACGGCGAGTCCGGCGTCTTCGCCAGCTCGTCGAAGCGTTCCTGCCAGGCGTACCAGTTGCCAAGCCAGTTGCGCGCCAGCTTGTCCCCCATCTCGTCGACATAGGTCTCGTAGACCAGGCGCTCGTACAGCGCGTGGTAGATCAGCGGTGCGGCCAGGTCCTTGTCGTCGCGGCCGTCCCAGGCTTCGAGGATGCGCGCGAAATCGGCATTCGCCGCGTCGGCCTGCAGCGCGGCCACCATCGCCGGCTTCAGCCGCGGCGCCTGCAGGTTCTGCGCGTCCATCATCAGTGCCAACTGGTCCTTGGTGCGCATGCCCTTGCCCTGCTCCAGCACCTCGGCGATGCGGCGGATGCGATAGCTGGACGCGAAGTACGACGAATAGTCGAACGCATAACCGTCGGGCCGCGTGTCGTTGTTCGCGGTGCCGACCCAGTCGCGTGCCGGGGCCATGGTGCCCGGCATCTGCGCCGGCGGGATGAAGCCCTGCCAGTCATCGCTGCTGCCGACCGGCTTGGGATGGCTGCCCTGCCGGCTGGCCCGCACCGGCACCCGGCCGGTGCTGCGGTGGCCGATGCCGCCGGCCTTGTCGACGAAGACGTAGTTGAAGTAGATGACGTCCATCGCCTGCGCGGCCTTGTCGACGTCGGCGATGCTGCGTGCCGTCAGCAGCTGGTCGATGCCGATGCCGCCGCCGGGCAGTTCGGCCGAGGCCATGCGCAGGCTCAGCAGCGTGTCGCCGTCGTAGCCGGAGGTCGGGCCGGTGATGATCGGCCCGCGCACTGTGGCGCGGACGCGCAGCGTCTCCTCGCGGAAGCCGCCCGGAGCATCCTTGTCCTTGATGCGGATCACCTCCTCGATGATCTGGAACGGCCGCACCTGGTTGCCGTCGACATAGTGGTCCGGCTGGCCCGGCGCGATCTTCTCGATGAACAGGTCCTGCGAGTCGCCGTAGGCGTTGGTCACGCCGAAGGCGACGAAGGCGGTGCGGCCCACCTGGATGCCCGGCACCACTGGCAGCGCCGCGCCCACCGCCTGGATGTCGGGCGTGAACAGGCCCACCGGATGCCAGATGCCGGGCAGCATGCGCGCATCGAGGTGCGGGTCGTTCACCAGCACCGCCGCACCACTGGCCGAGCGGGACTTGCCGATCGCCCAGTTGTTGCTGCCGACCGCCAGCGGCGCCATCGGTGCCGCGGCTTCGTCGAGCCCGGCCAGCAGTTCGATGTCCTGCGCCGCCAGCGGCACTGCCGGGCCGGCGCTGCCGACGATCACCGGCTGCAGCTTGCGGTCGGGGTTGACGTTCATCGGCAGCAGATCGCGCAGCGCCTTGTCGGCGCCGAACTTGTCGATCAGCTTCTGCATGCCGAGCTCGGCCTTGAAGTTGGCGGCCTGACTCCAGTTGACGAAGTGCAGCACCGTGACCATGTCCTCCAGCGTCCACGGCCGCGGCACGAAACCGGCCAGTTTCAGCTCCACCGGATGGTCGTCGGCATGCGCCGTGATGTAGGCGTTCATGCCCTCGGCATACCAGAGCAGGAAGTCGCGCGCCTCGGGCGACAGCAGCCGGGCATGGCGCTCGGCATTGCGGCGCAGGCCCAGCAGGCGGATCTGCCGGTCGCTGGCCAGGCCGGCCTCGCCCACCGCTTCGGCCAGCCGGCCGGTGGCGATGGCACGATAGCCCTCGATCTGGAACAGCCGGTCCTGCGCGGTGACGAAGCCCTGCGCGCGGATCAGGTCGGGCGTGTTCTGCGCAAAGATGTAGGGGATGCCGTGCTCGTCGCGCAGCACGCGCACCTTGGCGCTGAGCCCCGGCACCGCCAGGTCGCCGTCGACCTTCGGGCCGCGGAAGTTGCCGATGAAAGCCGCCGCCGGCAGCGCGGCCGCCAGCAGTGCCAACGCACCCGCGGCCATCCTGGCGCGCTTGAAGAACATGCTGCCCAAGTCAGCCTCCTGTGGTGGTCCGGGGCGCGATTGTGCCGCCGGAAAACAGAGAGGGCCGGCCCGATCGAAGCGGGCCGGCCCTGCGAGGGAGCGAGGGTGCGAGGCTGCGATGCGCCGTGGCGCTCAGCGGGCTCCGTGGCCGCTGCGACGGCGGCGGGCGACGAAGCCCAGGCTCGCCAGCCCGGCCAGCGCCAGCGCGTAGCTCGACGGTTCGGGCACCGGCGCGGTCACCAGCTGCAGCGAGGTGTCGATGCGCAGGTTCGATTCCGAGGTGTGGCGTTCGGCGAAGTAGAAGTCGAAGCTGTAGTTGCCTTCGGCCTTGCCCGGGCCGAACAACGTGTCCAGGTTCACCGTCTGGCTTGCCGCGCCGTGCACGCCGCCCAGGTCGATGCCCAGTTGCTTGTCGAAGAACACCCAGACGTCGTCGTCGCCGGTGAAGGTGAAGGTCTGGCCGGTGCCGGGCTTGTAGCCGAAGGTGGCGGCGATCTGGTACGTGAAGTGGTAGTTGTGGCTGCGGCCTTCGTTGCCCAGCAGGTCGCCGTCGATCGGGAAGAAGCTGCTGTTCGAATAGCTGTAGACGCCCGATCCGGGCGCGGTCTCGTCCAGCGTGATCGAATGCGCGCGGCTCGGCGCGGCAGCCCCGAACCATTCGGCAAAGGACGCGGCCGAGGTGATGTAGCCCGGCGCGCCGAAGTTCACCGGCGTCGGCGCGTTGCCTGTCAGTGTGGGCGACACCAGGCCAGCCTGCACGCCGCCGATGCCCCATTCGAAATCGGGGTTGGTGCTCCCGGGCACCAGGGCGCCGGGCGAGAAGTCGCGCACCGTGCCGGTCAGCGTGGTGCTGGCGGCGAAAGCCATCGTGGAGCCGAGCGTCAGCAGGCCGGCAGCAAGGATTCGCTTCATGTCTCGTCCATCGAGGAGCTGGTGATGGCAGCGATTCTTCGCAAAGGCAAATCTGCGCGCAGCACCGCGACCGGGGGGTCCCCCCCACGACCGCGTGATCCTTTGCACGTGCAGCGAACGCATTTGTAACAGTGCTCAGCCCTGGCGCCAGAGCCAGGCCGCGCCGCGCACGCCGGAGGCATCGCCATGTCGCGCTGGCAGCAGCCGCGTGCGCACGTGATCCTGGTGCCCGCCGCTGAAGACCCAGCGACCCCACAGCAGCGGAACCCGGGAATAGAGCGCGTCGATCTTCGACAGACCACCCGCCAGCACGATCACGTCCGGGTCGAGCAGGTTGATCACGCCGGCCAACGCCCGCGCCAGCCGCGCGGCGTAGCGCTGCAGCGTCGCGGCGCAGGCGGGGTCGCCACGCGCGGCGGCAGCGGCAATCTGCTCCGCGCTCAGCGCGGCACCGCCCTGGTCCCGGTGCGCGCGCGCCAGGCCCGGGCCGCTGAGCAGCGTCTCGATGCAGCCGCGCCGGCCGCAATAGCAGTCGTAGACCGGGTCTTCGACAGGGTCGGCCCACGGCAACGGGTTATGGCCCCATTCGCCGGCCAGCCCGTTCGGCCCGCTCAGCACCCGGCCGTGCACCGCAATGCCGGCGCCTGTGCCGGTACCCAGGATCACCGCGAACACCACCTCGGCGCCGGCACCCGCGCCGTCGGTGGCTTCGGACAACGCCAGGCAGTTGGCGTCGTTGGCGATGCGCACCGGGTGGCCGAGCAGGCGCTCCAGGTCCTGCTGCAGCGGCCGGCCATTCAGGCACTGCGAGTTTGCGTTCTTCATCCGGCCTGCGGGCGTCGGGCTGCCCGGTGTGCCGAGGCCCACGCTGCACGGCCCACCGCCCTGCTGACGGGCCTGCATCACCAGCCCCTCGATCATCGCCAGCGTCGCCGCATAGTCGCCAGCCGGCGTGGGCACGCGGCGGCGCCACAACTCGGCACCCTGCGCCGACAGCAGCAGCGCCTCGGTCTTGGTGCCGCCCAGATCGATGCCGAGCGCGTGCACGCCGGCGCCTACAGCGGCTGGCAGCGCTGCTCCAGCCAGGCCAGCGCCGCGCCGCTCAGCCGCGGCGCCAGGCGCTCGCGCACCACGGCGTGGTAGGCGTTCAGCCAGTCCGCTTCATCCGCGCGCAGCAGCGAGCGGTCGATGCAGGGGGTGGCGATCGGGCACAGCGTCAGCGTCTCGAACTCCAGCATCTCGGCGAAGGTGTCGCCCTCGGGTGTGTGCGCGGGCACGTTCAGCACCAGGTTCTCGATGCGCACGCCCCACTGGCCAGGCCGGTACACGCCGGGCTCGATCGAAGTGATCATGCCGGGCTCCATGCCCATGTGCGCGTCGGGCACGGTGCGGCTGATGCTCTGCGGGCCTTCGTGCACGTTGAGGAAGTAGCCGACGCCGTGGCCGGTGCCGTGGCCGAAGTCCAGCCCTTCGGCCCACAGCGGCGCACGCGCGATGGCATCGAGCATCGGCCCCGGCGTGCCGCGCGGGAAGCGCGTGCGGCTCAGCCCCATCGTGCCTTTCAGCACCAGCGTGTAGTCGCGCTTCATCGCCGCGCTCACCTGGCCGATCGGCCAGACACGCGTGATGTCGGTGGTGCCGCCGAGGTACTGCGCGCCGGAATCGATCAGCAGCAGGCCGTCGCCCTCGATCACGGCATGCGACTCGGCGGTGGCGCGGTAGTGCGGCATCGCGCCATTGGCCTTCCAGGCCGCGATGGTGGAGAACGACAGGCCGACGAAGCCGGGCCGCCGCGCGCGCGCCGCGCTCAGGCGCTCGTCCACCGTCAGCTCGGTCCAGCGCTCGCCGCGCGCCAGCGCGGCGTCGAACTCGGCGTAGAACTCGCACATCGCGACGCCGTCCTCGACCATCGCCGCGCGCACGAAGGCGGCCTCTTCGGCGGTCTTGCGGCTCTTCAGCAGCGTGCTCGGGTTGATGGCCTCGAGCACGCGCACGCCGGCGGCGACATGCTCGCGGAAGCCGAGCGTGACGCGCCGCGGGTCGATCAACAGCCGATCGCCCTCACCCAGCGCCTGCAGTGCGGCGCCGGCCTGATCGTAGGGCTCGACCCCCACACCATCGGCCGCCAGCTCGGCCCGCAGATCTTCGGGCAGCTTGCCGGCGCCGACGAACAGGCGTGCCCGGTTCAGGTCGACCAGCAGGTGCGCCATGAACACCGGGTTGTATTCGACATCACTGCCGCGCAGGTTGGTGAGCCACGCGACATCGTCGACGGTGGAGATGAAGTGCTGCGTGGCGCCCAGCCGCGCCATGGCCTCGCGCACCGCGGCCAGCTTCTGGGTGCGGCTGCGCGCTGCCTGCGGCGGGCGGTGCGCATACACCGGCGCGTCCGGCAAGGCGGGCCGGTCCGGCCAGGCCGGCTGCAGCAGGTCGACGTCGGTGCGCAAGCGCAGGCCCGCGGCCTGGCAGCGCGCGCGCAGCGTCTGCGCTGCCGCCAGTCCCAGCACCTGTCCGTCGACGGCCACGGTGGCGCCGCGCGGCAGCTGCTGCACGATCCAGTCCAGATGCGCCGGCGCGGCCGCCGTCTGGATGCGTTCGAGCTCGATGCCGCTGCCGACCAGCTGGGCCTCGGCCTGCACCCAGTAGCGGCTGTCGGCGAACAGCGCTGCACGCTCGCGGCCGACGACCAGCGTGCCCATCGAACCGGTGAAGCCCGACAGCCACTCACGGCCCTGCCAGCGCTCGGGCATGTATTCGGACAGGTGCGGGTCGCTGCTGGGCACCAGCACGGCATCGACGCCGGCGTGCTGCATCTGCGCGCGCAGACGGGTGAGGCGCAGGTAGTGGGGCGAGGTGCGCGTGTCCATCGGCGGCTCCAGCGGGGCGTTCGGCGCATTGTAGAAGTGGGAGCGCTGCAGCGCCGGCACCGGGCTGTTAGTCTGCGGGCCGAAACGATACGAATCTGGAGACCCCATGCCCGGCCTGCTGCCCCACGTCGACCCCGACGGTCTGCTCGAATATTCGGTGGTCTACACCGATCGCGCACTGAACCCCATGTCGCAGCGCTTCCAGCGCGTGATGCAGGACGTGTCGGCGACGCTGAAGTCGGTCTACGGCGCGCGCTCGGCCATCGTCGTGCCGGGCAGCGGCAGCTTCGGCATGGAAGCGGTGGCACGGCAGTTCGCCACCGGCAAGCGGGTGCTGGTGATCCGCAACGGCTGGTTCAGCTACCGCTGGAGCCAGATCTTCGAGATGGGCGCGATCCCGGCGCAGACCGACGTACTGAAGGCCCGCCCCACCGTGTCCGGCCCGCAGGCGCCGTTTGCGCCGGCGCCGATCGACGAGGTGGTGGCGACGATCCGCGCAACCAAGCCCGACCTGGTGTTCGCGCCGCACGTCGAGACCGCCGCCGGGCTGATCCTGCCGCACGACTACCTGCGTGCCGTGGCCGCGGCCGTGCACGCGCACGGCGGGCTGTTCGTACTGGACTGCGTGGCCTCCGGCGCGATGTGGGTGAACATGGCCGAAACCGGCGTGGACATCATCGTCGGCGCACCGCAGAAGGGCTGGAGCAGCACGCCCTGCGCCGGGCTGGTGATGCTGGGCGAACGCGCGCGCGAGCTCATCGACGGCACGACCAGCAGCAGCTTCGCGATGGACCTGAAGAAGTGGCTCGCCATCATGGAGACGCACGAGAAGGGCGCGATCGCCTACCACGCGACGCTGCCCACCGACGGCCTGGCGCAGCTGCGCGACGCGATGCAGGAAACCGCCGCCTTCGGCTTCGATGCCGCCCGCGAGGCCCAGCAGACGCTGGGCGACCGGGTGCGCGCGCTGCTCGAATCCCGCGGCATCCGCAGCGTCGCGGCGCCCGGCTTCCAGGCGCCCTGCGTCGTGGTCAGCTACACCGAGCGGCCCGACTGGCACAACGGCAGCGCCTTCGCCGCGCAGGGCCTGCAGACCGCCGCCGGCGTGCCGCTGGCCTGCGACGAGCCAGCCGACTTCCGCAGCTTCCGCGTCGGCCTGTTCGGGCTGGACAAGCTGAAGCACGTCGAGCGCACGGTCGCCACCTTCGAGCGCGCGCTGGACGCGGCAACGGCCTGAGCGGACGGCGGCCGGGCCGGCCGCGGCCTCAGCCGCGACTGGGATCGATCAGGAACTTCTCGCCGGTCGCGCGTTTCGCGTAGACGCCGATCGCCGACGGCGACAGCGCCTCGGCCAGCGACACGGTGCGCGTGTAGTGGCTGGCGAAGGTGGTCTTCAACTCGGCCGCAACGCGCTCGCGCAGGCGCTGCGCGGTCGCGGGGCCGACACGCTGCAGGAACGGGAACAGCAGCCAGCCGCCGATGCCCCAGGCCATGCCGAAGTTGCGCACGATCTCGGTGGGGCCGGTGTCGAGCATGCCGTACAGGTAGACCTGCTTGTGCACGGCCGAACCATAGCGGCTGTATTCCTTGGCGCTGCGATTGACCGCCACCTCCATGCACGACAGGATCTGCCCGGCCAGACGGCCGCCGCCGATGGCGTCGAAGGCGATGGTCGCGCCGGTGGCCTCGAGCGCCGCCGTCAGCTCGGCCAGGAAATCCGGCGACGTGCTGGTGCAGACATGCTTTGCGCCCGCGGCGCGCAGCAGCGCCGCCTGCTCCGGCTTGCGCACGATGTTGACCAGGCCGATGCCGTCCTTCAGGCAGATGCGGTTCAGCATCTGGCCCAGGTTCGACGCCGCCGCGGTGTGCACCAACGCCTTGTGACCTTCGAGCTTCATCGTCTCGACCATGCCGAGCGCGGTCAGCGGGTTGACGAAGCAGCTGGCGCCGTCGGCGGCGCTGGCATCGTCCGGCAGCACCAGGCACTGCGCCGCCGGCATGCTGCGGTACTGCGCGTACATCGCGCCGCCGATCAGCGCCACGGTCTTGCCCAGCAGCGCCTGCGCCGCCGGCGCAGCGCCGGCCCTGACGACGCGGCCCGCGCCTTCATTGCCCACCGGCAGCGACTGGCCGACGCGGCCGGCCATCGCCGCCATGGCCTTGTCCGGAATGCGCGCGCTCACCACCGGCGCATCGGCACTGCCCGAGACCTTCAGGCTGGACAGGTCGGCCGCAGCGAACAGCAGGCCCAGGTCGCTGGGATTGATCGGCGTGGCCTGGATCTGCACCAGCACCTCGTCGGGCCCCGGTTCGGGCACCGGCACGCGCTGCAGCGACACCTCGAGCTCGCCATCGGCGCGCACCAGCGAACGCAGTTGCAGTGCCTGCGCGGGGATCGGTTCGGCCATGTCAGTCTCCTTCAGGTTGTGGCGTCCTTGCGCCGCTGGGCATCGGCCAGCAGCGCCATGACGACGGTGGAAGCCAGGCGCGAGCGGATCGAATCGGCGCGGCTCGTCAGCACGATCGGCACGCGCGCGCCGAGCACGATGCCCGCGGAGTCGGCGCCGGCCAGGTACTGCAGCTGCTTGGCGATCATGTTGCCGGCCTCCAGGTCGGGCGCCAGCAGGATGTCGGCCCGGCCGGCGACCTCGGATTCGATCTTCTTGGTGCGCGCCGCCGCTTCGTTGACGGCGTTGTCGAAGGCCAGCGGGCCGTCGAGAAGTCCGCCGCTGATCTGGCCGCGATCCGCCATCTTGCACAGGATCGCCGCATCCACCGTGCTCGGCATGTCCGGGTTGACGGTCTCCACCGCCGCCAGGATGGCGACGCGCGGCATCTCGATGCCCAGCACGTGCGCCAGCTCGATGGCGTTGCGCACGATGTCGGCCTTGACGCGCACGTTCGGCACCACGTTGATCGCCGCATCGGTGATCAGCAGCATGCGCGGATAGGCCGGCACGTCCATGACGAAGACATGGCTGATGCGGCGTTCGGTGCGCAGACCGCCGGCGGCGCTGACGACGGCGCCCATCAGTTCGTCGGTATGCAGGCTGCCCTTCATCAGTGCCTGCACCTCGCCGGCGCGGGCCATCGCCACCGCCGCCTCGGCGGCCGCATGGCTGTGCTCGGTGGACACGATGCGGATGCCCGACAGGTCCGCGCCCGCCGCCTGCGCCGCAGCGCGGATCTTGGCCTCCGGTCCCACCAGCAGCGGCACGATCAGGCCGCGCCGCGCGGCCTCGAGCGGGCCGAGCAGCGAATCGTGGTCGCAGGGATGCACCACCGCGCAGTGCACCGCCGGCATGCCCTGGCAGCGCTTGAGCAGGCGGGCGAAGACATCGGTGTGGCGCAGCACGATCTCCGGCGTCGCCAGGTCGGTGAAGGCAATGCGCTGGGTCGGCGCCCGCACCGTCACGCTGCCGCGGACCAGCGTCTCGTCGCCTTGCGTGACCTGGCAGTCGAAGACGATCTGGTGGCTTTCGGGCCGCTTCTCGCGCACGGTGACGGTGCCGGCGATCTCGTCGCCGACACGCATCGAACCGGAGAACCGCAGGTCCTGCGCCAGGATCACGGTGCCCGGGCCGGGCAGGCGCCGCTGCAGCAGCGCCGACAGCAGCGCCTCGGCGGCCACGGCCTCGGCGCGCGGGCCGTCGTCCTCCGGCCGCGGCTGGCCGTCGGTGTGGAACGGGTCCACCTCGCCCGAGACGAAGGCCAGCGCTTCGACGTCGGGGCGGGAGAGTCGATGCAGGCGGGTGAGCGTTTCGCCCACCTCGAGCTCGTCGAAGGTGCGGTTGCTGAAGTTGTCCATCGGTGGGCGTCGAATCGTCGGCCGCATGCTAAGCGCTGGCGGCTGCGGCGCCGTTGACCGTCATCAGCCCTGCAGCCAGGTCGCGCGCTCGCGGCGCGCGGCCACCGCGTGCCGGCAGTGCCGCAGCCAGTCGCGCGACGGCACCACGCATTCGATGCTCTCCAGGCCGCTGGACTGTCCCGCCTGCCATGCGACGGCGGCGGACGGCGGCGCGTCGCCGAAGCGCAGCGCGTCCAGCGCCTTGAGCAGCATGCGCCGGTAGGCACCGATGGCCTTGTCGGCGCCCACAGGGTGCTCGTGCGTGCGGTCCTGCAGCGGCCCCATGCTCTCGGCCAGACGTTGCTCGCGCGGGCCCACTGCGTCCTCCGGCAGGGCCTGCACGTCCAGCGGCGCGGCGCTGCTGACGACCATGCTGTAGACGGCGGTCTGCAGGTCGTCCACCGGCACGTGCCAGCGCGTCAGCGTCAGGTTCTCCGACAGTGGCAGCACGGCGACGCCCGGGCTCAGCACCTGCGCCATGCGCACGTGCAACTGCCTGTCGTGCACCTCGCGCAGCGCGGTCCAGCGCAGCAGCCCCGGCGCCGGCAGATCGACCCGCAGTTCCAGCGGCTGTGCGGCATGCCCGACCAGCGGATCGAGGCTCATCTCCAACGCTTGCAGCCAATGGCATTGCCACAGCGTGCGCACGCGCAGCACGTGGCTCTCCGGCGCCTGCAGGCAGGGCAGCGCCGGCAGCGGCTCCGGTTCCGGTTCGGCCGCGCCGAGCCAGCCGAACAGCATGCCGGCGCGCTGCTGCACCGGATAGCTGCGCGCCCGCATGCGCCGGCAGATCGCCGAGCCGGGCGGCTCCGACGGCAACTCCAGGCAGCGCCCCTCGATGTCGAACTTCCAGCCGTGCAAGGCGCAGCGCAGGCCGTCGCCCTCGTGGCGGCCGAGCGCGAGGTCCACGCCGCGGTGGGGGCAGCGGCGGTCCAGCAGGCCCCAGCGGCCCAGCGCGTCACGGAACAGCAGCAGGTCCTGGCCGAGCACGCGCAGCGGCAGCAGCGGGAGATCGCCCGCGGCGCCCGCGATGTCGGCAATCAGCGCCAGCGGATGCCAGCCATGGCGCCACAGCGCACCACCATCGGTGCCCGGGCCCACGCGGCTGAGTCGCTGTTGCTGTTCGGCCTTCATCGCCATGGCGGCGCAGTCTAAGCGGGCATGGACCACGGCAACAGGCGGCCGACCCGATACATTCGGGCCTCGGCCGATGCGCCGCGAGACGATCCCACCGATGAGAACGCATGCCCCCGCCCAGGAGGTTCTGCTCGCCGGCGCCAGCGGGCTGATCGGCCGCGAGCTGGCGCGCCTGCTGCTCGCGCAGATTCCGCCGGTGCGGCTGCGGGCACTGGTGCGACGCGTGCCGGACGGCGCCGACGACCGCGTGCAATGGCAGACGGTCGACTTCAGCCGTCTGCCCGTGCTGCCGGCCGCGGAAGAAGCCTATTGCGCCCTCGGCACGACGATCCGCACCGCCGGCTCGCAGGATGCGTTCCGCGCCGTGGACCTGGACGCCGTGCTGGCCTTTGCGCGCGCGGCACGGTCTGCCGGCGTGCAGCGTTTCGCCGTGGTCTCCGCCATGGGTGCGAGCGCGCGTTCGCCCAACTTCTACAGCCGGGTCAAGGGCGAGATGGAAGCCGCGCTGGCCGCGCTGGACTTCGCCAGCCTGGTGATCGCGCGGCCGTCGCTGCTGGCCGGCGACCGCGCGTCGCTCGGCCAGCCGGTGCGCGGCGGCGAGAAGCTGGCGCTGTGGCTGACCGGGCCGATCGCCGGTCTGATCCCCAAGCGCATGCGGCCGATCGAGGCGGCCACCGTGGCCCGCGGCATGATGGCGGCGCTGCGCCAGCAGCGGCCCGGGGTGCGCATCGTCGATTCGGGCGAACTGCAGGACCTGGGCAACGACTGAAGGCAACACGATGCAGATCAGCTTCCACGGCGCCGCCGACACGGTCACCGGCTCGCGCCACCTGGTCCGGCTCGGCGGTCGCAGCATCCTGCTCGACTGCGGCCTGTTCCAGGGCTTCAAGGTGCTGCGCGAGCGCAACTGGCTGGCGCCGCCGCGCGAGCTGATCGAGGCCGACGCGGTGGTGCTGAGCCATGCGCACCTGGACCACAGCGGCTGGCTGCCGGCGCTGGTGAAGCACGGCTTCCGCGGGCCGATCTATGCGTCGCCGGCCACGCGCGACCTGGCCGAGGTGCTGCTGCTGGACAGTGCGCACCTGCAGGAGGAGGACGCGCGCCGCGCCAACCGCTACGGCTACTCGCGCCACGCCAAGGCGCTGCCGCTGTACACGCGCCGCGACGTGCAGCGCACGCTGGCGAAGTTCCAGCCGCTGGCACCGGGCCGCGAACTGCGGCTGGGTGCGCTGCGCGTGACGCTGACGCCGGTAGGCCACCTGCTCGGCGCCTGCGCGGTGAGCCTGCAGGCCGGCGATGAACGGCTGGTGTTTTCCGGCGACGTCGGCCGCAGCCGGGACCTGCTGATGCCGGCACCGCAGCCGCTGCCCGAGGCCGACGTGCTGCTGGTCGAGTCGACCTATGGCAACCGCGTGCACCCTCAAGAGGACGTGGCCGCGCGGCTGGGGCAGATCATCCGCGACACGGTGCAACGCGGCGGTTCGGTGCTGATGCCGGCCTTTGCAGTCGGCCGTGCGCAGGCACTGCTGCTGGTGCTGCAGCGGCTCAAGGCCGCGGGCGAGATTCCCGCCGAGCTGCCGGTGTACCTGGACAGCCCGATGGCGGTGCAGGCCACGGCGCTGTACCACCGGCACCGCCGCCTGCTGCGCCTGGGCGCGCGCGAGGCCGAGCACCTGGCCGACGGCGTGCACATGGTGGCCGAAGCGAAGCAGTCGATGCGCCTGCTCCGCTCCCGCTGGCCGAGCGTGATCATCTCGGCCAGCGGCATGGCCACCGGCGGCCGCGTGCTGCACCATCTGAAGGCCATGGCACCGGTGCCCAAGCACCACATCGTCTTCGCGGGCTTCCAGGTCGGCGGCAGCCGCGGCGCGCATCTCGTGGGCGGCGCAACCGAGGTCAAGATCCACGGCGAATACGTGCCGGTGCGGGCCACCGTGAGCCAGCTGGAGGGCTTCTCGGGCCATGCCGACGCCGACGAACTGATGGCCTGGCTGGGCAGCGCCCGGCGCGCGCCGCGCCAGACCTACGTGGTGCACGGGGAGCCCGACGCCGCCGACGCGCTGCGCCTGCGCATCAAGGACCAGCTGGGCTGGAGCGTGCACGTGCCGGAGCACGGCCAGACGGTGGAGCCCTGAAGCCGCGCCGCACCCGGCCTCAGCCGAACACGCCCTCGCGCAGCCACTTGGTGGCCACCCATTTTTCGCCGGCGGTGACCGGCGCGCCGCCGTGCAGCGTGCCGGTCGATTCGTGCGGCCGGTCGTAGCTGAAGAACAGCGCATGGCCCTTGATCGGCGCCACCTCCAGCCCGATGTCCGGGAAGGTGGTCGCGCCGCCGCACTCGGGCACGTTCAGGTACATGACCAGCGTGCCGACACGCTGGCCGCCGCGCTTCAGCACCGCGGCCGTGCCCGGCTGCGCGGGATCGAAATAGTCGAAGTGCGGCCGGTACTGCGCACCGGGCCGGTAGCGCAGGATCTGCAGGCCTTCGCCCTTGTCCACCGGCCAGCGCAGCAACGCGGCGATGCGCTGCTCGATGCGCTGCACCAGCGCTGCCTCGCCACGCTCGAAGAACATGCCGTCGCTGGTGCGCGCGGCATTCACCTCGCTGCCGCCCGACTCGTGGTGCACGGTCTGCGAGCGCGCCAGACGCGGCGTGGCCAGCGCCATCAGGCCGTCGCATTCGTCGTGCGACAGGAAGCCGCCGAACAGCACCACGCGCGGCCGGCCCAGCGTCATCAGCACCTGCACCTCGCGGTCGGGCAGGCGCAGCACGGGGCGCCCGTCGGCGACATCGGGTTCCGGCACCTGCAGGCCGGCGGACGGGCTTTGGCCCGCAGGCCACGCGGGCAAGGTCTGCACCGGCTGCGCCTGCAGCGGCGGTGCCCACGCGGGCAGCGCGGCGTCGGCAAAGGTGCCCTGCACCGGCTGCGGCAGGGTCTGGGCCAGCGCCGCACGGGCCACGCCGTCCGACCAGCCACTGGCCTGCATGGCCTTGAGGATGTCGTCCGTCGCACAACCGGCACGCGCCTGGGCGACGATCCACTCGCGCAGTTCAGGCGTGATGGCCTGGCTCAAGGTCTGGATCTGCATCAGCGGATTTTCGCAGCAGTGCCGCACCGGAGCTTGCAACAAGAGGTTTCACGGATCCGGCGCTGCGGAACCGGCGACCGAAAGCGGACAACAATCGTCCGCACCCCACCCAGGAGCCCGCCGATGAGCGCAAGAACGGGAGGCTGCCTGTGCGGCAGCGTCCGCTACCGCCTGCACGCCGACCCGGTCGCCACCCGCATCTGCTGGTGCCGCGACTGCCAGCACATCGCCGCCAACGGCACCGTCAATGCGCTGCTGCCCAGCGCGGCGATCGAGGTGACCGGCAGCGTCGGCGAATACCTGTCCGCCGCCGACTCCGGCAACCAGGTGCGGCGGCGCTTCTGCCCGCGCTGCGGCTGCCACCTGTTCGCCGACTCCAGCGGGCGACCGAACCTGACGGTGGTGCGCGTCGGCACGCTCGACGATCCGGCCTCGGTCCGGCCCAGCGCCAACATCTGGAGCGCCAGCGCACCGGCCTGGGCCTGCCTCGACACCGGGCTGGAACGCATCGAAAGCCAGCCGACGCCGCTGCCGCCGCCGCGCGGCGCCGCATGACGGCCATGCGCTCGCTGGCCCATCCCTTCGCGGACCTGGTCGATTTCGCCGTCGACGCCCAGGCCGCCGGCCGCAGCACGCTGTCGCTGCATGTGGCCACCAAGCACATGAACCCGCACCGCGTGGTGCACGGTGCCGTGCTGTATGCGATGGCGGACACCGGCATGGGCGCGGCGCTGTACCCCACGCTGTCGGCCGGGGAGATCTGCGCCACCATCGAGATCAAGATCAACTACTTCAAGCCGGTGGTCGATGGCCGCGTGGTCTGCGAGACCGAACTGCTGAACCGCGGCAAGTCGGTCGCCAACCTCGAGTCGCGCCTGTTCGTCGGCGAGACGCTGGTGGCGCAGGCCAACGGCAACTACGCGATCTTCAAGCCCCGGACGCCGGGCTGAGCGAGCGGCACGGCCACACCGTGATGGCAGCCGATTCCGCGCCCCCGCCACAGCCCGGGCCCGCCGCAGCGGACGGCCGGCGGCGCGGCCTGCTGCGCATCGGGCTGATCTCCGACACGCACGGCCTGCTGCGGCCCGAAGCGCTGGCCCGGCTGGCCGGCAGCGACCACATCGTGCATGCCGGCGACATCGGTGATGCCGGCATCCTGCAGCGGCTGCGCGCGCTGGCGCCGCTGACGGTGGTGCGCGGCAACAACGACCACGGCCCCTGGGCCGAGGCGCTGAACGTGACCGAGTCGCTGCAGTTCGGTGCGGTCCGCCTGCACCTGCTGCACGACCTGGCCGACCTGAGCATCGACCCGGCCGCCGCCGGCGTGCAGGTGGTGGTGTCCGGCCATTCGCACCAGCCTGCGGTGCGGCAACGGCAGGGCGTGCTGTACGTCAACCCGGGCAGCGCGGGGCCGCGCCGCTTCCGGCTGCCGGTCACGGTGGCCGAACTGCGGCTGCAGGGAAGCGCGGTCGACGTGCAGATCCACGACATCGAGGTCCGGGCCTGATGCGCCGCCGGACCTTGCTGCTGACAGCGCCGCTGCTCGGCGGCGCCGGCGGGCTGCGTGCCGCAGCCGAACCGGCGTCCGGCTTCCCGGCGCTGGCGCCGATCCTGGCCGAGCGCTATGCCGACGTGCACAGCGTCGTGGTGGGGCGCGACGACCGCCTGCTGTTCGAGTACTACCGCCCTGGTGCCGGCGACGAGACCACGCTGCGCGACCTGCAGTCGGTGACGAAGAGCGTGCTGTCGCTGGCCGTGGGCGCGGCGCTGGGGCAGGGACTGCTGCACTCGGTCGACCAGCCGCTGTCCGAGCTGCTGCCGGCCGCCCTCGCGTCCGAGGCCGCGGGCCTGAGCCTGCGCCACCTGCTGACGATGAGCGCGGGCTTCGATCCCGGCGAACGCGTGGCCGCAGCCGCCGACGACGCGGCCGTGCTGCTGCGCCGCCGGCGTAGCGCCGCGCCGGGGACTCGCTTCACCTACGACAACCCGACGGCCAACCTGCTGTCGATCGTGCTGCAGGCCGCCACCGGCCGCCGCAGTGCCGAGTACGCGCGCCAACAGTTGTTCGATCCCCTCGCCATCCGCGACGCCGCGTGGGCCGCCGGGTCCCAGGGCCACAGCCTGGGCTTCAGCGGCCTGGCGCTGCGCACCCGCGACATGGCGGTGCTGGGCCGGCTGGCACTGCAGCACGGCCGCTGGCAGGGCACGGCGCTGCTGCCCGAGGCCTATGCAACCGCATCGACCAGCGCGCAGAACGCCGGTGGCCCGCCGGTCGGGCTGCCCTACGGCTACCTGTGGTGGGTCGTCCCGTCCGCCACCGAGACGCGCACCTTCTTCGCCAGCGGTTATGGCGGCCAGCTGCTGTGGGTGCACGGGCCGCTGCGACTGGTGATCGCCATCACCTCCGAGGTGTCGGCCGCGAGCCAGGCCCGCGGCCAGGCGCTGGCGCTGCTGCGCAACGAGCTGTTCCGCGCCGCACAGTCCGCGCCGCCCTAGCGCGGCCCCCTGGCTCCAACCGGCCGGCTGGCCCTTGCGCAGGAATGCCTGCCTCGCACTTGCGCGCCGCCTCGCCCGGCCCGCTTCGCGCTCCCATGTCGATATCGGGCGGCCTGGGGCGTCGTGACCACAGGGCGAGCCCGGGCGTCGTAGCCGGCCCGGCCCTGCGATGATCGACACTGACCAAGGAAACCCGACCATGAGCGACCGAACCGTCCGACTGCACCGCGTCCTGCGCACGCCGCCAGCCAAGCTGTACCGCGCCTTCACCGAGGCCGATGCGCTGGCCCGCTGGCTGCCGCCCTATGGCTTCCTGTGCCAGGTGCACCAGCTGGAGGCCCGCGTCGGCGGCCGCTTCCGCATGTCGTTCCTCAACTTCGGCAGCGGCCATGCCCATTCCTTCGGCGGCGAATACCTCGAGCTGGTGCCGAACGAGCGCCTGCGCTACACCGACCGCTTCGATGACCCGGCGCTGCCTGGCGAGATCCAGGTCAGCGTGACGCTGAAGGCCGTGTCCTGCGGCACCGAACTGCAGGTCGAGCAGAGCGGCATCCCCGAGGCCATCCCGCTGGAGATGTGCTACCTGGGCTGGCAGGAATCGCTGCAGCAGCTGGCCGCACTGGTGGAGCCGGACATTCCCGGCTGAAGGACGGCGGGTGCGCACGCTCTACACCATCGCCTGTCCGGAGGTCGACGATCGCGCGCAGCGCTTCATCGAGCGCGTGCGCGCGGCGGACCGACATCGCCTATCTGCCGCACATCACCGTCGCCGCGATGGCCGATGCCGGCGCGGCCGACGCGCTGTGCGCCACCTTGAACGCTGCCGGCATCGACGTCGCCGGCCGCCTCACCGGCCTGCGCATCGGCACGCACACCGGCGCCGGCGAACCGGCCACCCTGGTCTACCTGGTGCCCGACGAAGGCCGCGAGGCCATCGTGCGGCTGCACGATGATCTTTACACCGGGCCGATGGACGGCGCGCGGCGGACCGACATCGCCTACCTGCCGCACATCACCGTCGCCGCGATGGCCGATGCCGGCGCGGCTGTGCGCCGCGCTGAACGCTGCCGACGTCGCCGGCCGCCTCACCGGCCTGCGCATCGGCACGCTGCAGGACGGCGGCTTCCGGACCCTTTCGCACCATGCGCTGGCGCCGGTTTGATTCGGCCTGCACGGCGCTGGCTGCCGGCCTGGCATTCGCCGCTGCGGTGTGCGCCGCGCCGCCGTCGCTAGACCCGCTGTCCGACGCGCCGGATCCGCACTACACGCGTGCCGGCGGCGGCACGGCCGACATCGCCTATGCCGAGCTGCCGCAGCGCTGGCAGCGCGCCGAGGACATCAACGCCTGGATCGGTGCGCGCTTCGAATACGACCGCGACCGCGCCCTGGCGCTGTCGGAAAGTGCACGGGCCCGCCAGTCCGGGCGCGTCGCGATCATCGAGCCCGAGGCCTTTTACGCCGCGCCGCGCGGCGTCTGCGTCGACCTGACCCGCTTTGCGGTGAGCACGCTGCGCCGCATCGACGCCGGCGCGCAGGCCAGCTACCTGATGATCGAGTTCGAGCCGGTGCAGGTACAGGGCCAGTGGCTGCGGCGGCACTGGATGGCGGCCTTCCGCCGCGACGAGGCCTGGTGGTTCTTCGCCGACTCCAAACGCCCCGGCCACCTGGCCGGCCCCTACGACTCGGTGGCGCAGTTCCTGAACGACTACGCCGCCTATCGCGGACGCGCGGTCGTGAGCCACCGCCTGCTGCCCAGCCACGAGCGGCAGATGCGCATGCAGGCCCCGCGCACGCCGCGCGAGCCGGGCTGAGCTCGCCACGCGCCGGCCCGCCGTACGATCGCGTCCATGCCGCCGCTGTTCGTCTATGGTTCGCTGAAGGAAGGCTTTCCGAACTTCCATGTCAACCAGGGCCGCCGCCTGCCGGGCGAGTTCCGCACGCTGCAGCCCTATCCGCTGTACCTGGTCGCCGGCCGCCTGCCCTGCCTGTTGCCGGCACCCGGCGAAGGCCTGCAGGTGCAGGGCCAGCTGTTCGAGGTGACGGCCGACGAACTGGCGCTGATGGATGCGCTGGAGCGCGTCGGCCAGCCCGGCGGCTACCGGCGCGAACTGATCGAGGTCCAGCGCATGAGCGCCGCGGCGGCCGGCGAGGCGATCGCCGCCTACGCCTACCTGCAGAGCCCGGCGATGCTCGATGCCGCGGGCCCGCATCTCGGCCCGCTGGCGCTGTACACGCTGGAACACGCGCGCTCGTTGCGCTGGTGAAGCCGGCCCGGAGGATCTGCCGATGAAGAGCACTGCAACACCGCCACCGGCCACGGACACGGACGCGGGCGGCGCCGCACCGGCCGACCCGGCCGCGTCCGGCGCAGCGGTCGACGACTACATCCGCAGCTTTCCGCCGCCGGTGCAGGCGGCGTTGCAGGCGGTGCGCCGTGCGGCGCGGCAGGCCGCCCCGCTGGCCGAGGAGCGCATCAGCTACCGCATGCCCACGCTGTTCCAGCAGGGCGTGCTGTTGCACTACGGCGCCTTCCAGAAGCACATCGGCCTGTTCCCGCCGGTGGCCGATCCGCTGCTGCGCGAGCGTGCCGCCCGCTACGCCGGGCCGAAGGGCAATCTGCAGCTGCCGCTCGACGAGCCGATGCCGCAGGCGCTGATCACGGCCATCGTCCGCTCGCGGCTGCGGGCGCGCACGACCGGGCCGGCACCACGTCGCCGCCAGGCGCGGGGAGAGACTTGATGGGACTTCGAGGTTCCTGCCAGTGCGGCTGCATCCGCTTCGAGCTGTCGCAGACGCCGAGCGGGCCCACGGCCTGCCACTGCACGCAGTGCCGCAAGCAGTCAGGCCACTTCTTCGCCTCGGCCAACGTGCCGAAGTCGGCCGTGGCCCTGCAGGGCGAGGAGCACCTGAGCTGGTACCGCTCGTCCGACAAGGTGCGGCGCGGCTTCTGCTCGCGCTGCGGCTCGTGGCTGTTCTGGGAGCCGCTGCAGCACGACTGGACCTCGGTCGCGCTGGGTGCCATCGACGGGCCGACGGGCCTGGCGCTGGAACGCCACATCTTCGTCGCCGACAAGGGCGACTACTACCGGATCGGCGACGGTCTGCCGCAGAACCCGCAATAGCAGCACCCCACATCGAGGCACCATGTTTTCGCACATCTTCGTCGGCACCGGTGATTTCGAACGCGCGCTGGCCTTCTACCGGCCGCTGATGGACGCCCTGGGCATCCGCGCCCGCTTCTGCGAAGCCGGCAAACCGTGGGCCGGCTGGCAGTCGAGCCCCGACCCGCGGCCGCTGTTCCTGATCGGCAAGCCGTACGACGGGCGGCCCCATGCGCCCGGCAACGGCCAGATGGTCGCTTTCCTCGCGCCGACACGCGCGGCCGTGGACCACGCCCACGCGGTGGCATTGGCGCATGGCGGCAGCGACGAAGGCGGGCCCGGACTGCGGCCCGAGTACCACGCCCACTACTACGGCGCCTACGTGCGCGACCCGGACGGCAACAAGTTGTGCTTCGCCTGCCATGCGCCGCAGGCCTAGCGCCACCCGGCCATGAGTGCCTGGCAGGCGATCGGTGTCGTGGCGCTGTCGGTGACGGCGGGCGCGCGGCTGTGGCTGGCGTTCGACCCGCGCACCGGCCACGCCCGGCTGGTTCTGGGCCGGACCCTGGCCATCAAGGTCAAGCCCAACGCGCGCCAGAGCGTTTTGGAGCAGGCCGCCGACGGCAGCTGGCTGGCGCAGCTGAAGGCGGCACCGGTCGAAGGCAAGGCCAACCAGGAACTGATCGCGCTGGTGGCGCGGCACTTCGGCTGCGCCAAGGCGGCGGTGTCGATCAAGAGCGGCGCTTCCGGCCGCATGAAGCTGGTGCGTGTCGAGACCGGTTGAGCGCACACTCGCGGCTGTCGCAGCCGACCCAGAGCAGGACCATGGAGAACCACCCGCCCGCGCGCGCCGGCATCACCGAGGCCAACCCGAGCGTCGCCGAGATGGAGGCGCGCGTCGCGCGCTTCCGCCGGCTGGTGCCCACCGACGACTATGTCGATGCCGGCATTCCCGGCTGCGAGCGCACCACCTGGCGCGTGCTCGGCATGCCCGGTGCCGCGCCGCTGACCGCGGCCGACTTCCACATGAACCTGGTGCGTTGCGAGCCCGGCAAGTCCGCGCCGCTGCACAACCATCTGACGCAGGAGGTCTTCGTGGCGCTCAGCGGCCGCTGGCAGGTCTTCTGGGGCCCCGACGGCGAGCGCAGCCTGGTGCTGGAGCGCTGGGACACGGTGAGCATCCCACCCGGCGTGTCGCGCGGCTTCCGCAACGTCGGCGACGAGCCGGCCTACCTGTTGGGCATGGCCAGCGGCGCCGACCCGGGCATGATCGAATGGCCGGCATCGGTGCGCGCCGCGGCAGCCGCAGCCGGCGTGTCGCTGCCCTGAGATCGCCAGGAGACCGACCATGACCGTCCGCATCGTCCGCCTGGGCAGCCCGCGCGCTGCCGACGAAGGCCTGCGCCTGGGTACGGTGCGGCGCCCGCCGCGCGGCGTGCCGAAGACCGAGTTCGCTTCGCAGGACTGGTACGACCTGTGGTTCCCGAACCTGGCGCCGAGCGTGGAGACGATGAAGCTCGGCCAGCAGGCGGGCACGCCGGCGCAGTGGCAGGCCTTCGTGCGCCGTTACCGCGCCGAGATGGCCGAACCCGAACGCGCCCATGCCATCGCGCTGCTGGCGGCGTTGTCGAAGCGGACGAACTTCTCGGTCGGCTGCTACTGCGAAGACGAATCGCACTGCCACCGCTCGGTGCTGCGCGAGTTGCTGGCCGCCCAGGGCGCGGCGCTGCAGGCCTGACGACGCTCGTTGAGGCAGCGCAAGAAGCCGCGGCGCCGGCCTGCACCACAATGCCGCGCCGCCACACGCGCGTTCGGCGCGAAGAACACCACCCCATGCTCAGCCGCCTGCCCGTCACCCTGCGCGGGGCCGTCACCGCCGCGCTGCTCGGCCTGAACACCCTGGTCATCGCCCTCAGCCTGGTGCCGCCGGCGCTGCTGAAGCTGCTGCTGCCCTTCAAGGCGGTACGGCGCGTCTGCGACCGGGTGATGAACGCGCTCGCCTCGCGCTGGGTGGCCAACAACAACCTGTGGATCGCCGCGGTGCACCCGGCCGCGGTCTGGGACGTGCAGGGTGTGGACGGCCTGCATGAACGCGGCTGGTATCTGGTGTCCAGCAACCACCAGAGCTGGGTCGACATCCTGGTGCTGCAGCGCATCTTCCACGGCCGCATACCGTTCCTGAAGTTCTTCCTCAAGCAGGAGCTGATCTGGGTGCCGGTGATCGGCCTGGCCTGGTGGGCGCTGGACTTCCCGTTCATGAAGCGCGGCAAGGGTTCGGGTGCGCGCCAGAACGACCTGAAGACCACGCGCGAGGCCTGCGAGAAGTTCAAGCTGATCCCCACCACGGTGATCAACTTCGTCGAAGGCACGCGCTTCACGCCGGCCAAGCAGGCGGCACAGCAAAGTCCTTACCGGCACCTGCTCAAGCCGAAGATCGGCGGTCTGGGCATCGCGCTGGCGGCGATGGGCGAGCAGTTCGAAGCGCTGCTCGACGTGACCATCGTCTACCCCAGCGGCATACCGACCTTCTGGCAGTTGCTCAGCGGCCGGCTCGATACGGTGACGGTGCGCGTGCAGCAGCGCGCCATTCCGGCCGGCGTGCTGGGCGGCGACCCGGTGCAGGACCAGGCCTATCGCCAGCGCATCGGCCAATGGGTCGACGTGCAATGGCGCGAGAAGGACGCGCTGATCGACACGCTGGCGCCGGCCGCGCCCGCGCTGCGGCCATGACCCCGGACCGCGCGCAGACGCTCGGCGAGGAGGTCGCCAACAGCCTGAGCCATGGCCTGGGCCTGCTGCTGGCGGCAGCGTCGCTGCCGATCCTGCTGCACTTCGCGGCGCAGCGCGGCGGCGCGGTCAGCGTGGTCGGCGCCAGCCTGTTCAGCACGACGATGATCCTGCTGTACCTGGTGTCCACGCTCTACCATGCGCTGCCCGCAGGGCGCGCCAAGCACTGGTTCAACCGGCTGGACCACGCGGCCATCTTCCTGTTCATCGCCGGCAGCTACATGCCCTACCTGCTGGGCGTGTTGCGCGGCCCGTGGGGCTGGACGCTGTTCGGCATCGTCTGGGGCGTGGCCGCCCTGGGCGTGGTGGCCAAGCTCTTCAACCGGCTGCGCCGACCGCTGTGGTCCACCGGGCTGTACCTGGCGATGGGCTGGGTGGCGCTGGTCGCCGCAGTGCCGCTGTTCGAGCGGCTGCCGGCGGCCGAACTGGGCTGGCTGGTGGCCGGCGGCCTGGCCTACACGCTGGGCGCGGTGGTCTTCCATTTCGACTGGAGGTTGCGCTACGGCCACTTCGTCTGGCACCTGTTCGTGCTGGCGGGCACCACCTGCCACTTCATGGCGGTGCTGCTGCAGACCGCTTGACTGCTTGCGGCGCATTGCCGCCGTTCGTGAGCAAGGTCATCTGTCCTCACGGGCCGGCGTTCCACATCGGCTGCGGTAGCGCGCTGGCGTCACCCGCGTTCTCCGGCCCACCTCGCGGGCGACCGGCTTCTGTGTGCGGCCGTTGCCTCATCGCCGCCGACCAGGCTGGGACCCAGCCAGCGTACCGCGAATGGGGCCTGCGCCCGCGGGTGGCCACCATCGCACTACAACAAGCGCTCGCTGGGCGCCTGCACGAACACCGCGGTGGTGGCAGGGCGTGTGGTTCGGGTTTGCGGGCGCAGGCCCCATTCGCGGCACGCTGATCCCGTCACTGCCTGGTCGGCGGCGACGAGGCGATCTTCGCAGGCCCAAGTCGCTGGCCCGCGAGCGTGGGCCGGAGAACGCGGGCCCGGGCCACGCGCCACGCTGAACGCTCGCATGCCGGCCTAAGAAGAGAACGAGTGACCGCAATGCACCGGCAGCAGCCAGCCATGGAGACGAACTCCCGACATGGCCCGCCGCCGCGCCATCTCCTGGCTCCTTCGGGCGATGACCACGGCGCGGTGCCCGGGAACACTGCGAAGCATGCCGAGGCGATACATGCCGGCATCACCGCAACAGACCACCGATGAAGGATTACGCCATGAACCGCACCCTGAACGCCCCGACCCGCGCCGCCGAACAGGCCGTCGCGCCCCGTCCCGACCTGTATGCGCCGATCCACAAGGCCATGCGCCACGTGATGTGCGACACGCTGCTCGCCGTCGGCCGCATCGACGTCGCCGACCCGGCCGCCAGTGCCGGCACGCTGGACCAGCTCGATCGGCTGCTCGACCTCTGTGCCGCGCACCTGGACCACGAGAACCGCTTCGTGCATCCCGCGCTGGAAGCCTGCCAGCCGCAGGCCTCGGCCCGCATCGCGCTGGAGCACGAAGAGCACCTGCAGAGCATCGCCGAACTGCGCGACGAAGCGGCCGCATTGCGCCGCGCCACGCAGGCGGTACGCGACACGCTCGCGCTGCGCCTGTACCGCCATCTGGCGCTGTTCGTGGCCGGCAACTTCCAGCACATGCACATCGAGGAAACCGCGCACAACGCCGTGCTCTGGGCGCACTACGACGATGCCGAGCTGATGCAACTGCACGAGCAGATCGTCGCCGCCATCGCCCCGCCCGAGATGCTCGAGGTGGCGCGCTGGATGGTGCCGGCGCTGACACCGGCGGAGCGCGTCATGGTGGTCGGCGGCATGCAGGCCGGCGCACCGCCGGAAGCCTTTCTCGGCCTGATGGCCCATGTCCGTCCGCACCTCGACGGCCACGCCTGGGCCCAGCTGACACACGCCCTCGGCGTCTCGCCACAAGGCTGAGACCTCGGGCATTCATCCACACGAGGAGTCACCGATGCGCCCCGCACGCTTCCACTGGATCACGCTGGCCACCGCCGCCCTGGCCGCGCTGGGCGCGGCGCTGGCCCTGGCCCTGGACGCGGGCGGCGGCCGCTTCGTCGCGCCGCTGCATGGCGCGGCCGCGGCAGCCACCGCTGCCTCCACCCCACCCGTCACCTGAGGAGATCGAGATGCACAAGAACCCTTCCCGCCAAACGCTGTCCGTGCTGCTTGCGGCAGCCGGACTGCTGGCGATCGCCGGCGCGCAGGCCGAAGGCACGAAGAACCCGGGCCGCGACCCGGGTGCCGTCGAGCGCGGCCGCTACCTGGTCAAGATCGCCGGCTGCAACGACTGCCACACGCCCGGCTATCTGGCGGCAGGCGGCAAGGTCGACGAGAAACTCTGGCTGACCGGCGACAACTTCGGCTGGCGCGGCCCCTGGGGCACGACCTACGGCGTCAACCTGCGGCTGTATGCGCAGAACCTGACGGAGCCGCAATGGCTGGAGCGCATCCGCACGATGCAGCCGCGGCCACCGATGCCGGCCTTCAACGTGCAGGCAATGAGCGAACGGGATCTGAAGGCCATCTACGCCTACCTGAAGGCCGCCGGTCCGGCCGGGCAGGTGGCGCCGGCCTGGGTGCCGCCGGGCAAGGAGCCGCCTCAGCCTTACGCGTTGTTCCCGGGCTGAGCTGCGGGAGCGGCGGCCGCCGGCTCCGGCGGCAGCAGGTGGTAGACGCGCTGCGGGAACGGGATCTCGATGCCGCGCGCGTCCAGCGCCCGCATCACCGCCAGGTTGACGGCCGAGCGCACGTTGCCCTGCCCGTTCTGCGGATCACCGATCCAGAAGTTCAGCGTCAACTCCAGCCCGTCGGAGGCAAAGGCCGACAGCAGCACGCCGGGCCCCGGCTCGTGCAGCACGCGCGGCACGCCGCGCATCGCCTCCACCAGATCCGGCATCAGTGCGTCGAGGTCGGTGCCGTAGGCGACCTGGACCGTGGTGCTGACCAGCACGTAGGGATCGGCCAGCGACAGGTTCTCGACCCGCTGCGTGATCATCATCTCGTTCGGCACGATCGACTCGCGTCCGCTGAGCGCGCGGATCACGGTGTAGCGCGTCTTGATGTCGGTGATGTGGCCTTCGAAGTTGTCGACGCGCACCAGGTCGCCGATGCGCAGCGAGTGTTCGGCCAGGATCACGAAGCCGCTGACGTAGTTGGCGGCCAGCTTCTGCAGGCCGAAGCCGATGCCGACGCCGATGGCACCGCCCAGCACCGACAGCGCGCTGATCGGTATGCCCACCGCCGTCAGCGCCACCAGCACGCCAATCACCAGCAGCATCGCGCGGGTGGCATTGGCCGCCATCTTGCGCGCCGAGATGCTGGTGGTGCCGGTCGCCCCCTTCAGCAACTGCGCCTCGATCGTGGCCGACAGCCACAGCACCAGCAGCAGCACCACGCCGGCGCTGAGCGCGCCCTGCAACATCATCAGCAGCGAGATGCTGGCGCCCCCGACGCGCCACTGCACGTCCTCCATCTCGTCCATGAGGAAGGGCAGCGCGCCGGTCATCCACAGCACCAGCCCGCCCCAGACCAGCCAGGACACGGTGCGCTCCAGCCGGCGCACCAGCATCGAGGCGGGAAAGGCGGTCCGCAGCACCTGCACGCTGAGGCGGATCACGACCAGGGTCGTCAGGATCGGCACGGCCAGGCGCAGCAGCCCGACCGGCAACACGTCCTTCAGCGCCCAGCGCGCGATCACGCCCGCCAGCAGCGCGACGATCGGGAACAGCACACCGTCGTAAAGCCGGGCGCCGAACCAGATGCTCTTGCCCTCCGCGGGGCGGCGGCCGCGCAGCAGCCAGACCAGGCCATAGGCCACCAGCAGCGAGCCGGCCAGCACCGACAGTTCCACCGCCGCGCCCTGCGGCGTCAGATCCGCCAGCGCCTGCTGCAAGGATTTCAGGTTTTGCATTCGGTGGGTGCGGCCCGAGGCCGCGGTGTCAGACCTCGGCCAGCACGCGCAGGTGGGCGGCGACGCTGCGCGCCAGCGAGCTCAGGTTGTAGCCGCCTTCCAGGCACGAGACGATGCGCCCCTGTGCATGGCGTTCGGCCACGGCCTTGACGCGCTGCGTGATCCACTCGTAGTCGGCCTCGACCAGACCGAGCTGCCCCAGGTCGTCCTCGCGGTGGGCGTCGAAGCCGGCCGAGATGAAGATCATCTGCGGCTTGAACTCCTCCAGCCGCGGCATCCACATCATCTCGATCAGCTCGCGGATCGCCGGCCCGCGGCTGTAGGCCGGCACCGGCAGGTTGACCATGTTGGTGCCCAGCGGCGTGCCGCCGCTGAAGGGGTACAGCGGATGCTGGAAGAAGCTGACCATCAGCACGCGCTCGTCGCCGGCGATGATGTCCTCGGTGCCGTTGCCGTGGTGCACGTCGAAGTCGACGATGGCCACGCGCTGCAGCCCATGCACGTCGAGCGCGTGGCGCGCCGCCACCGCCACGTTGTTGAAGAAGCAGAAGCCCATGGCCTGATCACGGGTGGCATGGTGCCCCGGCGGACGCACCGCGCAGAAGGCATTGCTGGCGCGGCCGGCCAGCACCTCGTCGGTGGCCGCCACCGCCGCGCCGGCCGAGCGCAGCGCCGCCTGCAGCGTGCCGGGCGACACCGTGGTGTCCGGGTCCACCGCATAGTGTTCGCCTTCATCGCGCACGCGCCGCATGTGGTCCATGACCTCGATCACGTAGCTGGCGCTGTGCGCGCGCTCGATCTGCTCCACGCTGGCGACCGGCGCATCCTGGAAATCCATCGCGATGTCGATGCCCGTGGCGCGCAGGTGGTCGGCGATCGCATCCAGGCGCTGTGGGCATTCGGGATGGCCCATCCCCATATCGTGCAAACGACACTCCGGGTGGCTGTAGTAAGCGGTGGTCATCGGCGCTGCGCCCCGTCTTTTCGGTTAACGTGTCGTGAATGAATTCGAGTGTAGCGCGCCAGATTTCGCGTCTGGTGGACCAGTTGTGCACGGTCATCGTCGGCAAGCGCGCGCAGATCGAGGACTGCGTGGCCTGCCTGCTGGCCGGCGGTCACCTGCTGATCGAGGACGTGCCGGGCGTGGGCAAGACCACGCTGGCCCATGCGCTGGCGGTTTGCCTGGGGCTGAAATTCTCGCGCGTGCAGTTCACCGCCGACCTGATGCCGTCGGACCTGGTCGGCGTCAGCGTCTACGAGCGCAGCAAGGAGGCCTTCGTCTTCCATCCCGGCCCGGTGTTCGCCCAGGTGCTGCTGGCGGACGAGATCAACCGCGCCGGCCCGAAGACGCAGAGTGCGCTGCTGGAGGCGATGGAGGAGCACCAGGTCTCCGTGGAGAACGAGACCCGTGCGCTGCCCCGGCCTTTCTTCGTCATCGCCACGCAGAACCCGACCGACCAGCTCGGCACCTATCCGCTGCCGGAATCGCAGCTCGACCGTTTCCTGCTGCGCATCACGCTCGGTTATCCGGACCGGGTGTCGGAGCGCGCGCTGCTGGTCGGCGAAGACCGTCGCGACGCGATCACCCGCATGCAGCCGGTGATGCAGCCCGACGAGCTGGAACAGGCGCAGGCCGCGGTGCAGCGGGTGCTGGCCTCAGAGGCGCTGCTGGACTACCTGCAGTCGCTGATCGCCGCCACACGCTCCGGCCAATGGTTCGTCGAGGGCCTGAGCCCGCGTGCCGGCATCGCGGTGCTGCGCGTGGCCAAGGCTCGCGCACTGATGGCACAGCGCGACTACGTGGCGCCGGACGACCTGCAGGCGATCCTGCCGCAGGCCATCGCGCACCGGTTGCAGCCGATCGCCGGCGCCGGCCGCGGCGCCATCGAGCAGGTGCGCGCCATGATCGAGGCGACGCCGATACCGTGATCGCGCCGGCACGGCCCTCGGCCGCCCCTGCAGCCGGGCAGCGCTGGCGGCCCGGCGGAGCCGGGTCCGCGGCGACGCCTCGATCGCCGGCCGGCGGGACGCGGCCGCCGAGCGGCCCGCGCAACCGTCTGCGCGAATGGTGGCTGGCGCGCCATCCGCAGACCGACACCTGGACGCTGAACCAGCGCAACATCTACATCCTGCCGACCAAGGGCGGCTGGGCCTTCGGTCTGACGCTGCTGGTGATGCTGCTGTCGGCCATCAACTACCAGCTCAACCTGGGCTACGTGCTGACCTTCCTGCTCGCCGGCAGCGGGCTGGTGTCGATCCACATGACGCACGGGACGCTGCGCGGGCTGACACTGCGCCTGCGCCCGGCGGTACCGGTGTTCGCCGGCGAGACGGCGCCGATCGAAGTGGTGATGTCCAACCCCGGCGCCGCGCGCCACGGCGTCGGCCTGCACTTCGAGCAGCGCGGCAGCCCCACGCGGCATGTCTGGAGCGATGTGCCGGCACAAGGCCAGGCCAGCGCCCAGCTGAGCATCGTGCCCGCATCACGCGGCTGGCACGCGTTGCCGGTGGTGCGGGTAGAGACGCGATTTCCCTTCGGCCTGTTCCGCGCCTGGACCCAATGGCGCCCGGCCAGCGCGGTGCTCGCCTACCCTCGGCCCGAGCCGGCGTCGCCGCCGCTGCCGCCGGCCCACGGCGACGCCGGCGGCCACCCGCAGGGCCGCCGTGGCCAGGGCAGCGAACTCGAGGGGGTGCGCGCCTGGCGCCGCGGCGACGGCCTGCGCCAGGTGGTGTGGAAGAAGGCGGCACGCACCGGACAGTTGGTCAGCCGCGAAACCGGCGCCGAGGACAGCCGCGAACTGTGGCTCGACTGGTCCGCCGCAGCCGCGGCAGGCGATACCGAAGCGCGCCTGTCGCGCCTGGCCGCCTGGGTGCTGGCCGCCGAGCACGAAGGGCGCATCTACGGCCTGCGGCTGCCGGGCCTGCAGGTGGCGCCGGACCGCGGCGAACTGCACCAGCGCCGGCTGCTGCGCGAACTGGCGCTATGGCGCTGAGCGCCGGCCGCCTGCTGCCCGCCTGGCCCGGCTGGCGCCATCTGCCGCGCGACAGCCGCGACACCTTGTTCCTGCTGGCGGTGATCGCCTGGACGGTTGCGCCGCACGCAGCGCATCTGGCCACCTGGTGCATCGCACTGACGGCGCTGATGCTGCTGTGGCGCGCGCAGCTCGCGCTGAGCAATGCGCCGCTGCCCAGCCGCTGGACCGTGGCCGCCGTGCTGCTGGTCGCCGGCCTGCTGACGCTGTGGTCCGAGCGCAC
>JBGAII010000229.1:0-5457 GCA_044225625.1 Rubrivivax sp.
CGCGGCCGCCACGGCGCCGGCTGCGGCACGCACCGGCGGCGAGGCCGTCGCCCTGTCCGCCGATGGCTCGACGCGGCTGGCGCCGATGCCCGGCTCGACGGCCGCATCGGTCGTGCCGAGCACGCTGCCGTCGGACTTCGACGCCGAGGGCTTCTCGCGGCTGGCGAAGATGATCTTCATCCGCATGCAGGCGGCGCACGACACCGGCGACCTGAATGACCTGCGCAGCTTCACGACGCCCGAGATGTTCGCGGTGGCCAAGCTCGACCTGCAGGAGCGCGGCGGCAAGGCCCAGACCACCGACGTGGTGCACGTCGACGCCGAGGTGCTGGATCTGGCCAAGGAAGGCGAGCGCCAGGTGGTCAGCGTGCGTTTCCACGGCAAGATCCGCGAGGACGAGGGCGGTCCGGTGGAGGACTTCGACGAGATCTGGCACCTGACGCGCTTCGGCGACAACCCGGCGTGGTCCATCGCCGGCATTCAGCAGCGCCACTGAAACTCGCGCCCTGCCGAAGCCCCGCCCCCGCGGGGCTTCGTCTTTGGTGTTGCCCATGAGCCAGCCGCCCGCGATCGAACTGCAAGCCCCCGACCTCTCGCGCTGGGCCGCCGGCAACACCGGCACGGCCTACGTGTGGAGTTTCGATTCCGGCAGACCCGGTCCGCACGTGATGGTGCAGGCGCTGATTCATGGCAACGAGATCTGCGGTGCGATCGCGCTGGACGGCCTGCTGGCCACACAGGATGAATGGCAGGTGGCGCAGGGCCGGCTGACGCTGGCCTTCGGCAACGTGGACGCCTATGCCCGCTGGGACCCCGCCGAGCCCGACCGCAGCCGCTTCGTCGACGAAGACCTGAATCGTGTCTGGGCCGACGCGCAGCTGCTGGGCGCGCGCGACTCGGTGGAGCTGCGCCGCGCGCGGCTGCTGCGGCCCTTCGTCGACGCGGCCGACCTGCTGCTGGACCTGCATTCGATGCGCGAGCCCTGCGCGCCGCTGATGGTCTGCGGCACCACCGAGGGGGGCGGCGCCAAGGGCGCCGCGCTGTCGCGCCAGCTGGGCGTGCCCGAGGTGCTGCTGATCGACACCGGCCACCCGGCCGGCCTCAAGCATGATCGAGCGTGGCGCCTTCGCCGACCCGCAGTCGCCGCGCACCGCGGTGCTGATCGAGTGCGGCCAGCACTGGGAGCGCGATGCCGCCGGCGTGGCCCAGGACACGCTGCTGCGCTTCCTGGCGCATGAGCAGCCCTGCCGGGCGGACTACGTGACGCCGCGGCTGCAGCGCCTGGGCCGCACGCCGCCGGCGCGCCAGCACCTGGTGCGCGTCACCGAACCGGTGGTCGCGCACAGCCCGGACTTCCGCTTCGTGCGTCCGTTCAAGGGTCTGGAGCTGATCGAGCGTCGTGGCGAGCTGATCGCCACCGATGGGTCGCGTGAGATCCGCACGCCCTACGACCAGACGGTACTGGTGATGCCGTCGCCGACCCGGCCTCGGGTCGGGTCGACGATGGTGCGGCTGGGGCGCTACGAGGCCTGAGCCGGCCGGTCCACCCCACCGGGGGAGAGGGCGCGGGCGGCTGTGCGCCGCCTCGACCGCCTCAGTCCGGCCGGAAGGCCGAGTCCAGCACCACGCCGCCGCCGCAGACCCGCGAGACGCAGGCGCACAGGCGCTGGTTTTCCTGCTTCTGCGCGGCGCTGAGGAACACGTCGCGATGATCCACCGTGCCACGCACCTGGACGATGTCGATCGCGCACAGCCCGCATTCGCCGCGCCGGCAGTCGGAAAGCGCCTGCACGCCGTGCTCCTCCAGCATGTCCAACAGGCTGCGGCCGGCGGGCACCTCGATGCGCAGGCCATGCCTCGGAAGCTCGGCCCAGAACGGTTCGGCCGCTCGCGTCCCGCTGTTGCCGAAGGTCTCGAAGCGCAGGTCGGCCTCCGGGCGACCGGCCCGCTGCCAGGCGCAGCGCGGCACCTCAACCGCAGCGGGCCGCACAGCACCAGCTGCGCACCCGGAGGCAGCGCTGCGATCTCGGCGTCCAGGTCGATGCGCTGCCCGGCGTCGCTGCACAGCCACTGCAGCCGGTCCCCCAGTGTCGCGTACAGCACGTCACGGTAGATCAGGTCGGCGGCATGGCGCGCCGCATACCGCATGCGCAGCGACGCGCCGCGTCGGGCCAGCAGCTGTGCCATGCCGAGGATCGGCGTGATGCCGATGCCGCCGGCCACCAGCAACGTGTGGGGCGCCTGCCAGCCGATCTCGAAATGGTTGTTCGGCTCGCCGATGCGAAGTTCGTCGCCGGTCTGGGTCCACATGAAGCGCGACCGCCTCGTCTGTCGTCGGCGCGACGCACGGCGATGCGGTAGACCTCGTCGGCGCCGGGCGCGTCGGGCAGGCCGACCAGCGAGTACGAGCGCTTCTCCTCGCGGCCATCGATGAGCACGCGCAGGTCCAGGTGGCTGCCGACGCTCCACGGACGGACGCCGCGCTCGGGACGGATCTCGAACTCGCGGACACCAGGGCTCAGGTCGCGCTGCGCGCAGGGTGGCGCTGTGCCAGAGGGCGTTGTGCTTCATCGGGGGTTCAACGTGAGAGGCGGCGGCGGATCAGGCTGGCGCCGGGCACCCGCTGCCAGCTGTGGTGATCGGACAGCACGGCGCGCAGGTTGCCGTGGGCACTGCGCGCGTGCTCCCGCATCAGGCTTTCGGCGCGCGCGCCCTCGCGCTGGCGGATCGCGTCGAGCACCGCGCGGTGCTGCGCCTGCGCCACCACCAGCGGGTCGCGCGCATCGGGCCGGTGGAACGCGCCAGCACGAAGCCGTTGGGCGACGCAAAGGGCAGCGTCTTGGCCCGCTCCAGCTGGCGGCGCACCATGTCCGAGCCGGACATCTCGGACAGCAGGTCGTGGAAGCGGCCGTTGAGCTGCACGTAACCGCTGAAGGATTCTTCGCTGAGGCTGGGTGCGGCCAGCAGTGCATCGATCCGCTCGACGCAGTCGCGCGCCTCGCTCATCAGCACCGTGGTCACGCCGCGCTCGGCGGCCAGCCGGGCACAGAGCCCTTCGAGCGTGCCGCGCAGTTCGATGGCATCGTGGATGTCGGCTTCGGAAAAGTCCTTCACCGCATAGCCGCCGTGCGGCAGCGCGTCGAGCAGGCCCTCTTCCTGCAGCCGCACCAGCGCCATGCGGATGGGCGTGCGCGAAGCGTTCAGCCGCTCCACCAGCGTCAGCTCGGCGATGCGCGCGCCGGGCTTCAGCTCGCCGCCCAGGATCAGCTCGCGCAGCCGCAGCTGCACGCGCACCGTCTGCGACGGCTCGGCGATGTCGGTGGCGGTGTTCATCACGCCGCGCGCAGCGGAATGACGCCCGGGCGCTCGTGCGCGTTTCGGCGCGCACCATCTGCTCGATCAGCCGCCGCGCCACATCGAGCCGGCGTCGATGTTCAGGTTGTAGAAGCGGTAGCCGGGGCGTTCGTCGATCGCCTGCTGTTGCGCCTCGAGGATCAGCTCGTCCTCGCGGAAGATGCTCGATACGCCTTCGCGCAGCTCGTGCGTCAGACGCTGCTCATCGAGGCAGTAGTTGCGCGCGAAGGCCCAGAAGTAGTGGCAGGTGGTCTCGGTCTCGGGCGTGATGGTGTTCAGCACGAAGCCGTTGACGCCCTTCGAGCGGTCGCCCTGCGGCGCGCCGCTGCCGGCCGGTGCCACGCCGACGTCGATGGCGATGGTGCACGGCGCCTCGAAGCGGATGATCTGCCAGCGGTCCACGCGGCCCTCGTAGCCGGTGGCGTGCTTCAGCTGGCCGGCCCAGAAGGGCGGGGCGTCGATGTCCTCCATCCAGCGCGTCACGGTGGCGGTGCGGTGGCCGTGCGTGGCGACGAAGGGTGCTTCGGCCACGGCCAGCTGGCCGATGCTGCTGCCGTGCACGTAGGTCTCGTGCGTCAGGTCCATCAGGTTGTCCAGCACGAGGCGGTAGTCGCACTTCACGTGGATCAGCTTGCCGTCGCCGGCCCAGGCCGGGTCGTGGTTCCAGTGCAGGTCGGGGATCTTGGCCGGGTCGGCCAGCGCCGGGTCGCCGGGCCACACCCAGACGAAGCGGTGCTTCTGCACCACCGGGTAGGCGCGCACGCAGGCCGACGGGTTCAGCGTTTCCTGCGAGGGCATGTGGGTGCAGCGGCCGTCCCCGTTGAACACCAGGCCGTGGTAGCCGCAGGTGATCTGGTCGTCGTGCAGCCGGCCCTTGGACAGCGGCAGCAGACGGTGCCAGCAGGCGTCTTCCAGCGCGGCGACCGACGCGTCCTTGCGCCGGAACATGACGATCTTCTGGCCGCAGATCGTGCGGCTGAGCAGCGCGGCCTTGACTTCCACGTCGTAGGCGGCCGCGTACCAAGCGTTCAGAGGGAAGGGATTCATGGCTCAATGAATACGCAATGTATACATGGATGAGATTCTGTCGCCGTTGATTGCCATGAAACATAGGGTTAACACCTAATTTTCTGATTGCATGTATCCATTGAGCAGGCATGGAACTGCGCTACCGTTGAGTCTGCAAGACCGCTTTTGCCGGCCCGCGAGCCACCCTGGAGACCTCATGAGCATCCGTACCACGCCCCCCTTCCGCGCCGACCATGTCGGCAGCTTCCTGCGCCCTGCCTACCTGCTGGAAGCGCGCGACCAGTTCTTCAACAAGAAGTCCATCAGCGCCGAACAGCTGCGCGCGGTGGAAGACAAGGCGATCACCGAGATCGTCAAGTTCCAGCAGGACGTGGGCCTGCACTCGATCACCGACGGCGAATTCCGCCGCACCTACTTCCACATCGACTTCCTGGAGCAGCTGGGCGGCGTCAAGACCGACATCCCGGTGACGATCCGCAAGCCCGATGGCACCGAGGAGCTGGCGCCGCCGGTGATCCGCGTCACCGGCAAGGTGCAGCACGTCAAGGACATCCAGAAGGCCGACTTCGAATACCTGAAGTCGCAGGTCGCGGCGGGCATGACGCCGAAGGTGACGATCCCCAGCCCGACGATGCTGCACTTCCGCGGCGGCCGTGCCGGCATCGACAAAGTGGCCTATCCCGAACTGGAACCGGCCTTCTACGACGACGTGGCGCGCGCGTACGGCGACGAGCTGAAGAGCCTGTACGACGCCGGCTGCCGCTACGTGCAGATGGACGACACCAACCTGGCCTACCTGTGCGACGAGAAGATGCGCGAGGCCGCGCGCCAGCGCGGTGACGACCCCAACGAGCTGCCGCACCGCTATGCCAAGTTCATCAACAAGGTGGTGGCGCTGAAGCCCGCCGGCATGACCCTGGCCATGCACCTGTGCCGCGGCAACTTCAAGAGCACGCACGCGGCGGCCGGCAACTACGAGCCGGTGGCCGAGGCGCTGCTGTCGGAGATGAACCTGGACGCGTTCTTCCTCGAATACGACGACGAACGTTCGGGCGACTTCCGCCCGCTGCGCTA
>JBGAII010000024.1:0-21881 GCA_044225625.1 Rubrivivax sp.
GGCGAGGCGCAGCGCATCCGCCTGGCCGCGCAGCTGGGCAGCACCCTGCAGGGCGTGTGCTACGTGCTGGACGAGCCGACCATCGGCCTGCACCCGCGCGACAACCGCATCCTGCTGAACGCGCTGCAGTCGCTAAGCGACAAGGGCAACACGCTGGTGGTGGTGGAGCACGACGAGGACACCATCCGCCATGCCGAGCACCTGATCGACATCGGCCCCGGCGCCGGCAAGCGCGGTGGCCGGCTGGTGGCCGAGGGCTCGGCGGCCGACCTGGCGGCGGCGCCCGACTCGTTGACCGGCCGCCTGCTGGCCCGGCCGCTGCAGCACCCGCTGCAGCCGCGCCGGCCGGTGGACGCTGGCGGGCCCGCGCTGCAGCTGCGCGGCGCCTCGCTGCACAACCTGCGGCAGGTGGACGTGGCGGTGCCGCTGCAGCGGCTGGTGGCAGTGACGGGCGTCAGCGGCTCGGGCAAGAGCACGCTGGCGCGCGACGTGCTGCTGGCCAACCTGCAGTTCATCAATTTGCGGGGCGCCAAGCCGAACTGGCAGGGGCTGGACGGCATCGACGGCTGGCAGCAGATCGACCGCGTGCTCGAGGTGGACCAGACGCCGATCGGCAAGACGCCGCGCTCCTGCCCGGCCACCTACATCGGCTTCTGGGACACGATCCGCAAGCTCTTCACCGAGACGCTGGAGGCCAAGGCCCGCGGCTATGCGGCGGCGCGCTTCTCGTTCAACACGGGAGACGGCCGCTGCCGTACCTGCGAAGGGCAGGGTATGCGCACCATCGAGATGAGCTTCCTGCCGGACGTGAAGGTGCCCTGCGAAAGCTGCCACGGCCAGCGCTTCAATGCCGAGACGCTGGCCGTCAGCTGGCGGGGCAAGAGCATCGGCGACGTGCTGCAGATGGAGGTGGACGAGGCTACTGCGTTCTTCGCCAGCATGCCGTCCATCGCCCACCCGCTGCAGCTGCTGAAGGACGTGGGCCTGGGCTACCTGACGCTGGGCCAGCCGTCACCGACGCTGAGCGGCGGCGAGGCGCAGCGCATCAAGCTGGTGACCGAGCTCTCCAAGGTGCGTGACGACATCACGCGAAGGGGGCAAAAACCGCCGCACACGCTGTACGTGCTGGACGAGCCGACGGTGGGCCTGCACATGGCCGACGTGGAGAAGCTGATCCGCGTGCTGCACCGGCTGGTGGACGGCGGCCACAGCGTGGTGGTCATCGAGCACGACCTGGACGTCATTGCCGAGGCCGACTGGATCATCGATCTGGGCCCCGAGGGCGGCAGCGGCGGCGGCCGGGTGGTGATGGCGGGCACGCCGGAACAGCTGGTGGCGGCCGGCACGCATACCGGCGTGGCGCTGGCGCCGGTGCTGGCGCGGAGTTGAGCTCGGAAGCTTGACGTGGGTCAGCCCGCGGGCCCCCGGCTGGGATTGCAATCGGCCATTCCCCAGTTGCAGGAGCAAAGCCGATGGCCACCCGCATGAAGGCCGCCGTGTTCGTCGAACCCGGCCGCATCGAACTCGCCGACAAGCCCATTCCCGACATCGGTCCGAACGATGCGCTGCTGCGCATCACGCTGACCACGATCTGCGGCACCGACGTGCACATCCTGAAGGGAGAGTACCCGGTGGCCCAGGGCCTGACCGTGGGCCACGAGCCGGTGGGCGTGATCGAAAAGCTCGGCAGCGCCGTGGTCGGCTACCGGGAGGGCCAGCGTGTGATCGCCGGTGCGATCTGCCCCAACTTCAACTCCTATGCGGCACAGGACGGCGCGCCCTCTCAGGATGGCAGCTACCTGGTGGCTTCGGGCCGCTGCGGCTGCCATGGCTACAAGGCGACGGCCGGCTGGCGCTTCGGCAACCTGATCGACGGTACGCAGGCCGAATACGTGCTGGTGCCCGACGCGCAGGCCAACCTGGCGCCGATCCCCGACGGGCTGACGGACGAGCAGGTGCTGATGTGCCCGGACATCATGTCCACCGGCTTTGCCGGCGCCGAGAACGCCAACATCAAGATCGGCGACACGGTGGTGGTGTTCGCGCAGGGGCCGATCGGCCTGTGCGCCACGGCCGGCGCCAGACTGCGCGGCGCCAGCACGATCATCGCGGTGGACGGCAACGATCACCGCCTGGGCATCGCCAGGCAACTGGGTGCCGACCTGACACTGAACTTCAACCAGGTGGACGTGGTGGCCGAGGTGCTGAAGCTCACCGGCGGCCGCGGTGCCGATTCGGCGATCGAGGCGCTGGGCCTGCAAAGCACCTTCGAGCAGGCGCTGCGCGTGATCAAGCCGGGCGGCACGCTGTCCAGCCTGGGCGTGTATTCCGGCGACCTGAAGATTCCGCTCGATGCCTTTGCCGCCGGCCTGGGTGACCACCGGATCAACACTGCGCTGTGCCCCGGCGGCAAGGAGCGCATGCGGCGGCTGATGAACGTGCTCGCCTCCGGCCGTCTGGATCTGCGGCCGATGGTCACGCACCGCTATGCGCTGGACGACATCGTCGCGGCCTACGACCTGTTCTCGCACCAGCGAGACGGGGTGCTGAAGGTTGCGATCAGGCCCTGAGCGGGCCGTGTGCTCAGCCGCCGGCGTGCGCGCCGTACATCAGGCGCATCGCGCGCGACTGCAGTTCCACCGCATCGTCATGGTCGCCGCAGCGGTCGAGCACGTCGCTGATGCGCAGCAGCACCTTGATCTCCCACGCCGGGTCGGCCACGTGGCCGGCCAGGCCGGCGGCTTCGAAGGCGCAGTCGCGGGTGCGCTCGAGCGCCGCGTGGCTGCGGCGCGCGTCCTCGTCCCGCTGCAGCTCCGCGGCGGCGCAGCAGGTCTCGGCCAGCAGGCACAGGATCTCGGTGGCCTGGTCGGCGGCGCCCAGTGTGCGAGCCCAGCCGAGTGCCTGACGCAGATAGGTCTCGGCCGGCCCCAGGGCCTGCAGCGCGCGGTAGCAGCGGGCCATCTGCGCCAGCGCCAGGCTCATTTCCAGCGGCTGCTTGTAGCGCTCGGCGACATCCAGCGCGGCCGCGGCCTCGCGCAACGCGTCGCGGGCGGCACTCGGCAGCATGGCCTGGCCTTCGGGCATCAACGCCTGAGTTCCTGCCGGATTCGACTCGCTGTGGCTCATCGCTATTCCTCGTGACCTGCGACCGTCAAACGTCGATCGATGCGGAAATGCTATGCGCCGGCGGCGCGCGAGGTTCCCCCCGACTCGGGTGGGAAAGCGGCGCCGGCCGCGTAACGCAGGCCATGTACCGCGTGTCGGCGTGAGCTTCGTCACGACCGGTTACTTGAGGAAAACCACAGTGAGCGGGCGCCATGCTCCCGTGGACAATCGGCGCCTCGATGAACAGCCCCCCGGAGACAAGTCGATGATCCCGTTCAAGACTCTCGCAGGCAGCGCGGTGGCGCTGGCGGCCCTGGCCATGTCGCCCGCCGCTTCGGCGCAGATCGTGCTCACGCTGTCGAGCTGGGTGCCGCCGACGCACACGCTGACCGAAGGCCAGCGCGAATGGTGCGGGATGCTCGAGCAGAAGGTGCAGGGCAAGGTCAAGTGCAACCAGCTGCCGCGGGCGGTGTCGGCCGCGCCGGGCACCTTCGATGCCGTGCGCAATGGTCTCGTCGACATTTCGTTCACGGTGCAGGGCTATACCCCTGGCCGCTTCGTGACGACGCAGATTGCGGAGTTCCCCTTCCTCGGCGATTCGGCCGAGGCCACGTCGGTGGCCTTCCAGCGCATCTACGAGAAGTCGCCGGCGATGCAGGAAGAGCACAAGGGCGTGAAGGTGCTGGCGGTCTTCACGCATGGCCCCGGCATGATCTTCAACACCAAGCGGCCGATCACCAGCGTGGCCGATCTCTCGGGCTTGAAGTTCCGCGTCGGCGGCGGCATGGTCAACGAGATCAGCAAGGCGCTGGGCATGAACGTGACGCTGAAGCCCGCGCCCGAGAGCTATGAACTGCTGTCCAGCGGGGTGATGGACGGGACCTTGTTCCCGGCCGAGTCGGTGGAAGGCTTCAAGATCGACAAGGTCATCAAGTACGCCACCACGTTCCCGGGCGGCCTGTACAACACGGCCTTCGTCTTCATGATGAACCAGGCCAAGTACGACAGCCTGCCGCCGGACGTGAAGAAGGCGGTCGACGAACTGTCGGGCGAGTATGCGGCCCGGTTCCTGGGCAAGGGCTGGGACAAGGTCGACCGCCGCGGCATGGCTTTCATGCAGACGGCCGGCGTGCAGTTCACCAAGGCCGACCCGGCCTTCGTCAAGACCGTGAAGGAAAAGACCGATCCGCTGGAGGACAGCTGGGCCAAGGCGGCCGCCGCCAAGGGCATGAAGGATCCGAAGAAGGCGCTGGCCGAACTGCGCGCCGAGATCAAGAAGCTCGAGAAGTGATGGCCGGTACGGTCTTTGCATGACAGGAGATCGATGACGCCGCGCAAGATCATCGAGACCTCCTGCAGCCTGCTTGCGGCATTGGCGCTGTTCGGCATCATGTGGCTGACGCTGTTCGACGTGTCGGGCCGCAAGTTGCTGGATTCGTCGATACCGGGCTCGCTGGAACTCACCGAACTGTTGATGGTGGTGGTGATCTTCGCGGGCCTGCCGCTGGTGTCGCTGCGCGGCGAGCATGTCGTCTTCGATTCGCTCGATGCCTACCTGCCCGCAGGCCTGTTGCGCGGCCTGCGCACGCTGGTCGACGGCCTGTGCGCTGCAGGACTGGCCTGGGTGGGCTGGCTGATGTGGGTCAAGGGCAGCCAGATGCTGGAATACGGTGACAAGACGCCGCAGCTGGGCCTGACGCTCGGCTGGTTCGTTCACCTGATGAGCGTGCTGCTGTTCGTTGCCGCGGCAGTGCACCTCTTGCTGATGTTCTCTCCCGCGGCACACCACCACCCCGGCGTCGACGACGGCGCAGTCTCATGATCGAAGCGTTGATCGGGTTCGGCGTGATCTTCGCGCTGGCGTTGCTGCGCGTGCCGCTGGCCTTTGCGATGGGTGCGGTCGGCTACGTGGGCTTGGGCCTGCTGCGCGGCTGGGACGCCAGCGCCGCCAGTGCGGCACAGGTGGTCTACGACACCGGCTTCGCCTACACCTTGTCGGTGGTGCCGCTGTTCATCCTGATGGGCAACTTCGTCGCCCGCGCCGGCCTGGCGAACGAACTGTTCCGGGCGGCCTACACCTTCATCGGCCACGTGCGCGGTGGCCTGGCGCATGCCACGATCCTGGCCTGTGCCGGATTCGGCGCGATCTGCGGCTCGTCGATCGCCACCGCCGCGACCATGTCCAAGGTGGCCTATCCGTCGATGCGCGAGCATGGCTATGCCGGCTACCTGTCCACGGGCGTCATCGCCGCGGGCGGCACGCTGGGCATCATGATCCCGCCGTCCACCATCATGGTGATCTACGGCATCGTCACCGAAACCAACATCGGCAAGCTGTTCGCCGCCGGCGTGCTGCCCGGCCTGCTGTGCGCGCTGATGATGATGGCCGGGGTGTCGTGGGTGACATGGCGCGATCCGAAGGCCGGGCCGGCCGCCGAGCGTTCCACCTGGAAGGAGCGCTTCACCGCGCTGCGCAACATCTGGGGCGTCGGGCTGCTGGTGGTGGTGGTGCTGGGCGGCATCTATGGCGGTGTCTTCACGGCCACCGAAGGCGCGGGCATCGGCGCCTCGGGTGCGTTCTTCTTCGCCTGGCTGCGCGGCACCCTGACCTGGCGGGTGCTGTATGAGGTGCTGGTGGAAAGCGCACGCACGACGGCCATGCTCTTCACCATCCTGATTGCGGCGACGATCTTCTCTTCGTTCGTCAATTTCACGACGATGCCCGGAGACCTGAAGGACTGGATCCTGCACCTCGGCCTGTCGCCGCTGATGGTGGTCGGCGCGATGATGCTGATCTACGTGCTGCTGGGCACCATCATGGAAGAGCTGTCGATGGTGCTGCTGACCATCCCCGTGTTCTTCCCCATCGTCACCGGCCTCGGCTTCGACCCGGTGTGGTTCGGCGTGCTGATCGTGCTGGTGGTGCAGATCGGCCTGATCTCGCCGCCGGTGGGCATGAACCTGTTCGTGCTCAACGCGCTGCTGAAGGATGTGTCGCTGACGGACATCTTCCGCGGCGTCTGGCTCTTCGTCGCGATGCTGGTGGTGGCGCTGCTGCTGTGCCTGGAGTTCCAGGGCCTGTCGCTGTGGCTGCCGGGCTTCATGCCCTGACGGTGCCGCGGCCGCGCAGACGCGGCCAAGCCTTCCACGCGCGCCAGCCCAGCAGCAGTGCGATGATCAGCGCATAGACGCCCACCTCGCCGAGGTTGTTCTTCGCACTGCGCATCCAGAAGAAGTGCAGCAATGCCAGCGGCGCGACCCCGTAGACGAGCCGGTGCAGCAGGCGCCAGTGCGCTGCGCCCAGTGCCTTGACCGCGCGATTGAAGGATGTGGCGGCGAGCGGCGCCATCAGCAACAGCGCCAGTGTGCCGACCAGCACGAAGGGTCGCTTCGGGATGTCGCGCACGATGGCAGCCGGGTCGAAGCCCATGTCCAGCCACGCATAGCAGAGGAAATGCAGCGTACCGTAGAAGAAGGTGTACAGGCCGAGCATGCGGCGCCAGCGCGCCACGGCCGTCCAGCCTGTCCATTGGCGCAGCGGCGTCACGGCCAGCGTCAGGCACAGGAAGCGCAGCGTCCAATCGCCAGTGCCGCGAGTCAGTGCCTCGGCCGGGTTGGCGCCCAGGCCATTCGTCAACGCGCCATGCAGCAGTACGCCGAAGGGCCCCAGCGACAGCAGGAACAGCAGCGGCTTGACCGCGCGGTGCGACAGCAGCTTGTTCATGCGGCGGTGCGCTCGGCCAAGCGGGCCGGCGATCAGTAGAACTTGGCCAAGTCCATGCCGGCGTAGAGCTGCCCGACCTGCGCCTCGTAGCCGTTGAACATCAACGTCGGCCGCTTCTTGGTGAACAGCCCGTCTTCGCCGATGCGGCGCTCGGTGGCCTGGCTCCAGCGCGGATGATCGACCTTCGGGTTGACGTTCGAGTAGAAGCCGTACTCGTTGGCTGCGGCAGTTTCCCAACTGGTCTTGGGCTGCTTCTCGACGAAGCGGATGCGCACGATCGACTTGGCCGACTTGAAGCCGTACTTCCAGGGCACCACCAGCCGCAGCGGCGCGCCGTTCTGGTTGGGCAGCACCTCGCCATAGAGGCCGAAGGCCAGCAGCGTCAGCGGCTGCATGGCCTCGTCCAGTCGCAGACCTTCGACATACGGCCAGTCGAGCACCGGCGAGCGCAGGCCCGGCATCTGGCTCTTGTCCGCCAGCGTCACGAACTGAAGGTACTTGGCATTGCCGGTGGGCTCGACCTTGCGGATCAGTTCGGCCAGCGAATAGCCGACCCACGGGATCACCATCGACCAGCCTTCGACGCAGCGCATGCGGTAGATGCGCTCTTCCATCGGAGCCAGCTTCAGCAGCGCGTCCAGGTCCCAGGTGCCGGGCTTCTTGACCTCGCCTTCGATGACCACGCTCCACGGCTGCGGCTTCAGGGTGCCGGCATGGCTGGCCGGGTCGGATTTCCCGGTGCCGAACTCGTAGAAATTGTTGTAGCTGGTCACGTCGGCATAGGACGTCACCTTTTCCATCGTCAGCGCGCCGCCGACGCTGCTCTTCGCGCCGGGCAGAGGTCGGAGCTTGCCGGATGCCGTGCTTTGGGCCATCGCCGCAGTCGTGCCCAGCCCCGTGGCGACCGCCGCACCGGCGGCCGCCTGCATCAGGAAATGACGCCGTTGTGCGTAGACCTGCGGCGGCGTGACGTCTTCGCCACGCTTCGGTGCGAAGCCCCTGTCCTTGATGAAATGCATGCGACCTCCGGAACGATGCTCATGGGTCGTGCGACCCGCGGCCATTCTTACAGGCCGCCGCCGGAGGCGTGGGAACGACTTAGCGCAACCCTGCCATGTAGTCGGCCAGGGCCTTGATTTCCTTGTCGTTCAGCTTTGCCGCCACCCCAGCCATCTGCAGGCTGTTGGCGCGCTGGCCCGAGCGGAAGGCGATCAGCTGGTTCTCCGAGTACTCGCCGTGCTGGCCGGCCAGGCGCGGATACTGCACCGGAATGCCGGCGCCGTTGGGGCTGTGGCAGCCGGCGCAGGCGGCGATCTTGCGGTCAGCGATGCCGCCGCGATAGATGCGCTCGCCCATCGCCAGCGTGTCCTTGTTGGTCGCAAAGCCCGGCTTGGCGGTCTTGGACGCGTAGAACGCGGCCACGTTGCGCATGTCTTCGTCGCTGAGCGTCGACGCGAAACCCTTCATGACCGCGTTGGCACGCACCCCGGACTTGAAGTCCTTCAACTGCTTGACCAGGTATTCCGGATGCTGGCCCTGCAGGATCGGGTTGGCCGTCAGGCCGCGGTTGCCGTCGAAGGCATGGCAGGCGCCACAGACTTTGGTGGCGATCTCCTCGCCCTTGCCCAGGTCGGGCTTGGCGGCGGCAGGCTTCGCATCGTTGGCGAAGACCGGGGCTGCAAAGACGGCGGCAAGCAACAGCAGCAGGGGCGACTTCATGTCGGAGGCTTTGGTCGTGTTGAGGAGCAAACCCGCTGATTTTACAATGGCTGGTGAACACTTCCGCCAGGGCGCCTAGCCCCCACTCCGCCGAAGCCGCAGCCGCGCTGGCCTGGACCCACGGCGCGCGCTTTCTCAGCACCGCGGCGCAGTTGGACCAATTGCCGGTGAGCGAGTTGCCCGAGATCGCTTTTGTCGGTCGCAGCAACGCCGGCAAGTCGACCGCGATCAACCGTCTGGCACAGCAGCGGCGCCTGGCCTTTGCCTCGCGCACACCAGGGCGCACGCAGCACATCAACCTGTTTGCCGTAGGGCCGAAGGACGCGCCCGATGCGCTGTTCGTCGACCTCCCCGGCTACGGCTATGCGGCCGTCGAGCGCGCGGCCAAGCTGCGCTGGCAGGAGGTCATGGCGCGTTACCTGGCGCAGCGACGCAACCTCGCGGGCGTGGTGCTGATGATCGATTCGCGGCATGGCTTCACCGATCTCGACCGCCAGCTGCTGCAGCTGCTGGCGCCGCGTCTGGGCGGTGGGGCGGTGCGCCTCTTGGTGCTGCTGACCAAGGCCGACAAACTGAACCGCAGCGCCGGCGCAGCGGCGTTGCGTGCCGCGCAGGTCTTGCTGGCCGAGGCCTGCCCGCCGCAGGCCGACGTCGGCGTCGCGCTGTTCTCCGCACTGCAGAACCTGGGTGTCGGTGACGCAGCGCAGGAACTGCAGTCGTGGGTGCGCCCCGCGACGTGAGCGCCGTCAGACGATGACGTAGCTGCCCTTCAGGTAGGGCAGGGCGAGTCGCAGGTGCTCGCGCAGGTGCGGGAACAGCTCAGAGCTCGATTCGCTGGCGTAGATGGGCCGCACGGCCTGGCGCGTGGGGCTGCCGATGTTGACCAGGCAGGCTGAGCGGCCGTCGACGTATTCCAGCAGATCCGGATTCAACGGATGCACGCTCCAGCCATCGGAGGACTGCACCCGGCCGTTGGCTGCGGCGATGAGCTGGCTGGGAGTGGGCGCGGGCATCGGGATCGCAGCGGTGGTCCTTCGTCGAGCCCGAGTCTAGGAAAGCAGCTTCCGTGACCGAACCCCGCGCTTCAGGGGGTCCGGGCCGTGCCCTGCCCGCCGGCGTGAGGAATGCACAGCCAGTCGTGCGCGCAGGCGCCCAAAGAAAAAGCCCGCGGCCTGAAAGGCGCGCGGGCTTGCGGTCATGACGGGCTGGCGCCCGTCGCGACACGGACTTACATGTCCATGCCGCCCATGCCGCCCATGCCACCCATGCCGCCGGGCATGCCGCCGGCAGGGGCTTCTTCCTTCGGCGCCTCGGCAACCATGCACTCGGTGGTGAGCATCAGGCTGGCGACCGACGCCGCGTTCTGCAGCGCGGTACGGGTGACCTTGGTCGGATCCAGGATGCCCATTTCGATCATGTCGCCGTACTGGCCGGTCGCGGCATTGAAGCCGTAGTTGCCCTTGCCGCCCAGCACCTGGTTGATGACCACGCTCGGCTCGTCGCCGGCATTGGCCACGATTTCGCGCAGCGGCTGCTCGACCGCACGCAGCACGATCTTGATGCCGGCGTCCTGGTCGTGGTTGTCGCCCTTCAGCGAACCGATGGCCTGGCGGGCGCGCAGCAGTGCGACACCGCCGCCGGAGACGATGCCTTCTTCCACCGCAGCGCGGGTGGCGTGCAGCGCGTCTTCGACACGGGCCTTCTTCTCCTTCATCTCGACTTCGGTGGCGGCACCGACCTTGATCACCGCCACGCCGCCGGCCAGCTTGGCCACGCGTTCCTGCAGCTTCTCGCGGTCGTAGTCGCTGGTCGCTTCCTCGATCTGCACGCGCACTTGCTTGACGCGCGCTTCGATGTCGGCGGCCTTGCCGGCGCCGTCGATGATCGTGGTGTTTTCCTTGGCGACTTCCACGCGCTTGGCCTGGCCCAGGTCGTTCAGCGTGATCTTCTCGAGCGTCAGGCCCACTTCCTCGGCGATCACCTTGCCGCCGGTCAGGATGGCGATGTCCTCGAGCATGGCCTTGCGGCGGTCACCGAAGCCCGGGGCCTTGACGGCGCAGACCTTCAGGATGCCGCGGATGGTGTTGACCACCAGCGTGGCCAGCGCCTCGCCTTCCACTTCCTCGGCAATGATCAGCAGCGGACGGCCGCTCTTGGCCACTGCTTCCAGCGCGGGCAGCAGTTCGCGGATGTTGCTGATCTTCTTGTCGTGCAGCAGAACATAGGGGTTCTCCAGCACCGCGACCTGCTTGTCCGGGTTGTTGATGAAGTACGGCGACAGATAGCCGCGATCGAACTGCATGCCTTCGACGACGTCCAGCTCGTTGTTCAGGCTCTTGCCGTCTTCGACGGTGATGACGCCTTCCTTGCCGACCTTGTCCATCGCATCGGCGATGATCTTGCCGATCGACTCGTCGCTGTTGGCGGAGATGGCGCCGACCTGCGCGATTTCCTTGCTGGTCGTGGTGGGCTTGCTGATCTTCTTCAGCTCTTCGACCAGGCCGGCGACGGCCTTGTCGATGCCGCGCTTCAGGTCCATCGGGTTCATGCCGGCGGCCACGTACTTCATGCCTTCGCGCACGATGCCCTGGGCGAGCACGGTGGCGGTGGTGGTGCCGTCACCGGCCGCGTCGCTGGTCTTGGAAGCGACTTCCTTGACCATCTGCGCGCCCATGTTCTGGAGCTTGTCCTTGAGCTCGATCTCCTTGGCGACCGAGACACCGTCCTTGGTGACGGTCGGGGCGCCGAAGCTGCGCTCGAGCACCACGTTGCGGCCCTTCGGGCCGAGGGTGACCTTGACCGCGTTGGCCAGGATGTTCACGCCCTCGACCATGCGATGACGGGCATCGCTACCGAAAATGACGTCTTTTGCTGCCATGTGTTTATCTCCGAATTCAGTTCAGGGGTTCTTACTTCTCGATGACGGCGAAGAGGTCGTCTTCCTTCATGACCAGCAGTTCCTCACCATCCACCTTGACGGTCTGGCCGCTGTACTTGCCGAACAGCACACGGTCACCGGCCTTGACGTTCGGGGCCACGAAGTCGCCCTTGTCGTTGCGCTTGCCCGGGCCCACCGCCAGGACTTCGCCCTGGTCGGGCTTCTCGGCGGCGTTATCGGGGATGACGATGCCGGAGGCGGTCTTGGTCTCGTTCTCGAGGCGCTTGACGATCACGCGATCGTGCAAAGGACGAAGTTTCATTGCATCTCCTGAAAGATCAGATTGAGCGTTGCCAAGGTGCGCCGAGAAAGTCAGCGCACATTAACTTGCGGTGGCCCGCGGCAGGCGAAGCTGCCACGAACCGTTAGCACTCGTAGAGATTGAGTGCTAGCAGCGAAATTATAGGGGCCTCTCCCCAGACTTCAAGAGCGCCTGCAGGCGCTTTGTGCTCAGTGGCGAGGCGCCGACGGCGATTCCGCGTCTTCGTCCGGCGGGTTACGCGCGGCAACGCGGTAGCTCTCGCTGGCCCAGGCGCCGAGATCCGCGCTGCGGCAGCGTTCGCTGCAGAAGGGCCGGGCCGGGTTTTCGGCAGCGTACAACGCCTGCTGGCCGCAGGCCGGGCAGCGTACCCAGCGCACGCGACGGCCGTCCGTCATGCTCATGAGCACAAGGTCAGTTCAAATTCGGTATCGGCCGCACAGGGACGCAGCCGGCCGTCGGCCTCGGGCTGCATCATGCGCACCATCGCCATCAGCCGGTGGCCGCTGATCTCCGGTACCAGGCCGATGCCGTCATCGAGGCGCACACGCATCAGCTGATAGGTTCGCCCGGCCGGAAGACTCTGCTGGAACTGACCACCGCTGGCCACCACGCGCTGGGCGACGCCGCTCTCGCGTAGCAGGCCCAGCAGCACGTGCAACGCCTCGGCCAGCGGCATCAGGCTTTCGGCCCAGCGCTGCAGGTCGGTGCGCCGGCGCGCCGGCGGGTATTGCTGCCACGCGTAGTAGCCCGGCAGGTCGAATTCGCAGGTGCCGCCGGGAATGTTGATGCGGCTGCGAATGCTCATCAGCCAGTCATTGCCCGTCAGCGCCTGCCCGGCCTTGCCGGGCAGCTGATTCAAGCCGTTGAAGGCATGGTCGATCCGGGACACCACCTCGTCGAGAGCGGCTTCGGAGATCCTCGGGTTGCCGCGGTAGCCCTGCAGTTGGCTTCGGTGGCGGTCCAGCTCCTTCAGCAGGTCGGACTTCAGGTCGGCGCGGGAGGCCACGTCCATGATCTCGAACATCGTGACCAGTGCGAAGTGGTGGTCCACTGCTTCGTCACGCGCCACCAGCCGGCCCAGCCGGTCGAACAGGTGCTCGAGCCGCAGCATCGTGCGGATGCTCTCGTTGAAAGGGTACTCGTAGAGAACCAATTGCGGACTTTCCGGTGACTGGCGATCGCCAGGGTGCGTCGCTTGGAGTCCACCGAGCCGCGATTGTTTCACAGGCCCGCGCCGTTGCGGGCTCACCGCAGCGTACGGCTCCAGTGCTGCCAGAGCGCCTGCACCCGCACGCGCAGCGCATCGAGCGACAGGTCGTCGTTGAAGATCACCGCGTCGGCGATCGCGCGGCGCGCGGCGCGTGGTGTCTGCTGCGCGATCACGCGACGCACCTGCTCGTCGCTCCAGCCCGAACGCTGCACGACGCGGCGCACCTGTGTCTCTTCGGCGCAGTCCACCACCAGAATGCGCTGCACGCGCTGCCGCCAGTGGCTGGACGCGGCCAGCAGCGGCACGTCGAACACCACCGGGCGGGAAGCCGCGGCGGCCGCTTGCGCTTCGGCCTCGGCGCCGATCATCGGGTGCAGGATGGCTTCCAGCCGCCGCTTGGCCGACGCATCGGCGAAGACCCGTGCGCGCATCGCGTGGCGATCCATCGCTCCATCGGCGGCGATGATGTCTTCGCCGAACTCGCGTGCCAACGTCGGCACTGCGGCACCATGGGGTGCGGTCAGCGCATGGGCGATCGCGTCGGTGTCGACAAGTACCGCACCACATTCCACCAGCATGCCGGCCACGGTGCTCTTGCCGCTGCCGATGCCGCCGGTCAGACCGAAGTGCGCGGCCTTCAAAGCGTGGGGAACCACAGGCGCGTCAGTTGCTGGCCATAGAACATCGCGGCAATGCCGCCGCCCACGAGGTAGGGGCCGAACGGGATGGGCACTTCGCGGCGATGGCCGCCGAAGGCGATCATTGCGATGCCGACCACCGCGCCGACGGCCGAGGCCAGCAGCACGATCGAGGGCAGCAGCTGCCAGCCGAGCAGCGCGCCGAGGCCGGCCAGCAGCTTGAAGTCGCCCTCGCCCATGCCCTCGACGCCGCGCAGCTTCTTGTAGCTGTAGGCCAGCAGCCACAGCGCGCCATAGCCCGCCAGCGCGCCCCAGGCCGCGGATTCGAGCGTCGTGCCGGTCCAGCCCATGCCGGCACCGAGCAGGCCCAGGCCGATGAGAGGGAGCGTCAGGTCGTCGGGCAGGTAGGTGGTGTCCAGGTCGACCAAGGCCATCGCCAGCATCAGCGCGATGGCTGCACACCACAGCAAGGTCTGCGGCTGTGCACCGAACTTCCAGCCGCAGGCAGCGAACAGCAGCGCAGTCACGGCCTCGACGATCGGGTAGCGCTTCGAGATCGGCGCCTTGCAGGCGGCGCAACGACCTCTCAACCGCAGCCAGCCTACGACCGGCAAGTTCTCATGCCAGCGCAACACGTGCCCGCAGTGCGGGCAGCGCGAGCGCGGCTTGGACAGCCCCAGCGCTGGCAGCTTTTCCAGCGTCTGCTCGATGGTCTGGGCCGACTGCGCGAAGGCCGCCGGCGCAGCGCCATCCCGGCCGCTCACCCGACGCCACGCGTCGGCATCGGCCAGTTGGTTCTGGGCCACGTCCAGCCACCAGGCGCGTTCCAGCATCTGCGGCAGCCGGTGCGCGACCACGTTCAGGAAACTGCCAATGCACAGCCCGAGCAGCGCCAGCACCAGTGGCGAGAGCCAGAACTCCGCCGCCATGCCGGCGTCAGACCACCGAGCCGAGCTTGAAGATCGGCAGGTACATCGACACCACGATGCCGCCGATCAGCACGCCGAGAATGACGATGATGAACGGCTCCATCAGGCTGGACAGGCCCTTGACCATTTCGTCGACTTCGTCCTCGTAGAACTCGGCGCACTTGGCCAGCATGTGATCGAGCGAACCGGATTCCTCGCCGATCGAGGCCATCTGCAGCACCATGGTCGGGAAGACGCCGGTCGAGGTCATCGAGGTGGTCAGCGCCGAACCGGTGGACACGTCCTTCTGGATCTGCTCCGTGGCCAGCCGGTACACCGCATTGCCGGACGCGCCGCCGACCGAATCGAGCGCCTCGACCAGCGGCACGCCGGCGGCGAACATCGTCGACAGGGTCCGCGTCCAGCGCGCGATGACGGACTTGTTGATCAGATCGCCGAACACCGGCAGCTTGAGCAGCAGGCGATCCATGAACATCTGCATCTTCTCGGAGCGTTTCCACGACTCGAAGAAGAAGTACAGCCCGCCGAACAGCAGGCCGAAGATCGCCCACCAGTAGGAGACGAAGAACTCCGACATCGCAATGACCGCCAATGTCGGCGCCGGCAGGTCGGCGCCGAAGGAGCGGAACACGTCCTTGAATGCCGGGATCACGAAGATCATGATCACCGTCAGCACCACGAAGGCGACGACGATCACCGCGACCGGATACATCAGCGCCGACTTGATCTTGCTCTTGATCGCAAGCGTCTTCTCCTGGTAGATCGCCAGGCGGTCGAGCAGGGCCTCGAGAATACCGCCGGCCTCGCCGGCCTCGACCAGATTGCAGTAGAGAGCGTCGAACTGCATCGGGTGCTTGCGGAATGCCGCCGACAGGCTGGTACCGGTTTCGACGTCGTTGCGGATCTCGGTCAGCAGGCGCGTCAGCCGCGGGTTGGAGGCGCCGCGGGCCACGATGTCGAAGGCCTGAAGCAGCGGCACGCCGGCCTTCATCATCGTGGCCAGCTGGCGCGTGAAGATGGCGATGTCCTTCTGCTTGATCGCCTTGCCGCCGCTGGTGCGGCGCTTCTTCACCTTGGTGATGAGGATGCCCTGCCGGCGCAGGCTGGCATTGACCATGGCCTCGCCGCCTGCGCGGATTTCGCCGCGCACCAGCTTGCCATTCTTGTCCTTGCCTTCCCACTCGAAGATCGCGTCCTTGGGGCCGCGGGCGGCTAGTGCAGTTGCCATCGTGTCTCCGGCGCGAGCCAGTCTAGAACGTCGGGTGCGGGCGGTGCGGCGTCATTCGTTGGTCACCGAGATGACTTCCTCCAGCGTGGTGGCACCGTTGCGCACCTTCAGCAGCCCTGCTTGACGCAGGTCCCGCACGCCCTCTTTCTGGGCCTGGGTGGCGATGTCCATCGAAGTGCCTTCCGCCAGGATGATGCGTTGAATCGCTTCCGTCACGGGCATGACCTGATACAGGCCGACCCGGCCCTTGTAACCGTTGTTGCAGGCCGAACATCCCACCGCGCGATACGGCTTCCAGCTGCCATCCAGATCGGTCTCGACGAATCCGGCGCGCAACAACGCTTCGCGAGGATAGTCGGCCGGAGCCTTGCAGTTCTCGCACAGGCGTCGCGCCAGCCGCTGCGCCGTGATCAGTAGCACGCTCGCGGCGATGTTGAATGGCGCCACACCCATGTTCAGCAGTCGCGTCAGCGTCGTCGGCGCGTCGTTGGTGTGCAACGTGGACATGACCATGTGGCCGGTCTGTGCAGCCTTGATGGCGATGTCGGCGGTTTCCAGGTCGCGGATCTCGCCCACCATGATGATGTCCGGATCCTGCCGCAGAAAGGACTTCAGCGCCGCGGCGAAGGTGAGCCCCGCCTTGTCGTTGACGTTGACCTGGTTGACGCCGGGCAGGTTGATTTCCGCCGGGTCTTCCACCGTGCAGATGTTCACGCCCGGCTGGTTGAGGATGTTCAGGCAGGTGTACAGCGACACCGTCTTGCCGCTGCCGGTGGGGCCGGTGACCAGCACCATGCCGTAGGGACGCTGGATGACCGTTGTCAGCCGATCACGTTCGATCTTTTCGTAGCCCAGCGCCTCGATGCCCAATTTGGCGCTGGAGGGGTCGAGGATCCGGATGACGATCTTCTCGCCGAACAGCGTCGGCAGCGTGCTGATGCGGAAGTCGATGGCCTTGTTGCCGAACTTCAGCTTCAGCCGGCCGTCCTGCGGCACGCGCTTCTCGGCAATGTCCATGCGCGAGATGACCTTGATGCGCGAGGCCAGCTTGTCCTTGATGGCGATCGGCGGCTGGGTGATCTCGCGCAACTCGCCATCGATGCGGAAGCGCACCCGGTAGTTGTATTCGTAGGGCTCGAAATGCAGGTCGGAGGCGCGCATGTTGATCGCGTCGATCAGCATCTTCTGCAGGAAGCGCACCACCGGCGCGTCTTCGACCTCCTGCGCGACCTCCGCGCCCTCCTGAGCGGCCGTGTCCTCGTCGGTGACGTCGAAGTCGAAGTCGCCGGCGGCCAGCGTCTCCATCGCCTGGTTGACGTCGCCGCCCTGCGCCTCGAGGACGCGCATCAGCTTGTCATATTCGACGATCACCCATTCGGGCGTCAGCTGGGTCGCGAACTTGATGCGCTCGGCCGCCTCCTGGTCCGTGGGGTCGGCCGCACCGATAAACAGTCGGTTGCCGCGCTTGCCCAGCACCATCAGCTGATACTGCAGGGCCAACTTCGGGTCGACGATGCCTCGCGGCAGGCGCGGCAGATCGACCGCATTGAGGTCGAGCAGCGGTAGCGCCAGCGCCGACGACAGCACGTGGGCCAGATCGGCTGGCGGCACCGCGCCCGCCGAGACGACCGCCGACACAAAGCTCGAGCGCCGATCCTTGGCTGCGCGGGCAAGTTCTTCGGCCGCCTTGGCGCTGAGCTTGCCTGCATGCACCAGCACGCGCGCCACGCCCGTCAGCGTCGACTGGGACGTTTCGACGAGCGTGTCAACGGCCATCGGCGGGGGGCTTGCTCATGAGGATCGGGTGATCATCGCCGATCCCACAGCCTGTGTAAATTGACGGCCCGCGCGGACGTGCATTCGTTCATGCCTTCGACACGCCGGGATCCACGCGGACTCAAGGCGGGCATGCGTGCGGCTTCGACGATCAAGGAAATCTGGTCGGGGTGAGAGGATTCGAACCTCCGGCCTCTACGTCCCGAACGTAGCGCTCTACCAGGCTAAGCTACACCCCGATGGGCCAACAAGGAGTTGGCCGCTTCAGCCGGCCGGCTCGCTCAGAACGAGCGGTGCACCGACCGAACACATAATTCTAGCAGAGCCTCGCGGGCCGCCGACTCGGGCAGCACGCGCAGGCTGTGGCGAGCCTGCTCCGCTTCCTCCTGCGCGAGAGCGCGCGTGGCGTCCAGAGCCCCGGTGCGGCGCACCACGTCGATGATCTGCTGCAGCCCCTGCACCTCGCCATGCTCGATGGCATGGCGGATCAGATCGCGCTCCGCCGCATCGCCGCGCTCCATCGCGATCAGCAGCGGCAGCGTGGGCTTGCCCTCGCGCAGATCGTCGCCCACGTTCTTGCCTAGCGCCTGCGGATCACCCTCGTAGTCGAGCAGATCGTCTACGAGCTGGAAGGCGGTGCCGAGAGAACGGCCATAGTCGGCGCAGCACTCTTCCACCGCGGGATCGACGCCCGCCAGCACCGCGCCGAGGCGCGCACTGGCCTCGAACAGCTTGGCCGTCTTGAAACGGATGACGCGCAGATAGTCGGGTACCGACAGGTCGGCGTCATGGATGTTCATCAGCTGGAGCACTTCGCCCTCGGCGATGACGTTGGTGGCATCGGCCAGCACTTCCAGCACGCGCATCCGGTTGACGGACACCATCATCTGGAACGCGCGCGAATAGAGGAAGTCACCGACCAGCACGCTAGCGGCATTGCCGAACATCGCATTGGCTGTCTGCCGGCCCCGGCGCAGCGAGGATTCGTCCACGACGTCGTCGTGCAACAGCGTCGCGGTGTGGATGAACTCCACGATCGCCGCAAGTTCAAAGCGCTCGCGTCCTGCGAAGCCCAGTGCCTCGGCGAACAACAGCACCAAGCGCGGGCGGATGCGCTTGCCGCCTGCACTGATGATGTAGTTGGAGATCTGGTCGATCAGCGCGACCCGCGACGACAGCCTGTCGCGAATGGTCGCGTCGACTTCCCGCATCGCCGCTTCCAGCGGATCGCGAAGTTCGGGGACGGCTTGGGCTTCGAGCACGGGTGGACTGTGCGGCAGGATGGCGAATTATAGGAACCGCCCGAGCTCGACCGGGCGGCCGCCGTGCTTCCCGGCGCAGCCGGGGATTCCAGCGTACTGGCGCCAGTCGAGTTGCGTGCTAGAATCAAAAGCTTTCCGTCTCTGAACCCGCCTTTCTCGTGCAGCATCGTATGGGAGGGGCCGTGGTGACCGCCCGAGGAGGGCCGAAGCGACGCGCATCAGCGAGATTGCGGTGCAACGGCAGTTTCAACGAAAGGGCAGATATGTACGCGGTCATAAAAACCGGCGGCAAACAGTACAAGGTTGCTGCTGGCGAAAATATCAAGGTAGAACAGATCGCTGCGGACGTAGGCCAGGAAGTGGTTCTCGATCAGGTGCTGGCCGTCGGCGATGGCGCAGAGCTGAAGGTCGGTACGCCCTGGGTGTCCGGCGCGAGCGTCAAGGCCACGGTCGTGGCGCAGGGCCGGCACGACAAGGTGCGCATCTTCAAGATGCGCCGCCGCAAGCACTACCGGAAGCAGGGCGGTCATCGCCAGGCCTACACCGAACTGCAGATCAGTGCGGTGAACGTCTGAGCCGGGCAGCCTTCGTAACCGAACCTTCAGGAGTCCTGAACCATGGCACAGAAAAAGGGCGGCGGTTCCACGCGGAACGGCCGTGATTCCAAACCCAAGATGCTCGGCGTCAAGGTCTACGGTGGTCAGACGGTGAGCGCCGGCTCGATCATCGTGCGCCAGCGCGGCACCAAGTTCCATGCCGGCACCAACGTCGGCATGGGCCGTGACCACACGCTGTTCGCGCTGGTCGACGGCACCGTGTCCTTCGATGCCAAGGGCGCGGAGAACAAGCAGACGGTCTTCGTCAGCCCGGTCTGAGGTCGAGCCCGCGCTGCGAATCGAAGCCCCGGTTCGCCGGGGCTTCGTCGTTGTGGGCCGGCGGTCTCCGCCGCCGCCTTCGCTAACATGTCCCGCCCATGAAGTTCGTCGATGAAGCCACCATTGAAGTTGCCGCCGGCAACGGTGGTGCCGGCTGCGCGAGCTTTCGCCGCGAAAAGTTCATTCCGTTCGGCGGGCCGGACGGCGGTGACGGCGGCCGGGGCGGCAGCATTCGTGCGGTGGCCGATCGCAACCTCAACACGCTGATCGACTATCGCTATGCGCGCAAGCATGCCGCGCGGAACGGTGAGAGCGGGCGCGGTTCGGACCAGTTCGGTGCCGCTGGGGAGGACATCCTGCTGCGCATGCCGGTCGGCACCATCGTCACCGACCTCGACACGGGCCAGGTGATTGCCGAGTTGATCGATCCGGAGCAGCCCGTCATGCTGTGCAAGGGCGGCGATGGCGGCTTCGGCAACCTGCACTACAAGTCCAGCACCAACCGTGCGCCGCGCCAGAAGACGCCTGGTTGGCCCGGGGAACAGAAGCGTCTGAAACTCGAACTGCGAGTGCTGGCCGACGTCGGCCTGCTGGGCATGCCCAATGCGGGCAAGTCCACGCTGATCGCGGCCATCTCGAATGCGCGGCCGAAGATCGCCGACTATCCGTTCACCACGCTGCATCCGAACCTGGGCGTGGTCCGCGTCGGGCCGGAGCAGAGCTTTGTCGTGGCCGACGTGCCAGGCTTGATCGAAGGCGCGTCCGAAGGTGCCGGCCTGGGCCATCGTTTCCTGCGCCACCTGCAGCGCACCCGGCTGCTGCTGCACGTCGTCGATCTGGCGCCCTTCGATCCGCAGGTCGATCCGGTGAAGGAGGCGCGCGCCATCGTCGCCGAACTGAAGAAGTACGACCCCGCGCTGCACGCCAAGCCGCGCTGGCTGGTGCTGAACAAGATCGACATGATTCCGACCGAAGAGCGTGAGGCGCGCGTCAAGGACTTCGTGCGCCGCCTGCGTTGGAAGGGCCCGGTGTTCCAGATCTCGGCGCTGGCGCGCGAAGGTTTGCAGCCGCTGGTGCGCGCCGCCTATGAGCACGTGGCGCAATACCAGCGCGCGGCTCCGGAACCCGATCCTCGCTTCGACGACCCGGAGGCCGGGCATGGCTGAGGTGCTGCGGCAGGCACGGCGCATCGTCGTCAAGGTCGGCTCCAGTCTCGTCACCAACGAGGGCCGCGGCGTCGATGCCCAGGCCATCGGCAACTGGTGCCGCCAGCTGGCGGCGCTGGCCGAGCAGGGCCGCGAGGTGGTGATGGTGTCCAGCGGCGCGATTGCCGAAGGCATGCTGCGCCTGGGCTGGCGCACGCGGCCCAAGGAACTGCACGAACAGCAGGCCGCGGCGGCGGTGGGGCAGATGGGCCTGGTGCAGATGTACGAGACCAAGCTGCGCGAGCATGGCCTGCTCAGCGCGCAGGTGCTGCTGACGCATGCCGACCTGGCCGACCGCGAGCGCTACCTGAATGCGCGCTCGACCTTGCTGACGCTGCTGTCGCTGCGCGTCATCCCGGTGATCAACGAGAACGACACGGTGGTCAACGAGGAGATCAAGTTCGGCGACAACGACACGCTGGGTGCGCTGGTGGCGAACCTTGTCGAGGCCGACGCCCTGGTGATCCTGACCGATCAGCGCGGCCTGTACTCTGCCGATCCGCGCAAGGACCCGCAGGCGCGCTTCATCGACGAGGCCGAGGCCGGTGACCCGGCGCTGGAGACGATGGCCGGCGGCGCAGGGTCGTCCATTGGCCGCGGCGGAATGATCACCAAGGTGCTGGCCGCCAAGCGCGCGGCAGGCAGCGGCGCCAGCACCGTCATCGCCTGGGGCCGCGAAGCCGACGTGCTGATCCGGCTGGCGGCGGGCGAGCGCATCGGCAGCGCGCTACTGGCCGGCACGCCGAAGCTCACCGCACGCAAGCAATGGATGGTCGACCACCTGCAGCTGCGCGGAGCCGTCGTGGTGGATGAAGGCGCCGAGCAGAAGCTGCGCGACGAGGGCAAGAGCCTTCTGCCGATCGGCGTGGTCGAGGTGCAGGGTGACTTTCGCCGCGGCGACGTGATCGTGGTGCGCGGCACCTCGGGCAGGGAACTGGCGCGTGGCCTGGCGAACTACTCCAGCGCCGAGACGCGCCTGATCGCGCGCAAGCCCTCGACGCAGATCGAGG
>JBGAII010000024.1:21909-38255 GCA_044225625.1 Rubrivivax sp.
GCACGAACCTCGTTCTGCGTCAGGCCGAGCCCGGCTGACCGTCGCGAGGCGCGTCGAGTGGGCCGCCGTCGTCGTGGCGCTGCGAGCGCATGCCGGAGCGCAGATAGCGGTTGTGGTGGTGCACCCGCGGCAGGAAGCGCGACAGCTCGGTCAGCGCCATCTGGTAGACGTTGCGCTTGAACTCGATGACCACGTCCAGCGGCACCCAGTAGTCGTTCCAGCGCCAGGCATCGAACTCCGGATGATCCGTCGCGCGCAGGTTCATGTCGCTGTCCCGGCCGACCAGCCGCAGCAGGAACCAGATCTGCTTCTGGCCGCGGTAGTGCCCGCGTGCTTCCCTGCGGATGAAATGGTCCGGCACCTCGTAGCGCAGCCAGTCCCGCGTACGCGCCAGGATCTGCACATGCTCCGGCCGCAGGCCGACTTCCTCGTGCAGTTCGCGGAACATCGCCTGTTCCGGCGTTTCGCCATGCTTGATCCCGCCCTGCGGGAACTGCCACGAATGCGTACGGAGCCGCTTGCCCCAGAAAACCTGGTTGCGCGCGTTGAGCAGGATGACGCCGACGTTCGGCCTGAAGCCTTCACGGTCGAGCATAATCAAACCCCGATTTCTTGATTGAAATCATTATTGCACCGGCCGCCTTTCCTGCGCGAGCCCTTGCTTTCCCGCACACGCTCCCAGGCCGTCCGAGCCGCGCGCCCCGGGGCTCCTACGCCTTGTCGCACCGCCGATGAAAGCCAGCCAGTTCTTCGTATCCACCCTGAAGGAAGCTCCCGCCGATGCCGAGGTCGTGAGCCACCAGTTGATGATGCGCGCCGGCATGATCAAGCGTCTGTCGGCCGGCATCTACAGCTACATGCCGATGGGCCTGCGCGTGATCCGCAAGGTCGAAGCGATCATCCGCGAGGAGATGAACCGCGCCGGCGCCGTGGAACTGCTGATGCCGGTCGTGCAGCCGGCGGAGCTGTGGCAGGAATCCGGCCGTTTCCAGGCCTACGGCCCCGAACTGCTGCGCGTGAAGGACCGGCACGAGCGCGACTTCATCATCCAGCCGACCAGCGAAGAGGTCATCACCGACATCGCGCGCCAGGAACTGCGCAGCTACAAGCAGCTGCCGCGCAACTTCTATCACATCCAGACCAAGTTCCGCGACGAGCGTCGGCCGCGCTTCGGCATCATGCGCGGACGTGAGTTCACGATGAAGGACGCCTACTCCTTCGACCGCGACAAAGCCGGCGCACTGCGCAGCTACGAGGTGATGTACCAAGCCTACTGCCGCATCTTCGACCGCTTCGGTCTGCAGTACCGCGCCGTCGCCGCCGACACCGGCGCCATCGGTGGCGATGCCTCGCACGAGTTCCAGGTCATTGCCGACACCGGCGAGGACGCGCTCGTCTACAGCACCGGCAGCGACTACGCGGCCAACATGGAGCTGGCCGAGGCGCTGGCGCCGGAAGGTGGCCGGGCCTCACCCGGCGCGGCGCTGACCAAGACGCCCACACCCGGCAAGTCCACCTGCGAGGACGTGGCCGCACTGCTGGGCGTGCCGCTGCAGCACACCGTCAAGTCGCTGGTGCTGGCCACCGACGAGAAGAACGACGCCGGCGACATCGTCAAGTCCACCGTCTGGCTGCTGCTGGTGCGCGGCGACCATAGCCTGAACGAGATCAAGGCCGGCAAGGTCGAAGGCCTGAAGGGCGGCTACCGCTTCGCCACCACGGCCGAGATCGAGCAGCACTTCGGCTGCAAGCCCGGCTACCTGGGGCCGATCGGCACTCTGCGGCCGCTCAAGGTGGTGGCCGACCGCACCGTGGCCGCGATGCACGACTTCATCTGCGGCGCCAACGACGAAGGCTTCCACTACACCGGCGTCAACTGGGGCCGCGACCTGCCGGAGCCGGACCTGGTGGCCGACCTCCGCAACGTCGTCGCCGGCGACCCTTCGCCCGACGGCAAGGGCGTGCTGGCGATCCAGCGGGGCATCGAGGTGGGCCACGTGTTCTACCTCGGCACCAAGTACAGCAAGTCGATGAACGCGACGTTCCTCGACGAGACGGGCAAGCCGCAGCTGATGGAAATGGGCTGCTACGGCATCGGCGTCACCCGCATCCTGGGCGCGGCCATCGAGCAGGGGCACGACGCCCGCGGCATCCTCTGGCCGGACGCGATTGCACCGTTCAGCGCGGTGATCTGCCCCATCGGCTACGAGCGCAATGCCGAAGTGCGGGCCGCCGCTGACGCTTTGCACGACCAACTGGCCGCGATCGGCGTCGACGTGATGCTCGACGATCGTGGCGAGCGTCCCGGCGCGATGTTCGCCGACTGGGAACTGATCGGCGTGCCGCAGCGCGTGGTGATCTCCGAGCGCGGCCTGAAGGAAGGCCGTCTCGAGGTCCAGGGCCGCCGCGAGGCGCAGGCCAGCGGCGTGCCGCCGGCGGAGGTCGCCGCGGTCGTGAAGGCGCGTCTGAACGCATGAAGGCGCTTGCCGGCCTGCTGCTGGGGCTGACGCTGTCGGCCGCGGCGCATGCCGGCGCGCAACTCGAGGAGCCGCTGGCCGACAAGGTGCGCACCGCACTGGCTGCGTCGGTGGCCGACACGGCGCCGCCGCGGCCCAGCTTCGAGAACATCGACGACCGGCTGGCCTATCTGCGCTGGCTCGGTGCGATGAGCGAAAGGCTGAAGAAGCGCAAGAGTGAACACGCGGTGCGCGTCGAGTTCCTCGAAGCCGTCTGGTACGAGAGCAAGCGCGCCGGACTGGAGCCGGCGCTGGTGCTGGGGTTGATCCAGGTGGAAAGCGGCTTCCGCAAGTACGCGATCAGTTCGGCCGGCGCGCGCGGCTACATGCAGGTGATGCCGTTCTGGACGCGCAGCATCGGCAACGGTGAGCCGAGCACGCTGTTCCACATGCAGACCAACCTGCGCTTCGGCTGCGTGATCCTGCGCCACTATCTCGACGTGGAGAAGGGCGACCTGTTTCTCGCGCTCGGCCGCTACAACGGCAGCCGCGGCCGTGCGGAGTATCCGAACGCGGTGCTGGCCAACCGTCGCCAGTGGCTGGGAGAGGAGCCGGCGCTGGCCTCCTCGCGCGCGGCGCCCGGCGGCTGATCGCCGGTTTCGGCCGGGCCGCTGGCCACGCCGCTGCCGTGGCGCCTCAACTCGCGGTGGACAGTACCTGCTGCAGTTCGCCGGACTGGTACATCTCGGTCATGATGTCCGAGCCACCGACGAATTCGCCGTTGACGTAGAGCTGAGGGATCGTCGGCCAGTTGGCGTATTGCTTGATGCCCTGGCGGATCTCCTCGTCCTCGAGCACGTTCACCGTCTTCAGGTCGCGCACGCCGCAGGCGTTCAGCAACTGCACGGCGCGGCCGGAAAAGCCGCACATCGGGAACTGCGCATTGCCTTTCATGAAGAGCACGACCCGATGGCCTTTCACCACCTGATCGATGCGTTGCTGCGTGTCACTCATGGAAAGCGTTCCTTGCCCCAACGGGGTGTTTCAGGTCAGACCGGATTTATACGGCAAAGCGCCGATGCCGGCTGCCGGTGGCCGGCCAAGCCCCTGCAACAGGCCTAGAAGGAGTAGTTGACGCCCACCTGGACCATCGGCGCCAGTTGCAGTTCGCGCACCAGGTCGTCGAACCCCTGCGCGCCGTACAGCGTGCGGCCCAGGCCCATGGCCGAGCCGGGGTTCTGCACCACCACGCCGATGTCCGCCCAGAAGCCCCAGCCGGTCTTCAGCGAATAGTCGCTGTAGCCGATGCCCAGGTAAGGCAGTGCGTTGATGTTCTGCGGCGCCCCGTCGTAGGGTCCGGCTCCCAGATTGCCGAGCGTGAGTCGGTGGGGTGCGGCGAAGCTGGACATCGAGCGCGAGGACCAGGCCAATTCCGACAGCGACACCCCCGGCTGGCGGATCCACAGCGCGCTGCTGGCGCGCAGACCGCTGCGCGGCAGGTCGGCGTCCTGCAGATCCTTGGACAGGTAGTAGTCGCCCCCCAGGCTGGCCGCCGCGGTGGCCGGCGCAGCCCAGGACCGGGCGGATGGTGTGGCCGGCGACGTGTCCAGCACCACGGCATTGATCTGCAGTCGCGTCTGCAGCGGGGACCAGAAGCCGCCGATCTTGTCCATCTTCAGGCCATCGGCACCGGCCGTGCTGGCGGCGCAGGCCAGGAGCACAAGCCCCGGAGGTCGCAGGATTCGCATGGCCGACTCCTTCAGGTGCCATGGGCAGGCGGGTCATCCCATGGCGTCGATCCTAGCGACGCGTACGGATTCCTGGGCAGGCTTTATGTGACCGACCCCTGTGAATGTGTGCTGCCGTGACTTTTGTGCGCCGAGGATGTCACGCATCCGACGGCGCGCGCACGGCACGGCGGCCGCCGCTGCAGCGCGGGCGGTCGCCCAGGTCGCTGCGGGTCGTCACCTGCGTGAAGCCGGCCTGCAGCAGCAGTGCGCGCACGGCCTCGGCCTGGTCGTGGCCGTGCTCCAGCAGCAGCCAGCCGTCGGGCTGCAGATGCAACGGCGCGCCTTGCACGATGTGGCGCAGATCCGACAGGCCATCACCGCCAGGGCTCAGTGCCTGCAGCGGCTCGTGGCGCAGCGCCGCCAGATGCGGGTCGCCGGCGGCGATGTAAGGCGGATTGCTCAGGACCAGGTCGAAGCGTTGGCCCTGCAGCGGCTGCCACCAGCTGCCGGCCTGCCATTGCACGTCCAGGCTGTGGCGCCGGCCGTTGGCCCCGCCACGGCCAGCGCCACTTCGCTGTTGCTCACGCGCGGACTCCTCTTGCCGTCGGGACGAGCGCGTGCTTCGGTGCCAGTGCGGTAAACTTGCCGATGCCCAGGTCGTACGGCGGGCGCGGCGCCAGGCGGCGACGACGACGAACTCGATGCCCAGTCGACCAGCGTCTCGGTGACCTCGCCCGCCGTGCCGCTGCGCCGGGCCGACCTGCAGCATCAGCCGCGAACTGGCTCGCACCCAGCGGTAGGCCAGCATCGGCCACGCGCCGTGCTGATCAGCAGTGCTGCTGCTGGCCGGCCGACAGCGGCGCGTCGTCGTGGGCGATCAACCATTCACGCGGGCGCTGCAGCAGGCGCGCCAGCAGCAACTGCGCATCCAGTCGATCCACGCCCTGTCGGCGGGCCGCGGCCAGCGCGTCGGCCACGCGGACCTCGCTCACCCGACTCCAGCGCCGCCAGTTGCTCGGCGCGGGCCGCGCGCAGCGCCGCGATCACGTCGTCCAGTTCGCCGTCCATCACCCGGTCCAGCTTGTACAGCGTCAGGTTGATGCGGTGGTCGGTCAACCGGCCCTGTGGAAAGTTGTAGGTGCGGATGCGGTCGCTGCGGTCGCCGCTGCCGATCAGGCCCTTGCGTGTGGCGGCCTCCTTGGCGGCGCGCTCGCTGCGCTCCTTGTCGCGCAGCCGCGCCTGCAGCACGGCCATCGCCTTGGCCTTGTTGCGGTGCTGGCTGCGGTCGTCCTGGCACTCGGCCACCAGCCCGGTCGGCAGGTGGGTGATGCGGATCGCGCTGTCGGTCTTGTTGATGTGCTGGCCGCCGGCGCCGCTGGCGCGGAAGGTGTCGATGCGCAGTTCGGCCGGATTGAGCGTGATCTCCTCGGTCTCGTCGGGCTCGGGCAGCACCGCCACCGTGCAGGCGCTGGTGTGGATGCGGCCCTGGCTTTCGGTGGCCGGCACGCGCTGCACACGATGGCCGCCGGACTCGAAGCGCAGTGACTCGTAGACACGATCGCCTTCGACGCGCAACACCAGCTCGCCGTAGGCCGCCGAGTTCCGGATGCGCTCTCGCTCATCGCCCGGTGCGCCAGCCAGCGCTCGTCGCGTGGCGCAGGTACATGCGTGCCAGGTCGCCGGCGAAAAGCGCCGACTCGTCCCCGCCGGTGCCGGCGCGAATCTCGAGGAAGGCGTTGCGCGCATCGTCCGGATCGCGTGGCAGCAGCGCCAACTGCAGCTCGGCCTGCAGCCGCTCCATGTCGGCTGCGGCCGACGCCATCTCTTCGGCGGCCATTTCAGCCATCTCCGGGTCGGCCAGCAAGTCACGCGCAGCCGCCAGATCCCGCTCGCGCTGTTCGAACTGACGGAACTGCCCCACCACTTGTGCCACTTCGGCCTGCTCGCGTGACAGGCTGCGGTAGCGGGCGATGTCGCCGAGCACCTGCGGATCGGCCAGGTTGGCGTCGAGTTCGTTCAGGCGCAGGCCGAGGCGTTGGAACTGCTCGCGCAGGCTGGGGTTCATCGGGGGGTCTCAAGAAGCGATGCGGCAGGGCGCGGCTGTCAGCCGCGCGCGGAGGAGCGGGCTGCTGCGCAGCTAACGCTCGTCGCTGTCGGGGCTGCGCGTGGTCTGGCGCAGGAACAGGCGCGACACGGTCTGCGCCAACTGTTCGCGTTGTGCGCCCTCTGCCGAATGCAACTCGGCCAGCGCGCCGTGCAGCAGCTTCTGCGTCAGCCCGCGCGACAGCGCGTCCAGCACCTGGTCGACATCGGCGCCGCGCGCCAGCAGCTTGCGCGCCCGCGCCATCTCGGCGCTGCGCCAGTCGTCGGCCTGACGGTTCAGCGCCTGGATCAGCGGCACCGCGGCGCGCTGGTCCAGCCAGTGGGCGAAGCTCTGTACGCCGGCATCGACGATGGCTTCGGCCTGCTCCACTGCGGCCTGGCGCTTCTCGCCGCCGCTCTGCACCATCGCTGCCAGGTCGTCCACCGTGTACAGGTAGACGTCGGACAGGCGGCCGACCTCGGGCTCGATGTCGCGCGGCACCGCCAGGTCGACCATGAACATCGGCCGGTGGCGCCGCGCCTTCAGCGCCCGCTCCACCGCACCGAGCCCGATGATCGGCAGGCTGCTGGCGGTACAGGACACCACGGCGTCGTATTCATGCAGCCGCGACGGCAGGTCGGCCAGCCGCAGCGCCTGGGCACCGAAGCGCGTCGCCAGCTTCTCGCCGCGCTCCAGCGTGCGGTTGGCCACCGCCATCGCAGCCGGCTGACGGGCTGCGAAATGCGTGGCCACCAGTTCGATCATTTCGCCGGCGCCGACGAAGAGCACACGGATGCGGCCCAGGTCCTCGAACAACTGCCCGGCCAGCCGGACCGCAGCCGCGGCCATGCTGATCGAATGGCTGCCGATCTCGGTGGAACTGCGCACCTCCTTGGCCACCGAGAAGGAGCGCTGGAACAGTTGGTGCAGCGTGCTGCCCAATGTGCCGGCCGTTTCGGCCTGGCGCACGGCTTCCTTCATCTGGCCCAGGATCTGCGGCTCGCCCAGCACCATCGAATCCAGCCCCGAGGCCACGCGGAAGGCATGCCGTGCGGCAGCGCGGTCTTCCAGCACGTAAGTGTGGGCTTGCATATGCTCGCCGCTGATGCTGCCGTGCGCGGCCAGCCAGTCGATGGCCGGCCGCACCAGCTCGTGCGAGCGGCCGGCACCGGCGGCGAAGTACAGCTCGGTGCGGTTGCAGGTGGACAGCAGCGCGGCCTCGGGCAGCGCGCGGCTGCCGATGCGCTGGCGGAAGCCGTGCAACGCGCTGCCCAACTGCTCGGGCGCAAACGCAAAACGGCCCCGCAGATCCAGCGGCGCAGTCGAATGGTTCAGGCCCAGCGCAATGACGCTCATCTTTCGAATTATAAAATTGAGCGCCCTTCCCCGGCAGCGCGGTGGCCACCCCCGCATTTGCGCCGCATCAACTTGCGAAACTGCGTTCCTTGAGCCCGATCGACGCCTTCTGGCACCTGCTGGGCTTGTTCCTGCCTGCCTGGCTGACCGCCGCGATGGCGGCTGCCGCTGCCAAGCAGCTGTGGCGCAACGAGCTGCGCAGTGTGCGCTGGGCCCGGCTGACGCTCTGGGCCGGGGCATCCGGCTCGCTGGTGCTGCTGGGCGGCCTGGCGCTGCTGGGCCGCGATGGCAGGATGCTCAGCTATGCACTGATGGTGCTGGCCGTGGCACTGACGCTGGGGTGGGCCGGTCCGCTGCGGCGCCGCTGAGGCTGCCGCCGGCCGGCCAGCGGCCCCGCAGCGAGTGCGGATAGGCCTGCGTGATGGTCACGTCGATCAGCTGGCCCACCAGCTCTGCCGGCCCCACAAAGTTGACGATGCGGTTGCATTCGGTGCGGCCCATCAGCTCCGGAGACTCGGTGGTGGACTTGCGCGATGCGCCTTCGACCAGGATGCGCTGCACCGTGCCCACGCGCGACTGGCCGATGCCGCGGGCATGCGCCTCGATGTGCGCCTGCAGCTGCTGCAGCCGCTGCAGTTTCAGCGCCTGCGGCGTCTCGTCCGGCAGGTTCGCCGCCGGCGTGCCGGGGCGGGCACTGAAGACGAAGCTGAAGCTCGAATCGAAGCCGATGTCCTCGATCAGCTTCATCGTCAGCGCGTGGTCGGCGTCGGTTTCGCCGGGAAAGCCGACGATGAAGTCGGTGGACAGCGAGATGTCCGGCCGCACGGCGCGCAGCCGGCGCACGATGCTCTTGTACTGCAGCGCGGTGTAGCCGCGCTTCATGGCGCTGAGGATGCGGTCGCTGCCGTGCTGCACCGGCAGGTGCAGGTGGTTCACCAGCTGCGGCACGCGCGCGTAGACGTCGATCAGCCGCTGGCTGAACTCGTTCGGATGACTGGTGGTGTAGCGGATGCGCTCGATGCCGGGGATTTCGGCCACGACCTCGATCAGCAACGCGAAGTCGGCGATGTCTGCGGCGCTCGTGCCGCTCAGGTTCTTGTCGCCCATCGTGCCGCGGTAGGCGTTGACGTTCTGGCCCAGCAGCGTCACCTCGCGCACGCCCTGCTCGGCCAGCGTGGCGACTTCGGCCAGCACGTCGTCGAAGGGGCGGCTCACCTCTTCACCGCGGGTGTAGGGCACGACGCAGTACGAACAGTACTTCGAGCAGCCTTCCATGATCGAGACGAAGGCCGTCGGGCCCTCGACGCGGGCGGGCGGCAGGTGATCGAACTTCTCGATTTCCGGGAAGCTGATGTCCACCTGCGGCCGCCGCGTATCGCGGCGCGCGGCGATCATGTCCGGCAGCCGGTGCAGCGTCTGCGGGCCGAAGACCAGGTCGACATAGGGCGCGCGTTCGATCAGCGCCGCGCCTTCCTGGCTGGCGACGCAGCCGCCGACGCCGATCAGCACACCCTTGTCCTTCAGGTGCTTGACCCGGCCCAGGTCGCTGAACACCTTCTCCTGCGCCTTTTCGCGGATCGAGCAGGTGTTGAACAGCACCAGGTCGGCCTGCTCGACGTCGCTGGTCGGCTCGTAGCCGCCGTTGTCGCGCAGCAGGTCGGCCATGCGCGCCGAGTCGTAGTCGTTCATCTGGCAGCCGAAGCTGCGGATGAAGACCTTCTTCGTGCCGCCGCCGGGCGTGTCGGCGCCGCTCATGGCTTGATCCAGATTTGCCCGCCGTCGCTGAAGGACCAGGTCTGGGCCTCCTGCAGCGTGCGCGGCCAGGGCTGCTTGGCAGCCTCCTGGGCGGTGAGGATCCACACGTCCAGCAACTGGCCTTCCAGCTCCAGCGTGTAGTTGACCACCGCCTTGCGGCCGGCCAGCGAGGCTGGGAGCTGGATCAGGTTGTTGGCGTCGCGCACGCGCGCGCCCGGCGCCAGCCGCGCCGGCTTGCCGTTGAGCGTGACTTCGGGCGGCGTGCCGAAGACGACCTCGCCGCGCAGGGCTTTGGAAGTGAACTGCCGTTGTGTCTGCGCGGCGGCCGGCAGCGCCAGCGCCACGGTCAGCGCCAGAAGGGAAGCACAGCGAAGCATGGTGTTGATCCAGGGGCTGCGGTCAGGACCGCGAGTGTAGCCGTGGCCCGGCGCACTCCTGTACGCTTGCGCTCACGCAGTTCCCAGAAGGTGCACCCATGCACACGCCGCTTTCCCACCCGGAGCGAGACAAGGCGATGAGCCTGCCGATCGAGCAGATCGATCCGAGCAAGGGCTACCTGTTCGAGCATGACTACGTCGGCTGGTACTTCGAGCGGCTGCGGCGCGACGACCCGGTGCACCTGGCGCACAGCAAACGTTTCGGCCCCTACTGGTCGGTGACGAAGTACAAGGACATCCTGGCCGTCGACACCGACCACGCCACCTATTCGTCCGACGCGCACCTGGGCGGCATCTCGCTGGCGGAACGGCCGGCGCCGGAGGTGTTCCCCAGCTTCATCGCGATGGACCCGCCGCGCCACGACGAGCAGCGCAAAACGGTGAGCCCGATCGTCGCGCCGGCCAACCTGGCGCGGCTGGAGAGCACGATCCGCGAACGCGCCGCGCGCATCCTCGACGGCCTGCCGATCGGCGAACCCTTCGACTGGGTGCCGCGGGTGTCGATCGAGCTGACCACGCAGATGCTGGCGACGCTGTTCGACTTCCCCTTCGAGGACCGGCACCTGCTCACCTGGTGGTCCGACATGGCCACCGGCGACCCCGACGGCAATGGGCCGGTCTCGTCCTGGGAGCAGCGCCGGACCGAACTCGGCCGCTGCCAGGACTACTTCACCCGGCTGTGGAACCAGCGCGTCAACGCCGAGCCGCGCAACGATCTGATCTCGATGCTCGCGCACTCGCCGGCCACGCGCCACATGAGCCCGCCGGAGTACCTGGGCAACGTCATCCTGCTGATCGTCGGCGGCAACGACACCACGCGCAACTCCATCAGCGGCGGTCTGCTGGCGCTGAACCAGTTCCCGGACGAGTACGACAAGCTGCGTGCCAACCCCGCGCTGGTGGAGAGCATGGTGCCGGAAATCATCCGCTGGCAGACGCCGCTGGCGCACATGCGCCGCACCGCGCTGCGCGACGCCGAGCTCGGTGGCAAGACCCTCCGCAAGGGCGACAAGGTGGTGATGTGGTACCTGTCGGGCAACCGCGACGACGAGGCCATCGATGAGCCGAACCGCTTCGTCATCGACCGCCCACGCCCTCGCCAGCACATGGCCTTCGGCTTCGGCATCCATCGCTGCGTCGGCAACCGGCTGGCGGAGCTGCAGCTGAAGATCCTGTGGCAGGAGATCCTGCAGCGCTTCCCGCGCATCGACGTGGTGGGCGAACCCCGGCGCACCAAGTCCAACTTCGTTCACGGCTTCACATCGCTGCCGGTGCGGATACCGAAGCGGGCCTGATCGCACGCAGGCCGCTGCGCAAGCGCTAGGGAGCGCCAGTCCGCGGGTTCACGGCGTCATCACCGAACAGGTCGAAGACCACGCCGCGCAGCCATTGGTTCGCCGGCGCGCGGTGCATCTTCGCGTGCCAGAAGACATTGATCGCCACTTCGGGCAGCGCGACGGGGTGCGGTCGGTAGGTGAGGTCGAAGGGCTCGGCCAGGCTCTGCGCCAGCTTCTCCGTCACCGTGGCCACCAGGTCGGTGCGGCGCAGCAGGGGCCCGACGCTCACGAAGTGCGGCACGGTCAGGCGCACCTTGCGCCGGATGCCGGCGCGGCGCAGCAACTCGTCCACCTTGCCATGGCCGGTGCCGGCCGAGCGGATCATCAGGTGCTCGGCCGACTCGAAATCCGCCAGCGTCAGGCGCTTGCGGTCCAGAGCGTGCCCGCGGCGGAACAGGCAGACATAGCGTTGCTTGAAGAGACGCCGCTGGAAGAAGCCGGCCTTCAGTTGCGGCAGCGGGCCGACGGCCAGGTCGACCTGGCCCGATGCCATCTCCTCGCTCAGGTTCACGGCCGTCACGCGCACCGTGCTCAGCGTCACCCCCGGCGCGTCGCGCCGGAGCCGCTCGACCAGCGCCGGCAGAAAGACGATCTCGCCGATGTCGGTCATGCCGATGGTCAGCGAGCGCTCGACGCTCGCCGGATCGAAGCGCGTCTGCTGGTTCAGGCCGCTGTGGATCATGCCCAGCGCGTAGCCCACGGGCTCCGCCAGCTGCTCGGCAAAGGGCGTCGGCACCATGCCGGCCGGCGTGCGCAGGAACAGCTCGTCGCCGAACTGGCGGCGCAGCTTGGCCAGGGTGTTGCTCACGGCCGGTTGCGTCAGCCCGAGCTGATCGGCCACCTTCGACACGCGCCGGTGAACCATCAGCTGGTGGAACAGCACCAGCTGGTTGAGGTCGATATCGGTCAGCTCCATCGCGAGTCACCATCACATTCGGTGATGACGAACATTCACGCCATTCTATTGTCTGATGGTCGATGGCGCCCAATCATGCGGCCGACTGCCCGCCGTGCCATGGATGTCCTCGTTCAGCCTCTCAACCGCGTGATCCGGGTCGAACCCGGTGCGAACCTGCTGAGCGCGCTGCAGGCGGCGCAGGTGCCGATGTCCTATTCGTGCATGGCCGGGCGCTGCGGCACCTGCCGCTGCCGTGTCCTCGACGGCGAGGTGCTGGAAGGCGGGCACGAGCAGCAGCGTCCGCAGGACGCCGAAGACGGCTTCGTTCTCGCCTGCCAGACCTATCTCACCGACCCCTGCACCATCGAGATACCCGAGCCCGACGAAGTGGTCGTGCATCCGGCGCGCATCGTCAAGGCGACCGTTGACACGATCGAGGACATGACACACGACATCCGGCGGCTGGTGCTGAAGCCGGCCAAGCCGATCGAGTTCTCGCCAGGCCAGTACCTGCAACTGCAGTTCACGCCGGACCACGTGCGACCGTATTCGATGGCCGGCCTGTGTCACGACGCGACGCTCGAGTTCCATGTCCGGCGCGTGCCCGATGGCCGCGTCTCCGGCTACATCGCGCATGAGCTGAAGGTGGGCGACGCCGTGCGCCTCAGCGGCCCGCTCGGCTCGGCCTACCTGCGGCGCAGGCATGCCGGGCCGATGCTCTGTGTCGCCGGTGGCACCGGACTGGCGCCGATCCTGTCGATCGTGCGCGGCGCGGTCGCGGCCGGCATGGTCAATCCGATCCACCTCTACTTCGGCGTGCGTTCGCCGGACGACCTCTACGGCCTGCAGTGGCTCCACCAGCTGCAGCGCGAGCACCCTTCGCTGTCGCTGCACGTGGTTGTGGCCGGCGGCGGCGACGCGGCCATGCACCGCCCCGGCTTGGTCACCCAGGCCATCGAGCAGGACCTGGGCGACCTGAGCGGCTGGCGCGCCCATCTGTGCGGCTCGCCGCCGATGGTCGAGGCGGTCACGCGGGTGATCCGGCGCAAAGGCATCGCCGCCGCGCAGGTCTACGCCGATGCGTTCTACACCCAGGGCACCTGAGCCGCGCCCGCAGAAGGAGACAGCCATGCCCACCGTACCGCTCCCCGCCGATGCCCAGCGCGAGCGCGCGGCCTACTACGAGCGCATCGGCGCACGCCACATGACACCGTTGTGGGAGGTGCTGGGCGCGCTGGTGCCGCCGCAGCCGCGCTCGCCGGCGCGGCCGGCACTGTGGCACTACGCCGAACTGCGCGAGCAGGTGATGGAAGCCGGACGGCTGATCTCGGCCGAGGAAGCCGAGCGCCGCGTGCTGATCCTGGAGAACCCGGCACTGCGCGGCCAATCGTGCATCACGCAGTCGCTGTACGCCGGGCTGCAGCTGATCCTGCCCGGCGAAGTGGCGCCGGCGCACCGCCACACGCAGTCGGCGCTGCGGCTGGTGCTCGACGGCGAGGGCGCCTACACCGCGGTCGACGGTGAACGCACGACCATGCGACGCGGCGACTTCATCATCACGCCGGCCTGGACCTGGCACGACCACGGCAACCTCGGCGACCAGCCGGTGGTCTGGCTCGACGGACTGGACATCCCGATCCTGCGCTTCCTCGACGCCGGTTTTGCCGAGAAGGGCGAGCAGACGGTCCAGCAGCCGCTGCGCGCCGAAGGTGATGCGCTCGCCCGCTACGGCGCCAACATGGTGCCGATGGACTACCAGCCGAAGCCGGCCGACCCGACACGGGTTTTCGTCTACCCCTTCCAACGAACGAGAGCGTCGCTGCAGGCCATCGCACGCGGAACGCCGGATGCGCACGACGGCTTCAAGCTGCGCTACGTCAACCCGGCCACCGGCGCGTCGCCGATGCCGACCATCGGCGCCTTTGCGCAGTGGCTGCCGGCCGGCTTCGAGACCCGCCCGCTGCGCAGCACCGATGGCACCGTGCATGTCTGCCTGGAAGGACGTGCCGAAGTGCAGGTCGGCGACCTGAGCTGGCGGGTCGAAGAGAACGACGTGTTCGTCGTGCCGTCGTGGCACCCGCTGCGGCTGCGCGCCGAACGTGATGCGTTGCTGTTCAGCTTCTCAGACCGTCCGGTGCAGCAGGCGCTGGGCGTCTGGCGCGAAGAGCGCCTCTAGGCCGGTTCTCCGGCACGGCTCGACGGCGCCTCGACGGACAAAGGAGACAGACATGAACCCGACCCCCGCGGTCTTTCCGGCCCGAGCCCACTGGGAGGGCGACGGCACGTACCGCATCCCCTTCCTTGCCTACACCAGCGACGAGATCTACCGGCGCGAGCTCGAGCGCTTCTTCTACAAGGGCCACTGGTGCTACATCGGTCTCGAGGCCGAGGTGCCGAACCCGGGTGACTTCAAGCGCACGGCGGTGGGCGAGCGCTCGGTCATCCTGACGCGCGATGCCGACGGCGAGTTGCATGTCGTCGAGAACGTGTGCGCGCACCGCGGCATGCGCTTCTGCCGCGAACGGCACGGCAACCGCAAGGAGTTCGTCTGTCCGTATCACCAGTGGAGCTACACGCTGAAGGGCGATCTGCAAGGGGTGCCCTTCCGCCGCGGGGTCAAGCAGGACGGCCAGGTGCATGGCGGCATGCCGGCCGACTTCAAGACGGCCGAGCACGGCCTGACCCGGCTGAAGGTGGCCACGCGCGGCGGCGTCGTGTTCGCGTCCTTCGACGCCGACGTCGAGCCTTTCGAGCAGTTCCTCGGCCCGGTGGTGCTGGGCTACTTCGACCGCCTGTTCAACGGACGCAAACTCAGCATCCTGGGCTACAACCGCCAGCGCATCCCGGGCAACTGGAAGCTGATGCAGGAAAACATCAAGGATCCGTACCACCCGGGGCTGCTGCACACGTGGTTCGTCACCTTCGGCCTCTGGCGCGCCGACAACAAGTCGCAGCTGCGCATGGACGAGCACCACCGGCACGCAGCCATGATCTCCACCCGCGGCACGGCCGGCAAGGCCGAGCAGGTGACGCAGGTCTCGAGCTTCAAGGAGTCGATGCAGCTCAACGACCCGCGCTTTCTCGACATCGTGCCCGAACCCTGGTGGGGCGGCCCGACCGCGGTGATGACGACGATCTTCCCCAGCGTGATCCTGCAGCAGCAGGTGAACAGCGTGTCGACGCGCCACATTCAGCCCAACGGCCACGGCAGCTTCGATTTCGTCTGGACGCACTTCGGCTTCGAGGACGACAGCGAAGAGATGACGCAGCGCCGGCTGCGGCAGGCCAACCTGTTCGGCCCGGCAGGCTTCGTCTCGGCCGACGACGGCGAGGTGATCGAGTTCTCGCAGCAGGCCTTCGAGAGCAAGCCCTTCCACCGCACGCTGGCCGAACTCGGCGGGCGTGAGGTGGAGGACACCGAACACATGGTCACCGAGACGCTGATCCGCGGCATGTACCGCTACTGGCGCCAGGTGATGGAGGCCTGAATCATGACGGCGAAGCTGGGTTTCGAGGACTGGTTGGCGTTGACGCAGCTGTATGCGGACTATGCGAGCGCGGTCGATTCCGGCCACTGGGACCTGTGGCCCGAGTTCTTCACCGACGACGGCATCTACCGCCTGCAGCCGCGCGAGAACCACGAACGCGGCTTTCCGCTGGCGACGCTGGCCTTCACCAGCAAGGGCATGCTGAAGGACCGCGTCTACGGCATCAAGGAAACCCTGTTCCACGACCCGTACTACCAGCGCCACGTGGTGGGCTGCCCGGTCGTGCGCGAGGCGGCCGACGGGCGCTGGCGCTGCGAGGCCAACTACGCGGTGTTCCGCACCAAGCTGTCGGACGCGACGACGGTCTTCAACGTCGGCCGCTACCTGGACACGGTGGTGCGCACCGGCAACGGCCTGAAGTTCGCGTCGCGCGAGTGCATCTACGACTCCGAGATGGTCCCCAACTCCATCATCTACCCGATCTGAGGCCCGCCATGAGCACGACCCCCTGGACCGACGTGATGCCGGCCGACGAACTGCCCGTCGACGACGTCAAAGGCGTCATCGTCGGCGGCCGTGACATCGCGATCTACACCGTCGGCGATGCCGTCTATGCCACCGACAACATCTGCTCGCACGGGCATGCCCGGCTGTGCGATGGTTTCCTCGACGGCCACGAGATCGAATGCCCGCTGCACCAGGGCAAGTTCGACGTGCGCGACGGTCAGCCGCTGTGCGAGCCGGCCACGCAGGCGCTGCGCAGCTATCCGGTCAAGGTCGAAGGCAGCCGGGTGTTCCTGCAGATC
>JBGAII010000025.1:0-36857 GCA_044225625.1 Rubrivivax sp.
GGTGCCGGTGGAGAACTCCACCGAAGGCGTGGTCGCGCGGTCGCTCGATCTGTTCCTGAACACGCCGCTGTTAAACAACGGCGAGACCAGCCTGTTCATCCGCCACAACCAGCAGCGGCGGGAGCCCGCGCAGCAAGGCATCGATACCGTTCTCGGCCACCCGCAGGCACTGGCCCAGTGCAGCGCCTGGCTGTCCACGCACCTGCCGCAGGCCGAGCGCCGCCCGGCGCTGAGCAACGCCGAAGGCGCGCGCCTGGCCGGCCAGGATGCCACGCTGGCCGCCATTGCCAGCACCCGCGCGGCGAGCGAATACGGACTGCACGTGGTGGCGCCGGCGATCCAGGACGAGGCGCACAACCGCACGCGCTTCGCGGTCGTCACCCATCCGCAGGCGCATCCGCATCCGAAGCCCAGCGGCCACGACTGCACCAGCCTGATCGTGTCGGTGGACAACCGTCCCGGCGCGGTGCACGACCTGTTGGTACCACTGAAGGCGCACGGCGTCTCGATGACCCGCTTCGAGTCGCGACCGGCGCGTTCGGGGCAATGGGAGTACTACTTCTACATCGACATCGAGGGCCACCCCGACGAGGCCAATGTCGCGCTGGCGATGCGCGAGTTGCGCGAGGCCTGCGCCTTCTTCAAGGTGCTGGGCACCTATCCGGTGGACGTGCACTAGAGGCTGCGGCGCGCGATGTTCAACCAGCTCGGCGTCATCGGCTGCGGCCTGATGGGCGGCTCCTTCGCTCTGGCGCTGAAGCGCGGCGCACTGGTCAAGCGCGTGGTCGGCTACAGCAAGTCGCCGTCGACCACCGAGCGCGCGCTGCGCATGGGCGTGATCGACGTCATCGCCGACTCGGCGCTGCAGGCGGTGGCCGGGTCCGACATCGTGCTGCTGGCCGTCCCCGTGGCGGCGACCGAGACCACGCTGAAGGCCATCCGCCACCTGGTCGAGCCCGGCGTGCTGGTGATGGACGTGGGCAGCACCAAGCGCGACGTCGTCGACGCGGCAAGGCGCGGGCTGCGCGAGCGCATCGCCGGCTTCGTACCGGCGCACCCGATCGCCGGCAAGGAAGGCTCCGGCATCCAGCATGCCGACGCCGCGCTCTATGCCGGCCGCCAGGTGATCCTGACACCGCTGCCGCAGACCGACGCCACGCTGGTGCAGAAGGCGACCGACATCTGGTCGGCCATCGGTGCGCAGGTGCTGAAGATGACGCCGGAGAACCATGACAGCGCCTTCGCCGCGGTCAGCCACCTGCCGCACCTGCTGGCCTTCGCCTACTTTGGCAGCGTGCTCGGCCAGCCCGCCGGTCGCGACCTGCTGTCGCTGGCCGGCCCCGGCTTCCGCGACTTCACGCGCATTGCCGCCAGCGACCCGACGATGTGGCGCGACGTTCTGCTGGCCAACCGCGAAGAAGTGCTGAAGCAGTCGCAGCGCTTTCGCCAGACGCTGGACGCGCTCGAGCAGGTGATGCTGGCCGGCAACGGCCCCGCGCTGCAGGAACTGCTGCGCGTGGCCAGCGAGGGCCGGCGCGGCTGGCAGATGGGCGCGCCGCGCGTGCCGCCGGCGCGCTAGCGGCGCCGTTCTCCATCGCGTTCGCAAGCCCGAGTCCCGTGTTCGACATCCCCTTCCTCGACCTGCCGCCGCTGCGCGGCGCTTCCGGTTCGGTACGGCTGCCGGGCTCGAAGAGCATCTCCAACCGTGTGCTCCTGCTGGCGGCGCTGGCCGAAGGCAGCACGCTGGTGCACGAGCCGCTCGACTCGGATGACACCCGCGTCATGCTCGATGCGCTGAACACGCTGGGCTGCAGCATCGAGCGCGATGCGCGCGGCACGCTGCGCATCGGCGGCCTGGGCGGCCGGCTGCGCGTGCACGACGCGGCGCTGTTCCTCGGCAATGCCGGCACCGCGATGCGCCCGCTGACCGCCGCACTGGCGCTGCTGGCCGCGACACAGGGCGGCCGCTTCGAGCTTTCCGGCGTGCCGCGCATGCACGAGCGGCCGATCGGCGATCTCGTGGACGCGCTGCGCGCGCTGGGCTGCGACATCACCGATCTGGGCCAGCCCGGGTATCCACCGCTGCGCGTTCAGGGGCAGCCCGGCGGCCGTCTGCGCATCGACGCGCCGATCCGCGTGCGCGGCGATGTCTCTAGCCAGTTCCTCAGTGCGCTGCTGCTGGCGCTGCCGTTGGTCAGCGGCGACGGTGACATCACGGTCGAGGTGCAAGGCGAGCTGATCTCCAAGCCCTATGTCGAGATCACCTGCAAGCTGCTGGCGCGCTTCGGCATCGAGGTACGCCAGGAAGCCTGGTGCCGCTTCGTCGTCCCGCGCGGCAGCCGCTACCGCTCGCCCGGCGAGATCCATGTCGAGGGCGATGCCTCGTCGGCCTCGTACTTCATCGCGCTGGGCGCCATCGCCGCGGCCGGCGGCGCCCCGTTGCGCATCCACGGCGTCGGCAGCGACTCGATCCAGGGCGACATCCGTTTCGTCGAGGCGGCTCAGGCCATGGGCGCGAAGGTGCAGACCGGCCCCGGCTGGCTGCAGGTGTCGCGCGGCGCCTGGCCGCTGCGCGCGCTGCAACTCGACTGCAACCACATTCCCGACGCGGCGATGACGCTGGCGGTGATGGCCCTGTATGCCGACGGCCCGACGCGGCTCGGCAACATCGCCAGCTGGCGCGTCAAGGAAACCGACCGCATCGCCGCCATGGCCACCGAACTGCGCAAGCTCGGCGCGGCGGTGGTCGAAGGCCACGACTTCATCGAGGTCACGCCGCCGGCCGCCTGGCATGCGGCCAGCGTGCATACCTACGACGACCACCGCATGGCGATGTGCCTGTCGTTGGCCGCGTTCAATGGTCTGGCCGGCGGTCCCGGCGTGCCACTGCGCATCCTCGACCCGCGCTGCGTGGCCAAGACCTTCCCCGACTACTTCGAGACGCTGTTCGGTGTCGTCAGCGCCGACGCCGCCGACGTACCGGTGATCACCGTCGACGGGCCCAGCGCCTCGGGCAAGGGCACGCTGGCCGCCGCGCTGGCGCGGCGCCTCGGCTACCACCTGCTCGATTCCGGCTCGCTGTACCGGGCGACCGCGCTGGCCACGCTGCAGGACGGCGTCGACCCCGACGATGCGCAGGCCGTGGCCGGCATCGCCGCCCGCCTGGACCTGCGCTTCGACGACGGCCGCATCCTGTTGCGCGGCGTTGGCGTCGACGATGACCTGCGCTCCGAACGCGTCGGCGCCATGGCCTCGCGCGTATCGGCCCACGGCCCGGTGCGCGACGCGCTGCACGGTCTGCAGCTGGCGTTCCGTCGCGCGCCGGGACTGGTGGCCGACGGCCGCGACATGGGCACGGTGGTGTTCCCGCAGGCCACGCTCAAGGTGTTCCTCACGGCGGACGCCGAGCAGCGCGCGCTGCGCAGGCATAAGCAGTTGATTTCAAAGGGAATTCAAGCTACAATCGCCGACCTTCGTGCTGATCTGGAAGCGCGTGATGCGAGGGACAGGTCCCGCAGCGTCGCACCCTTGAAGCCGGCCGAAGATGCGTTGTCGCTCGACAACTCGGCCCTGTCCATCGACGAATCGGTCGACCGGGTGTTGGGTTGGTGGCAGCAGCGCAGACCCTTCCCTTGAGGCTGGCTCCCGGGCCGCGCTTCGACGGTGGGGCCGAGAGTGCACCGTCCTCCCCCGCAGTGGCCGGCAGGCCCGTCGAGGGCGGTGTGATGTCCAACCCGCAACCTCTGGTTGCATAACCCCCCGGCCGCAGCGTGCGGCCACCGCAGGAAACACCATGAGCCAAACCCAGACCGCCTTCGGCGGTGAGTCCTTCGCCGCCCTGTTCGAAGAGTCGCTGAAGAACAGCGACATGCGCGTCGGCGAGGTCATCTCCGCCGAGGTCGTGCGCATCGACCACGGCCATGTGGTCGTCAACGCCGGCCTGAAGAGCGAGTCCTACGTTCCCATCGACGAATTCAAGAACGACCAGGGCGAAGTCGAAGTCCAGGTCGGCGACTTCGTCTCGGTGGCCATCGACGCCGTCGAGAACGGCTACGGCGACACCATCCTCAGCCGCGACAAGGCCAAGCGCCTGGCCTCGTGGATGTCGCTGGAGAACTCGCTGGAGTCCGGCGAATTCGTCTCCGGCACGGTCAACGGCAAGGTCAAGGGCGGCCTGACGGTGCTGGTCAACGGCATCCGCGCCTTCCTGCCCGGCAGCCTGCTCGACACGCGTCCGGTCAAGGACATGACGCCGTTCGAAGGCAAGACCATGGAGTTCAAGGTCATCAAGCTCGACCGCAAGCGCAACAACGTGGTGTTGTCGCGCCGCGCCGTGGTCGAAGCGTCGATGGGCGAAGAGCGCGCCAAGCTGCTGGAGACGCTGAGCGAAGGCGCCATCGTGCACGGCGTGGTCAAGAACATCACCGAATACGGTGCGTTCGTCGACCTGGGCGGCATCGATGGCCTGCTGCACATCACCGACATGGCATGGCGCCGCGTGCGCCACCCGACCGAGGTGGTGCAGGTCGGCCAGGAACTGACCGCCAAGGTGCTGAAGTTCGACGCCGAGAAGAACCGCGTCAGCCTGGGCCTGAAGCAGCTGGGCGACGACCCGTGGCATGGCGTCAGCCGCCGCTACCCGAACGGCACGCGCCTGTTCGGCAAGATCACCAACATCGCCGACTACGGCGCCTTCGTCGAGATCGAGCCGGGCATCGAAGGCCTGGTGCACGTCTCGGAGATGGACTGGACCAACAAGAACGTCTCGCCCAGCAAGGTCGTCTCGCTGGGTGAAGAGGTCGAGGTCATGGTGCTGGAGATCGACGAAGACAAGCGCCGCATCAGCCTGGGCATGAAGCAGTGCAAGGCCAATCCGTGGGAAGAATTCGCCGGCACGGTGAACCGCGGTGACCGCGTCAAGGGCCCGGTCAAGTCGATCACCGACTTCGGCATCTTCATCGGCCTGGCCGCCGGCATCGACGGCCTGGTGCACCTGTCGGACCTGTCCTGGAACGAACCCGGCGAGACCGCGGTGCGCAACTACAAGAAGGGCCAGGAAGTCGAAGCCATCGTGCTGGCCGTCGACGTGGAGCGCGAGCGCATCTCGCTGGGCATCAAGCAGCTCGACACCGATCCGTTCACCAGCTTCACCACGGTCAACGACCGCGGCGCGCTGGTCAGCGGCAAGGTGAAGACGGTCGACCCGCGCGGCGCCGAGATCCAGCTGACCGACGATGTGACCGGCTACCTGCGCGCCAGCGAGATCAGCCGCGACCGCGTCGAGGACGCGCGCAACGTGCTGAAGGAAGGCGACGAGGTCTCCGCCATGATCATCAACGTCGACCGCAAGACGCGGTCGATCCAGTTGTCGATCAAGGCCAAGGACAACGCCGACCAGCAGGAAGCGATGCAGCGCCTGGCGCAGAGCAACGAGCGCGAGACCGCCGGCACCACCAGCCTGGGCGCCCTGCTGCGCGCCAAGCTGGACACGCAGAAGGAGTAGTGCCTGCGCAGGCCGGCGCGCGGCATCGCCGCAGCCGGCCTGGCCGTGGCGCCGCCACGTCGCTCCACGGCGCGGCGGCTTTCGCAGTGTCCCCATGCGCGAGCCTCATCGATGACCCGCTCCGATCTTGTGGCCCGGCTGGCCGAACGCTTCGCCCAGCTCACGCAGCGCGACACCGAGTTCGCGGTCAAGACCATTCTCGACGCGATGACCGATGCGCTGGCCCGCGGCCACCGCATCGAGATCCGCGGCTTCGGCAGCTTCTCGATCAATCGCCGGCCGCCGCGCATCGGCCGCAACCCGCGCAGCGGCGAGCAGGTGGTCATCCCCGAAAAGCTGGTGCCGCACTTCAAGCCCGGCAAGGCGCTGCGCGAGTCGGTCGACGCGCATCTGCCGTTGGCCGGCGACGACAAGACCGACGCCTGATCCCGGCCCCTAGAATCGGCCGGCGATGCGCATCCTCGTCTGGATCTTCAGGGCGCTGATCTTCTTCACGCTGTTCGCCTTTGCGCTGAACAACCAGCAGGCCGCCAACGTGCGCTGGTTCTTCGGCGTCGAGTGGCATGCGCCGATGGTCATCGTCGTGCTGGTGGTGTTTGCCGCCGGCTGCGCGCTGGGCGTGCTGGCCATGGTGCCCGCCTGGTGGCGCCACCGGCGCGAGGCGCTGCGCCTGGCACCGCCGCCGGCGCCCGCACGGGCCGCCGCGCCGCGGCCCGAAGCCGCGAACTCGGATCTGGTCCCCGAGCACCCGCCGCGCGAAGGCCTGTAGCCTCCCGACCATGGATTTCGACCTGCAGTGGCTGCTGATCGCGCTGCCGATCGCCTTCGCGCTCGGCTGGGTGGCGTCGCGCTTCGACCTTCGGCAGGTGCGGCGCGATGGCCGCGCGGCGCCGAAGGCCTATTTCGAGGGCCTGAACCTGCTGCTGAACGAACAGCAGGACAAGGCCATCGACGCCTTCATCGAAGCCGTGCGGCACGATCCCGACACCACCGAGCTGCACTTCGGCCTCGGGCACCTGTTCCGCCGGCGCGGCGAGTTCGAGCGCGCGGTGCGCGTGCACCAGCACCTGCTCGAGCGCGCCGACCTGAAGCCGCAGCAGCGGCAGCGTGCGCAGCACGCGCTGGCCGACGACTTCATGAAGGCCGGCCTGTTCGACCGCGCGGAGGCAGCCTATCAGGCGCTCGAAGGCACGGCCTTCGACACCGAAGCCCGCCTGGCCCTGCTGTCGCTGCATGAACGCGCGCGCGACTGGCGCGCCGCCACCGACGTGGCCAGCGAGCTGGAACGCCGCGGCGCCGGCTCCTTCGCCACGCGCATCGCCCACTATGCCTGCGAGCTGGCGCTGCAGGCCGATGCCGCCGGCCAGCCCGAACAGGCCAAGCAGGAACTGCAGCGCGCGCGCACGATCGCGCCACGCGCGTTGCGGCCGATGCTGCTGACCGGCCAGCGGCTGGCCCGCGCCGGCGACCATGCCGCCGCGCTGCAGCAGTGGGACCAGATGCTGGCGGAGCAGCCCGAAGCCTGGCCGCTGGTCGCGGGTGACTACGCGCGCAGCGCCCTGGCCTGCGCCGACTGCAGTGCCGCGATCGAGCGGCTGCAGGCGGCCTATGCGGCCGAACCGGACATCGACCTGTTGCAGGCCTGCATCGAGCTCGAGGGTGCGTCGGGCCAGCACGAGCGCCTGGTGCTCGACCATCTGCAGCGCCAGCCCACGCTGGGCGCGGCCGCCAAGGTGCTGGAGCTGCCGGTGGTGCAGTGGGATCCGACCACGCCGCAGCAGCTGCGCCAGGTGGTGGCCGCCGCCGCCCGCCCGATGCAGCGCTACCGCTGCGCCGCCTGCGGCTTCGAGGCCCACCACTACTTCTGGCAATGCCCGGGCTGCCAGGGCTGGGATACCTATCCGCCACGGCGCCTGGAGTCGTTGTGAGCCGGCACCGGGCCGACCCCAGCCGGCTCGCGCCGCAGGGGCTGCGAAGCGGCCGCTGCGGGGGCGTGGGGGCCCCATGACCGACCCGCGCATCGTGCTCTGCATGAAGTGGGGCACCAAGTACGGTCCGGAGTACGTGAATCGGCTGTACGGCATGGTCCGCCGGCACCTGAGCGGCGAGTTCCTCTTCGTCTGCCTGACCGACGACGCCGGCGGCGTGCGGCCGGAGGTGCGCTGCCTGCCGTTGCCGACGCTGGAGCTGGCGCCTGGCGCGGACCGCGGCTGGCCCAAGCTCACCACCTTCAAGTCCGACCTGCATGGCCTGCGCGGCCAGGCGCTGTTCCTCGATCTGGATATCGTGGTCGTCGGCAGCCTCGATGCCTTCTTCGAGCTGCCGGGCGAGTTCCTGATCATCCACGACTGGAAGCGCCCGTGGCGCGTGACCGGCAACTCGTCGGTCTACCGCTTCCGCATCGGCGCGCATGCCGATGTGCTGCAGCGCTTCGTCGACCACCAGGCCGACGTGCGCAAGCGCTATCGCAACGAGCAGGAATTCCTGTCGCATGCGCTGCACGAACAGGGCCGGCTCGCCTACTGGCCCAAGGGCTGGTGCTGCAGCTTCAAGTACCACTGCCTGCCACGCTGGCCGCTCAATCACTGGCGCGCGCCGCGCATCCCGCCCGACGCGCGCATCGTCGTCTTCCACGGCGAGATCAACCCGCCGGACGCCGTACGCGGCGGGCGCAGCACGCGCGGCCGCGTGCACCTGCCCGCGCCGTGGGTGGCGGAACGCTGGACCGCCTAGACTTCGATCTGGAACCATGAGCCTGAAACGCGTCAGCCCGCTGCTCGAGCGCGAGACCGCCACCACACGGCTCGACGACGTCGCGCCCAGCCCCTGGGTCGTGCGCCGCTGCGACGAATCGGGGCTGGTGTTCCTGGAGAACCCGCCCGGCTACGAAAGCCTGCAGTCCGAGCTGGCCTGGGAAGTGACCTGGCAGCGCGAGGCCGACAAGCGCGCCGCCGACGAGCCGGCGCTGTACGCGATGAGCAACGCGGCCAAGCGCTTCCGTCACCGTGTGCTCAAGCGCAACAAGGTGGCCGACCTGGCGACGGCGATCGTGCGCGCATCCGAGTCGCCGGAGATCCGGCTGCTCGACCTGGGCTGCGGCGAAGGCCAGCTGCTCGGCATGGTGATGGACCGCCTGCCGCAGGATCTGCGTTTCCGCTGCCGGCCCTTCGGCGTCGAGATCAGCAACGAGCTGGCGCGCCGCTCGCAGGCCGCGCTGGCGCCGTACGGTGGTCACTGCGTGCATGCCAGCGCACTGCAGGGGATGGCCAGCTTCGAGGCCGGCTTCTTCGATCTGATCGTGATGTCCTCGTTCCTGGAGCACGAGATCCAGCCGCTGCCGCTGCTGCGCGAAGCGGCACGGGCGCTGCGCGCCGAAGGCCGCGTGCTGATCAAGGTGCCGAACTACGCCAGCTGGAACCGGGTGCTGCGCGGGCCACGCTGGTGCGGCTACCGCTGGCCGGACCACGTCAACTACTTCACCCCGCAGACGCTGGCCGCGGCCGCCCATGCGGCCGGCCTGCAGGTCGAGCGCATGAACCTGTTCGACCGCTTCCCCCTCAGCGACAGCCTGTACGCGGTGCTGCGCAAGCCTGCGGCATGAGCGGTGCCGAGGCGCTGAACGCCGCCCTGTGGGCCGGCAAGCACACCGGCGACGAGGTCTACATCGCCGGCCGCGGCCCGCAGGGCGGCGAGTTCTACCTGCCCTATCGCGGGTTGCGCGACCGCTTTGCGCTGCATGGCGTGGCACTGCACACGGCCGACCTGCTGAAGGGCAAGCCGGTCGCCTTCGACCTGCACGTCAATGCCCGCCACACGCTGCCCGAGTGGCCGGCGTATGCCTACCTGTACGAAGACCCGCTGGTGCGGCCGGTCAACGGCGACCGTGCGCACCTGTCGCGCTACCGCAAGGTCTTCACCTACAACGCCGACCTGGTGGACGGCGAGCGCTTCATCCAGCTCGACATCCCCAATGACCTGCGGCCGCGCAGCCACGCGCCGTGGGCCGAGCGCGATCTGTTCTGCGTCATGCTGACGCGCAACAACGCGCTGTCGCGGCCCAACCCGCGCAACCTGCATCACCGCCGGCTGCGCACCCTGATGCACTTCGAGGCGCATGCGCCCGAGCTGTTCGCGCTCTTCGGCCAGGGCTGGGACCAGCCGCCGGTGCGGCCCGGCGTATGGGGTCGCGCCGTCAAGCGGCTGCGCAAGTGGCGAAACCGCATCGCGCCGGCGCGGCCGCCCTTTGCCACCTGGCGCGGTCCGGTGCACAGCAAGGGCGAAGTGCTGGCGCGCGCGCGGTTCGCCATCGCCTACGAAAACGTGCGCGGCGTGCCCGGCTACATCACCGAGAAGATCTTCGACTGTTTCGTCTGGGGCTGCGTGCCGGTCTACCTGGGCACACCTGGCGCCACCGCCGGCATCCCGGCCGAGTGCTTCATCGATGCCGACGCCTTCCGCGACGAGGCCGAACTGCTGCAGCACCTGCGCAGCCTGAGTCCGCAGCAACACCTCCGCCACCAGGAGGCGATCGCCGCCTTTCTGTCCAGCCCGGCAGCGCAGCGCTACGGCAACGAGCACTTCGTGCGCACCATCGTCGACACCATCGCCGCCGACCTGGGCCTCCCCGCCGCCAGTTGACGCCAGGTCGCGTTCAATAAGGGGTGCATCATGTGCCTGCTGACGGCGCATAGCAGACGTTCGTTGATCGCTTGCCGCTGCCTAGTGTTCAGGCGTCTGCGCGAGCCGAGGCTGACGGGGAAGCGAATCCGTCCATGTCCCCCGCCCGGTCTGACAGACCGGGCTCCTCCTTTACTTCCCGGATTCGCTTCCCCGCCATCCTCGGCCGGACACAGCAGAGGTGTTCGTCGCAGCGGCGATGGCGCGGTTCTCGCGAACCACGAGCGGTGCCAGGGGCCGCGGGCGGACCGCCGGCAGGGCGCCTATGCGACGCCGAGGAGCGCAGGTTTCACGGCCAGCGCGCGTAGCGCGCCTCCACTTCTGACTTCGTCGCGACTGTCTGAACGTAGCGCGCGATCAGCGCGCGAAGTGAGTTGGCGACGAGGCCGTGAAGCCGAGCACCGCAGGGCACCCCGCCCACCGGGCGGGGCGTCGCATTCGAAGCCCTGCCGGCGGTGCGCCCGTGGCCCCACGCCAGAGCTTAAGCACGCAAGCCAGCGAGACGAACAACGAGCGACCGCAAAGCGCCGCAAGCCGCCTTCAGCTTCTGGACTTTCGAACGCAACTCAGTATCAAACCACCCACTGATCGGCGCGTGCGGTGCCGCCCATCGCCGGGTCGCTGATCGACGGCGCGCCGGTTTCCACCCGGCCGGCGAAGCGGCGGCTGAACTCCGGCTGGCCCTTGACCTTGACGCTGAAGTCGTACCAGCGGTGACTGGTTGCCAGCGACAGGCGCAGCGTGTGCTCGCTGCGTGCAACCACCGGGTAGTCGGTGATCGCGGCCGAGGCATAGCGGTTGGCCGACAGCTGGAAGACGCAGGGGCTGTTGCCCGTGTTCACCAGCTTGATCAACAGTTCACCGCTGCTGCGGTCGCAGCTGACCTGCAGCTCGGGGTTCGCGGCGTTGGCCGCCGCCAGGCGGGCGGCGTTGCCGGTGACATGCCGGTGGAAGCCGTTGGGCCCCAGGATCCACAGGTCGTAGTTGCCCTTGGCATCCGCCGTCCAGCGGTCCGTCAACTGCCGGCCGGCGCCCACCGTGTAGCGGCGTGGCACATCACCCAGGCGCAGCCGGTCGTAGACGTGGAACACCGCCGCCGCCGTGCCGGTGTTGTCGAAGACGAGGCCGACGCCGCTGGCCGTCACCCGCGCCGTGGCCGCCAGCTCGTAGGGCAGCGCGGACGATGGCCGCACGCCGCTGGCCTGCACCGGCAGCGTCAGCGTCGTCGGCAGCGTCGGCCGCGGCTTGGTCGGGTTGCCCAGCGCGCGGGTCCGGTCGGCCAGCGCCCGGGTGTCCGGCAGCTGCGCGAGGAAGGCGGTGCTGTTGTTCGGGTTGGCGAAGTTGAAGGCGCTGCTCAGGTCGCCGCAGACCGCGCGGCGCCAAGGCGAGATGTTGGGCTCCATCACACCGAAGCGCTGCTCCAGGAAGCGCAGCACCGAGGTGTGGTCGAAGACCTGCGAATTGACCCAGCCGCCCTTGCTGAACGGCGACACCACGTACATCGGCACGCGCGGACCCAGGCCGTAGGGCCAGTGCAGCGTCTCGCTGTTCGGGCTGTCGATCTCGTGGTATTCGCCAGTGGTGTCCACCGTCGATGCGCCGGCATACACCGTGCGGGCCGGGTCGGCATTCCAGCTCAGCACCGAGGGCGCGGCGGGCGGCGGCACATGGTCGAAGAAGCCGTCGTTCTCGTCGAAGTTGACGAGCAGCACGGTGCTGGCCCAGACCTCGGGGTTGGCGGTCAGCGCCTCCAGCACCTTGGCGGTGTACTCGGCACCCTGGGCCGGGCTGGACGGGCCGGGGTGCTCCGAGCCTTCTTCGGTGGCCACGATCCACGACACCTGCGGCAGCTTGCCGTCGAGCACGTCCTGGCGCAGCAGGTCCAGGTCGCGGGTGCTGATGCCGCGCGCCTTCAGCTCGGCCGAGGCCCCGGGCCGGTTGAACCAGCCGTCGCGGAAGGGCTTGAAGCCGGCCAGCGGGTTGTCGGTGAAGTTGTCCTCCATGTTCTCGTACACCTGCCAGCTGATGCCGGCGGCCTGCAGCCGCTCGGGATAGGTGGTCCAGGTGTAGTCGGGCAGGTTGTCGAACCAGTCGTTGCGATTGTTGACGGCCGGCCCGCCGTTGCGGCCCAGCGGGTCGTTGGTGCCGGTCCAGACGAACAGCCGGTTCGGGTTGGTCGACCCGGCCAGCGAGCAGTGGTAGGCATCGCACACCGTGAAGGCGTTGGCCAGCGCGAACTGGAAGGGAATGTCTTCCTGGCTGTAGTAGCCCATCGAGTGATCGTGCTTGGTCAGGGGCCACCAGTTCATCCGCCCCTGGTCCCAGTGCCTGTCGCCCCAGCCGTGCGGGGTGCCGTCGACGCGCATCAGGTTGAAGTTGCGCGTGGTGTTGAGCCGGAACGGCGCAATGGTCTTGGGCTGCGTGCGCCCCGGCACCGCCGGGTTGGAGGTGGCGTTGGTGGGCTCGGTGGGCTGCACCCACACGCTCTTGCCGACGATGGTGCCGGGCCGGTCCACCACCGGGATGGGGAACGGGTCGCCGAAGCCGCGCACGCCGGCCAGCGTGCCGAAGTAGTGGTCGAAGGAGCGGTTCTCCTGGGTCAGGATGACCACGTGCTGCACGTCCTTGATCGTGCCGGTGACGACCTTGGCGGGCGCGGCCAGGGCCTTCTGGATGACGGCCGGAAACGCGCCCAGCGCGGAGCTGGCGGCCAGCGACTGCAGGAAGATGCGACGGGAGGGTTGGGTCATGTCGGAGGTCCGGTGAGAAGGTCGGTCGAGGGCGGGATCACTGGCTGCGGCGGCGCGCGCTGCCGCCGACGACGGCCAGGCCCAGCAGCATCAGCGCCCAGCCCTGCGGCTCCGGCACGGCCGCGGCATTCAGCGCGAAGTTCATGTTGTCGGCGTAGGCACCGCTGCTGTTGCCGTCGGGCCCGTCCATCGACAGACTGAACTGGATGGCTCGCGTGCCACCCGGCACGTAGCCCTCGGTACGGAAGCCGCCCAGCACCGTCATGTTGGCGCGCAGGTCGACATAGATCGGGCCCAGTTCGGTGTGGTCGATCTCGGCGCCGGCGGCGTCGAGGAAGGACACGTACAGCAGCGGGTTGTCCTCTTGGTCGCCCACGCCGCCCAGGTAGGCCGACAGGCTGAAGCCGAGGTGGCCGCTGTCGATGTCCGCGGCATTGGCGCTCACGTCCACCGCCTGCCAGCCCGCCGAAAGGCCGCTGGCGCTGCCGGCGAAGTACTGGCTGCCATGCGGCGCGTCGGGGTACAGGAACAGCGGCGGCGCGTAACTGGCGGTCTCGAACAGCGACACGCCGTCGAAGGCCTGCCAGCCGCTGGTGCCGGCTTCGGCATCGCCATTGACGATCAGGTTGGTGCCCAGCGGAACGGCCTGGGATGGGAAGGACGCGGCAGCCCACAGCAGTGGCAACGCGGCAAGAACACGGCGCAGTTTCATGGAGTCGAGGCAGAGTGAAGGGAGCTCGGCGCAAGGCCTGAACGTCCCCATGCTTGCAGCGCCGTGTGACCCGGCCGTGACGGCGGTGCCGACGCGCCAGCGCGGGTGCGCCACCCGCTCATGCCGACTTGCGTTCAAGCATCAGGAGTCCGGCGGCGGCTCACTGCGCATTGCCGAATTCCACGTGCGGACTTCTGTGCGAGCAAGGCCGAGCCCGGGCAGGCCGCGCTGGCTACACGCACACAGCGGACTTTGAAGTTCGGCTATGCGCCGAATCCGCCCCTGTGCGCCCCGTACCGAGGGGGAACCTGATGCTCGAACGTCATTTTTCCAGCACGTAGCTGCCGGGCGCATCCGCCAGGGCTGCCCCCATCCGCGGCGGCTTGACGCGCGCGCCGGAGCGCGCGGCCAGCCATTGCTGCCACGCGGGCCACCACGATCCCGCATGACGCGGCGCGGTGGCCAGCCAGTCGTCCGGGCCCAGGTAGGCGCCGCCGGCCGGACGCGTCAGCAACTGATAGCTGCGGTGCGAGTCGGGCGCCGGCGGGTTGACGATGCCGGCGTTGTGGCCACCGCTGGTCAGCGCGAAGCTGATCTCCGCCGGGCTCAGGTAGTGCAGCTTGTGCACGCTGCGCCAGGGCGCGACGTGGTCGGTCAGCGTACCGACCATGAAGGTCGGCAGCTTCAGGCTGCCCAGCGACACCGGCTTGCCGCCCACCGGGTAGCGGCCTTCGCTCAGATCGTCGTGCAGGAACAGCCGGCGCAGGTACTGCGAGTGCATCGTCGCCGGCATGCGCGTGGCGTCGGCGTTCCAGGCCATCAGGTCGTTCATCGGCGCACGCTCGCCGAGCAGGTATTCGTTGACCATGCGCGACCACAGCAGGTCGTAGCTGCGCAGCATGTTGAAGGCGCCGGCCATCTGCTGCGCCGTCAGGTAGCCGGTCTGCTGCATCTGCGCTTCCAGCAGGTTCAGCTGGCTCTCGTCGATGAACAGGCCCAGCTCGCCGGGCTCGGAGAAGTCGGTCTGCGCGGCGAAGTAGGTGGTGCTGGCCAGACGGGTGTCGCCGTCGCGCGCCATCGCCGCGGCGCCGATGGCCAGCAGCGTGCCGCCCAGACAGTAGCCGGCGGCGTGCACCTGGCGCTTGGGGCACAGCGTGCCGATGGTGTCCAGCGCGGCCTGCAGCCCGAGCTGCAGGTAGTCGTCCATCCCCAGGTCGCGTTCGGCCGCGCCCGGGTTCTTCCACGAGATGCAGAACACCGTGTGGCCGCGTTCGACCAGGTATTTCACCAGCGAGTTGCCCGGCGACAGGTCGAGGATGTAGTACTTCATGATCCACGCCGGCACGATCAACAGCGGCTCGGCATGCACCGTCGCCGTGGCCGGCGCGTACTGGATCAGCTCCATCACGCGGTTGCGCAGCACCACCTTGCCGGGTGTCACCGCCACATCGCGCCCGACCTGGAACTGCTCGGCGCCCGCCGGCGGCGCGCCGCGGGCCTGGTGCTGCAGGTCCTCGGCCCAATGCAGCAGCCCGCGTGCCAGGTTGACGCCGGCCTGCTGCAGCGTGCGGTCGATGACCACCGGATTGCCCCAGGGCAGGTTGCCGGGCGACAGCAGGTCGAGCCACTGGCGCGCGGCGAAGGCCACCAGGTCCTCGTGGTGCTTCTCGACGCCGGGCACACCATGGGTCGCCGCATGCCACCATTGCTGCGACAGCAGAAAGGCCTGGTGCCACAGGTTGAAGGGCCAGGCCTGCCATTGCGGGGCGGCAAAGCGCCGGTCGTGCGCCGGCAGCAGCGCCTGCACCGACTCGCCGCCGATACAGGCCTGCAGCGCACAGGCGCGCAGGTAGTCGGCCAGCTGCTGCGCCTGGCGCTGCGCCAGCTCGGCCAGCGCCATCCGCTTGCCGGGCGCCAGCGCGATGTGCGCCGCCCAGTCCAGCGCCGCCAACTGGCCCGCGGCCGGCGACAACGCGCCGGTCCATCGGGCCAGCGTGGCGCTGGCCCGCGTGTCCAGCGCACGGTACAGCGGGTCGGGTAGCGCAGCGGAGGGCTTCTCGGACATCGGCAAAGGCAACGGTGGGGCGATGACGCGGATTGTCCGCGCAGCGCACCGGCGCCGCTGTCAGGGCAGCGTCAGCCGGCGCGGCGTGCCGGCGCCTTCCCACTGCCACAGGCTGCCGTCGGCGCCCAATGCCAGCGTTGCGGTGTCGCCGCCGGCGGTGGCGACCACTTCACCCTGCAGGCGCCGCGGTTCGATGCCGAAGCCCTCGCCCCAGGCCCACAGGCTGCCGTCTTCGCGGATGGCCAGCGAATGGCGCGAGCCGGTGGCGATGGCACGCGCGCCGTCGAAGATCGGGCCCCAGCGGTCGGCCTTGTCGCCGAACCCGTGCTGCGACAGCGGCCCGTAGCGGTTGCCGCCGGTGCCCAGCACCACGCCGTCGCGGCGCAGGTAGATCGCATGGCCGGTGTGGGCACGCACCGCCACCGCGTCCGCGGCGGTGGCGACGAAGTCGGGGGTCTGTGTCAGCAGCCCGTCGCCGTACTGGCCGCGGTGGGCCAGGCCCTTGGCAAAGAGCCGGCCATCGCGGCGGATGACGTAGTCGGCGCTGTCGCCGATGCAGCCGGCGACCACGTCGTCGGCCACGCGCCGCGGCGCCTGCTGCGCGCCGCTGCCGTACCACAGCACGGCGCCGGCATCGGCGGCGAACCAGCCCGAATGGCCGGCCGCGAACCAGGCGACGCCGGCCATCAACGCCTCGGCCTGCGCCGGGTCGTCGCGCCAGCGCAGCAGCCGGCCGTCGTCCAGCAGCGCATAGGACTCGTCGCGGCCCACGCCCACCTGGCGCACGCCGCCGCGCAGGCGGGCCGGCGCGCCCTGCCCCGTCCAGCCGTAGGCGACGCCGTCGCGCAGCGCCATGTGGCGCGCGTAGTACGAGGCCAGCATCGGGCCGCTGGCATCGGCACGCGCGTCGGGCAGCATCGTCGTCATCGGCAGGGCTCCCAGTCGGCCGAGCAGTTCGCGGCGGGTCGGCATCGCTTCGGCACGCGGCACTTCAACGCGTGGCGCCGGCAGCGCGCAACAGCTCGGCGATCGCCGTCTGCCCGCGCTGCTCGGCATGGCGCAGCGGCGACACGCCCTGCGCGTCGGCCCGTTGCAGCGACGCGCCGTGCGCCACCAGCAGACGGACGATCTCGGTGTGGGCCGGGCCGCCATCGCCCAGGATGATGGCCTCGAGCAGCGCGGTCCAGCCCAGGCGGTTGACGTGGTCGACGTCGATCGTCGTCTTCAACAGCTCGCGCACCGTCTCCACGTGGCCGTGATGCGCGGCCGGAATCAGTGCGGTGCCGCCGTAGCGGTTGGTGCTCTTCAGGTCGGCGCCGGCGGCCAGCGTCAGCCGCAGGATCTGCAGCCGGCCTTCGGCACCGGCATAGAGGAAGGGCGAATCCTCGATGTCGTCGCGGGCGTTGACGTCGGCGCCGCGGGCGATCAGCAGCCGCGCGACCTCCACCCGGTCGGCATGGGTGGCCACCAGCAGCGCGGTGCGGCCGCGTGCGTCGCGCGTGTCCACCGGCGGGTGCGGCCGCGTGCGTCGCGCGTGTCCACCGGCGTGCCGCGGTCCAACTGCCGCCGCACCGCGGCCAGGTCGCCGGCCTCGACGGCCGCCAGCAGCGCCGCACCATCGGCGCGGCTGGCCAGCGGCAGGCTCATCGCGGCCCACAGCAGCCCGCGGCGCTTCATCGCGGCGCGCCGGCGTCGCTGAGCGCCGGGCCGTACACCATGCGCACGATGCCGGCCGCGGCGGCAGCGGCTTCGCAGTCGGCGCAGGGCCGCGAGGTGGAAACGAGCACACCGCCGGCCAGCGTCTGCGCCTGCAGCCTGCGCAGCGCATCGCGCAGGGCTTCGCGCTCGGCATGGGCGGTGGGGTCGCGGGCCACGATGACGCGGCTGGGCGCGGCGCCGATCACCTGTTCGCCGCGCAGCACCACCGCGCCGTAGGGCTGGTCGCCGCTGCGCAGCGCCGCATCGCGCAGCGCCTCGGCCTGGCGCATCGCGGCAGCCAACGCATCCGGGCTCTGCGCGGCCGCGGGCGGCAGCAGCGCCCAGCCGAGCCCGGCCAGCAGCGCACGGCGCGGCCCGCGGGCAGGTGGCATCGTCGGTCGCATGCCTGCATTCTGAAGGCGAATGGGCGGCGGAACTCTGGCAACATCCGCGCCATTCCGCTGCGCTGCAGCATCCACGCACGAGGGTTCCCGCATGAAACTGAAGGACAAGGTCGCCATCGTCACCGGCGCCGCCAGCGGCATCGGCAAGCAGATCGCCGTCACCTATGCGCGCGAAGGTGCGCGCGTCGCGGTGGCCGACCTCAACGCTGCCGCCGCCGAGGCCGCCGCCGCCGAGATCCGCGCCGCCGGCGGCCAGGCGATGGGCGTGGCGATGGACGTGACCGACGAGGACGCAGTCAACCAGGGCGTGGCCCAGGTCGTGGCCGCCTGGGGCGGCGTGGACGTGCTGGTCAGCAACGCCGGCATCCAGATCGTGCACCCGGTGCACGAGTTTCCGTACAGCGAAGGGAAGAAGATGCTGGCCATCCATCTGGACGGCGCCTTCCTGACCACCAAGGCCTGCCTGCCGCACATGTACGCGGCCGGCAAGGGCGGCAGCATCATCTACATGGGCTCGGTGCATTCGAAGCTGGCCTCGCCGCTGAAGGCGCCGTACGTCACCGCCAAGCACGGCCTGCTCGGGCTGTGCCGCACCGTGGCCAAGGAGGCCGCGCCGTACCGCGTGCATGCCAACGTCATCTGCCCCGGCTTCGTGCGCACGCCGCTGGTCGACAAGCAGATTCCCGAGCAGGCGCAGCTGCTGGGCATCAGCGAGGACGACGTGGTCAAGAAGGTCATGCTGAAGGACACGGTGGACGGCGAGTTCACCACCACGCAGGACGTGGCCGACGCCGCGCTGTTCTTCGCCGCCTTCCCGAACAACGCACTGACCGGGCAATCGATCATCGTCAGCCACGGCTGGTCGATGGAATGAGCGTCGCAGAGGCCCTGCCCCGTGTGCTGCTGGCGCGCCACGGCCAGACGGCGTGGAGCCTGTCGGGCCAGCACACCGGCCTGACCGACCTGCCGCTCACCGCCGTCGGCGAGGCCGAAGCGCGCACCCTGGTGCCGCGCCTGCAGGCCGGGCGCTTCGCCCGCGTGCTGTGCAGCCCGCTGCAGCGCGCCTGGCACACCTGCGAGCTGGCCGGCTTCGGCACCCGCGCCGAGCGCGATGCGCGGCTGGTGGAATGGGACTACGGCGACTACGAAGGCCTGACCAGCGCGCAGATCCTGGCGCTGCGGCCGGACTGGCAGCTGTTCCGCGACGGCTGCCCCGGCGGCGAGAGCCCCGAACAAGTGGCGGCGCGCGCCGACAGCCTGATCGATACGCTGCGCGGGCTGGAAGGCGACACGCTGCTGTTTTCCAGCGGTCATTTCCTGCGCATGCTGGCGGCGCGCTGGCTGGGGCTGACGCCCGCGGCGGGTGCGCTGTGGACCATCGACACCGCCAGCCTGGGCATCCTGGGCTACGAACACCAACGGCAGCAGCCGGCGATCCGGCTGTGGAACGATACCGGCCATGTCCCTGGCTGAAGCCTCGACACCGGCAGCTTCTGGCGCATGATGCGCACTCGTCCGGCAAGGAGAACACCCCGATGACACCGAACCCCCGCACCGCCCGCCTGCACGGACTGGGCCAGAGCCTGTGGCTCGACAACATCACGCGCGCGCTGCTGGACAGCGGCACGCTGCAGCGCTATATCGACGAGTGGTCGGTCACCGGCCTGACCTCCAACCCGACCATCTTCGACCAGGCGCTGAAGGGCAGCGCCGACTACGACGCCGAGATCCGCCAGCGCCTGCAGCAGGGCCAGTCGGGCGAGGCGCTGTTCTTCGAGCTGGCGCTGGCCGACCTGACGCGCGCAGCCGATCTGTTCCTGCCGGTGCACCGGCGCACCCGCGGCGTCGACGGCTGGGTGTCGCTGGAGGTGTCGCCGCTGCTGGCCTACGACACGCAGAGCACGCTGGCCGCCGCGCGCGACCTGCATGCGCGCGCGGCGCGGCCGAACCTGTTCATCAAGATCCCGGGCACGGCCGAAGGCCTGCCGGCCATCGAGGAAGCCACCTTCGCCGGCGTGCCGGTGAACGTGACGCTGCTGTTCTCCACCGCGCACTATCTGGCCGCGGCCGAGGCCTGGCTGCGCGGCATCGAGCGCCGGCTGGACGCGGGGCTGTCGCCCGACGTGGGCTCGGTGGCCTCGCTGTTCATCAGCCGCTGGGACGTCGCCGTGGCCGGCAAGCTGCCCGACGCGCTGCAGATGAAGCTCGGCATCGCGGTCGGACGCCAGGCCTACAAGGCCTACGGCGGGTTCCTCGACTCGGCGCGCGTGCGCCGCGTGATGAATGAAGGCGCCACGCCGCAGCGGCTGCTGATGGCCAGCACCGGCACCAAGGACCCGAAGGCCTCCGACACGCTGTACGTCGAGGCGCTGGCCGCGCCGTTCACGGTCAACACCATGCCCGAGGGCACGCTGAAGGCGCTGGCCGACCACGGCCAGCCGGCCACGCCGGTGCCGGCCGACGGCGGCGACTGCGAAGCCGTGCTGGCCGCGGTGCGCGCCGCCGGCATCGACCTGGATGCGCTGGCCGCGCGACTGCAGAGCGAAGGTGCCGCCGCCTTCGTCAAGTCCTGGCACGAACTGCTGGGGCAGATCGCCTCGAAGTCGGCCACGCTGAAATGAAGATCCTGGTCATCGACGTCGGCGGTACGCACGTCAAGATCCTGCTCAGCGGAGAGACCGAGCCGCGCCGCGTGGCCTCCGGCCCGACGATGGACGCGGCGCAGATGGTCGCCGCGGTGCGCACGCTGGCTGCAGGCTGGGACTACGACGTGGTGAGCATCGGCTATCCCGGCCCGGTGCGTCATGGCGCACCGTCGGGCGAACCGCCGAACCTGGCGCGCGGCTGGGTCGGCTTCGACTATGCGCGGGCCTTCGGCAAGCCGGTGAAGCTGATCAACGACGCCGCGATGCAGGCGCTGGGCAGCTACCGGCAGGGCAAGATGCTGTTCCTGGGCCTGGGCACCGGGCTCGGCACGACGCTGATCGTCGACGGCGGCGTGGTCGTGCCGATGGAACTGGGCCATCTGCCCTACAAGCACAGCAGCTTCGAGGACCACGTCGGCGAACATGCACTGCAGCGCGACGGCGAGAAGACCTGGCATGCGCACGTGGTCGACGTGGTGGCGCGCTTGAGCGCGGCGCTGCTGCCCGACGAGGTGGTGCTGGGCGGGGGCAACGTGCGCCTGCTGCAGCAGCTGCCGCCGCTGTGCCGCGCCGGCGACAACGCCAACGCGTTCGCCGGTGGCTTCAGGCTCTGGGCCTGACGGCGGGCCCCGCGGTGTGCGGTGCTGTCCAGAAATGTCTGGCCGCGGCGCCCGGCGGTTGCGCAGAATCGACACCGGTTGCCTGCGCAAGCCGCCCGTTGGGGGAGGCGCCGGTCGTCCGCCAGGACATGCAGCCGCATCATCCATAGCCGCTAGCCGCTCTTTCGCCTCTTCCGATGCACGACCGCGTCTTCCTCATCGACGTCGACAACACGCTGCTCGACAACGACGCCGTGCAGGCCGACATCCGCGATCACCTGGCCGTCGCCTACGGCCCGGCCTGCCGCGACCGCTACTGGGCCATCCTCGAACAGCGCATGCGCGATCTCGGCTACCGCGACTACCTGGGCGCGCTGCAGCGCTACCGTGAGGAGCATCCGACCGACATCGGCCTGCTGGCGATGTCGTCGTTCCTGGTCGACTATCCGTTCGCGCAACGCCTGTACCCGGGCGCGCTGGACGTGCTGCAGCACCTGGCGGGGCGCGGGCCTACCGTGGTGCTGTCCGACGGCGACGTGGTGTTCCAGCCGCGCAAGGTCGAACGTGCCGGCATCGCCGCAGCCGTCGACGGCCGCGTGCTGATCTACATCCACAAGGAACAGGCGCTCGACGATGTGTCGCGGCGCTTTCCGGCGCGCCACTATGTGCTGGTCGAAGACAAGCTGCGCATCCTGGCCGCGGTCAAGCAGGCCTGGGGGGCGCGCGTGAGCACGGTGTTCGTGCGCCAGGGCCAGTACGCGCGGGACCCGCAGGTGCTCGCGGCCTACCCGCCGGCCGACATGGCGGTCGACCGCATCGCCGATCTGCTGCAGCTCGAACTGCCCGCATGAGACCCACCGCAATCAAGGCTCCACGCATGAAGATCCTGGCCGTCGACGTCGGTGGCACGCACGTGAAGATCCTGGCCACCGGACAGAAGGAGAAGCGCGAGTTCGCCTCCGGCCCGCAGCTCGGTCCCGACCAGATGGTCGAACAGGTCAAGGTGCTGGCCAACGGCTGGGCCTACGACCATGTCACCGTCGGCTATCCCGGTCCGGTGGTCCACGGCCGGCCGGCCGCCGAGCCGCACAACCTGGGCGCCGGCTGGCTCGGCTTCGACTTCGGCAGGGCCTTCGGCTGCCCGACCCGGACGATGAACGACGCGGCGATGCAGGCACTGGGCAGCTACCGCGGCGGGCGCATGTTGTTCCTCGGCTTCGGCACCGGGCTGGGCACCGCGTTCATCGTCGACGGCGTGATCGAGCCACTGGAGCTGGGCCACCTGCCCTATCGCAAGTCCACCTACGAGGACTATGTCGGCCTGCGCGGGCTGAAACGCCACGGCAAGAAGAAGTGGCGCCAGCACGTGGCCGACGTCATCGCCCGCCTGGCGGCGGCCATGGAGCCGGACGAAGTGGTGATCGGCGGCGGCCATGCGGCCCTGCTGAAGGACCTGCCGCCGTACTGCCGGCTCGGCGACAACGCCAATGCCTTCGTCGGCGGCTTCCGGGCCTGGCAGGCACCGGCCACGCGGCATCCCGCAGCCAAGGCCGCGAAGTCGACGGCGGCCGGCCGACGCGTGGCACCATCGGCGTCGGCGGTGACGAATCGCCGTACCCAGGGAGCTGACCGATGAACGACATTCCACCGCTGACACGGCGCCCCGCCTGGGCCGCGCTGAAGGCCCATCACCAGCGCATCGCGCCGCAGCACCTGCGCGAGCTTTTCGCCGCCGACCCCCAGCGCGGCGAACGCCTGGTCTGCGAGGCCGTCGGCATCTACCTCGACTACTCGAAGAACCGCATCGACGACGAGACGCTGCGGCTGCTGATGCAGCTGGCCGAGCAGTCGGGCCTGCGCGCGCAGATCGACGCGATGTTCCGCGGCGACCGCATCAACCGCAGCGAAAACCGCGCCGTGCTGCACGTGGCGCTGCGCGCGCCGCGCGGCGCGTCGATCCGCGTCGACGGTCACGACGTGGTGCCGGACGTGCACGCGGTGCTCGACCGCATGGCCGCCTTCGCCGAACGCGTGCGCAGCGGCCAGTGGCAGGGCCACACGGGCCGGCGCATCCGCCACGTGGTCAACATCGGCATCGGCGGCTCCGACCTCGGCCCGGTGATGGCCTACGAGGCGCTGCGCCACTACAGCACGCGCGACATCGCCTTCCATTTCGTCTCCAACGTCGACGGCACCGACTTCGCCGAGGCGGTGCACGGCCTGGACGCGGCCGAGACGCTGTTCATCGTCGCGTCGAAGACCTTCACCACGCTGGAAACGATGACCAATGCGCACAGCGCGCGCGAGTGGTCCCTGGCCGGCCTGGGCGGCGATGCGGCGGCGGTGGCCAAGCACTTCGTCGCCGTGTCGACCAATGCCGAAGCAGTGACGCAGTTCGGCATCGACACCGCCAACATGTTCGGCTTCTGGGACTGGGTGGGCGGCCGCTACTCGATGGATTCGGCCATCGGCCTGTCGACGATGCTGGCCATCGGCCCCGCGGGCTTCCGCGAGATGCTCGCCGGCTTCCACGAGATGGACGAGCACTTCCGCAGCGCGCCCTTCGAGCGCAACCTGCCGGTGATCATGGGTCTGCTCGGCCTGTGGTACGCCGACTTCTTCGGCGCACAGACCGTCGCCGTGCTGCCCTACGACCAGTACCTGAAGCGCTTCCCGGCCTACCTGCAGCAGCTGACGATGGAAAGCAACGGCAAGCGCGTCACGCTGGACGGCACGCCGGTCGAGGCCGACACCGGCGCCATCTACTGGGGCGAGCCCGGCACCAACGGGCAGCATTCGTTCTACCAGCTGATCCACCAGGGAACGCGGCTGATCCCCTGCGACTTCATCGGCTTCGGCCGGACGCTGAACCCGCTCGGCCGGCACCACGACCTGCTGATGGCCAACGTCTTTGCGCAGGGCGAGGCGCTGGCCTTCGGCAAGACGCCGGACGAGGTCCGTGCGGAGGGCGCACCGGAGGCACTGGTGCCGCACCGCAGCTTCCCCGGCAACCGGCCGTCGAACACGCTGCTGCTGCCGCTGCTGACGCCGGCGGCGCTGGGCAAGCTGGTGGCGCTGTACGAGCACAGCGTCTTCACGCAGGGTGCCGTCTGGGGCATCAACTGCTTCGACCAGTGGGGCGTGGAACTCGGCAAGGTGCTGGCCAAGCGCATCGAGCCGGAGCTCGAAGGCAGCGACCCGCCGCTGACGCACGACAGCTCCACCAACACGCTGATCCGGCGCTACCGCCAGCTGAGGGACGCGACATGAGCCGGCCGAGCCTGCAGGCGCAACAGACGCGCAAGATCCGCACGCAACCCGGCTTCATCGCCGCGCTCGACCAGAGCGGCGGCAGCACGCCGAAGGCGCTGGCCGCCTACGGCGTGCCGGCCACGGCCTTCAAGGACGACGAGGAAATGTTCGCGCTGGTGCACCAGATGCGCACGCGCATCATGACCAGCCCCGCCTTCAACGGCGACCGCATCCTGGCGGCGATCCTGTTCGAAGGCACGATGGACCGCGAAGTCGAAGGCCGGCCGACGGCCGACTACCTGTGGGGCGCCAAGCGCGTCGTGCCCTTCCTGAAGATCGACCAGGGGCTGGCCGGCGAAAGCCAGGGCGTGCAGCTGATGAAGCCGATGCCGGGCCTGACCGCGCTGCTGCAGCGCGCGAACGCCAGGCGCATCTACGGCACCAAGATGCGTTCGGTGATCAAGCAGGCCGACGCGGCCGGCATCGGCGCCGTGGTGGCACAGCAGTTCGAGGTGGCGGCGCAGATCCTGGCGGCCGGGCTGATGCCGATCGTCGAGCCCGAGGTCGACATCCACTGCCCCGACAAGGCGCAGGCCGAGGCGCTGCTGAAGGCCTCGCTGCAGCGCGCGCTCGGCGGCCTGGCCGCCGGGCAGCAGGTGATGCTGAAGCTGACGCTGCCCAGCCGGGACGGCTTCTATGCCGAGCTGGTGAACGACCCGCGCGTACTGAAGGTGGTGGCGCTGTCGGGCGGCTACAGCCGCGCCGAAGGCAACGCGCTGCTGGCGCGCAACCCCGGCGTGATCGCCAGCTTCTCGCGCGCACTGGTCGAAGGGCTGTCGGCGCCGCAGTCCGACGAAGATTTCGACGCCGGGCTCGACGACGCCATCCAGAGCATCTACGAAGCCTCGCTGAGCTGAAGCCCGCATTGACCACACAAGGAGTCCATCGATGCAACTCGGAATGATCGGCCTCGGCCGCATGGGCGCGAACATGGTGCGCCGCCTGATGAAGGCCGGCCATGAGTGCGTGGTCTACGACCGCTCGACCGAGGCCGTGGCCCGGCTGGCCGGTGCAGGTGCCGTCGGCGCCACATCGGTGGCCGACCTGGTGGCCAAGCTGAAGGGCCCGCGCGCGGTCTGGCTGATGGTGCCGGCCGCCGTGGTGGATGCCTCGATCGCCGAGGTCTCGGCGCATCTGGCGAAGGGCGACACACTGATCGACGGCGGCAACTCCTACTACGTGGACGACATCCGCCGCGCCAAGGATCTGGCGGCGCGCGGCGTCGACTACGTGGACGTGGGCACCAGCGGCGGCGTCTGGGGTCTGGAGCGCGGCTACTGCATGATGATCGGCGGCCCCGCCGGCAGCGTGCAGCGCCTCGACCCGATCTTCGCCACGCTGGCACCGGGCATCGGCGACATCCCGCGCACGCCGGGGCGCGAATCGGCCCAAGGCACCGCCGAGAAGGGCTACCTGCACTGCGGCCCGAACGGCGCCGGGCACTTCGTGAAGATGGTGCACAACGGCATCGAGTACGGCCTGATGGCCGCCTATGCCGAAGGCCTGGGCATCCTCAAAGCGGCCAACATCGGCAAGCGCACGCACGAGGTCGATGCCGAGACCACGCCGCTGCGCGACCCCGAGCACTACCAGTACGACCTGAACCTGCCCGACATCACCGAGGTCTGGCGCCGCGGCAGCGTGATCGCCTCGTGGTTGCTCGACCTGTCGGCCACCGCGCTGCTGAAGGACCCGCAGCTGGACGGCTTTGCCGGCCGCGTGTCCGACAGCGGCGAAGGCCGCTGGACGCTGAAGGCCGCCATCGACGAGGCGGTTCCCGCGCCGGTGCTGACCGCGGCGCTGTACGAGCGCTTCAGCTCGCGCGGCGAGGCCGAGTTCCAGAACAAGCTGCTGTCGGCGATGCGCTTCCAGTTCGGCGGCCACCTCGAGAAGCCGGGCCAGTAAGGGCAGCCCGATGACTCCCACCGCCCACGAGAAGGCCGACGCGCTGGTGTTCTTCGGCGCCACCGGCGACCTGGCCTACAAGAAGATCTTCCCGTCGCTGCAGGCGATGGTGCGCCGCGGCCATCTGGACGTGCCGGTGATCGGCGTGGCCAAGGCCAGCTGGGACCTGGAGAAGTTGCGCGCGCGCGCCCGCGACAGTCTGGAGCAGCATGGCGGCTTCGACCCGGTGGCCGGGCCGAAGCTGTTGGCCCAGTTGCGCTATGTCGACGGTGACTATGCCGATGCCGCCACCTTCGCCGCGCTGAAGCGCGAGCTCGGCACGGCGCAGCGGCCGATGCACTACCTGGCGATCCCGCCGGCGCTGTTCGCCAAAGTGATCGAACAGCTGTCGGCCGCCGGCTGCGCGCAGGGCGCGCGCGTGGTGGTCGAAAAGCCCTTCGGCCACGACCAGGCCTCGGCCGAGGCGCTGAACGCGGTGCTGCAGCAGCGCTTCGACGAGGCGCACATCTACCGCATCGACCACTACCTGGGCAAGGCGCCGGTGCACAACATGCTGCACTTCCGCTTCGGCAATGCGCTGCTCGAGCCGCTGTGGAACCGCCACTGCATCGACAGCGTGCAGATCACGATGGCCGAGGACTTCGGCGTGCAGGGCCGCGGCGTGTTCTACGACGCCACCGGCACGGTGCGCGACGTGGTCGAGAACCACCTGTTCCAGCTGCTGTGCCACCTGGCGATGGAGCCGCCGGTGCGCACCGACAGCGAGTCGATCCGCGACGAGAAGGTCAAGGTGCTGCGCGCGATGCGCACGGTGGGCGCCGACGACTTCGTGCGCGGCCAGTTCACCGGCTACCTGGCCGAGCCGGGCGTGGCCGCGACCTCGAGCACCGAGACTTTCGCGGCGCTGCGGCTGTGGGTGGACAACTGGCGCTGGGACGGCGTGCCGTTCTTCATCCGCGCCGGCAAGAACCTGCCGTTGACCTGCACCGAGGTGCTGGTGCGCCTGAAGCGCGCGCCGTCGGTCTATGCGCGCGATGGCGCGCCGCCGAACCACGTGCGCATCCGCATCAGTCCCGACGTGATGCTGGCGCTCGGCGCCAACGCCGTGTCGCCGCTGGACGAGTCGCAGGTGCTGCCGATGGAGATGCTGGCCATGCACCACCCGGGCGCTGGCGAGATGGATGCCTACGAGCGCGTGCTCGGCGACGCGCTGCATGGCGACCAGACGCTGTTCGCGCGCGAGGACTCGGTGGAAGAGGCCTGGCGCATCGTCGACCCGGTGCTGGCCGCGCCGCCGCCGGTGCATGCCTATGCCCCCGGCAGCTGGGGGCCGGCCGAAGCGGCGCGCGTGGCGCCGCCCGGCGGCTGGCACGACCCGCAAGCCTGAGGAGCGCCAACGTGCAGATCGAGATCCTCGACGACGACGCCGCCGTCGCACGCCGCGCGGCCGGGGTGCTCGCCGCCGCCGCGCGGGCCGCGGTAGCCGCCCGCGGGCGCTTCTGCCTGGCCGTCAGCGGCGGGCGCACGCCCTGGGCCATGCTGCGCGCACTGGCCGACGAGCAGCTGCCGTGGGCCGGTGTGCAGCTGTTCCAGATCGACGAACGCGTTGCGCCGGCCGGCGACGCGGCCCGCAACCTGACGCACATCGCCGAAAGCCTGCTGTCGCATGCGCCGCTGTCGGGAGCCCAGGTGCACGCGCTGCCGGTGGAAGCCATCGACCTGGGCGCAGCGGCACGTGACTACGGCGCACTGCTGCGCGCGCACTGCGGCTCGCCGCCGGTGCTGGACCTGGTGCACCTGGGCCTGGGCGCGGACGGCCACACCGCGTCGCTGTTGCCGGGCGACCCGGCGCTGGAGGTCACCGATACCGAAGTCGCCGTCACCGGCCCGTACCAGGGCCACCGGCGGCTGACGCTGACCTATCCGGTGCTGAACGCGGCGCGCCGCGTGCTGTGGCTGGCCACCGGGCCCGAGAAGCGGCCGATGCTGGCGCGGCTGCGTGCCGGCGACCCCTCGATCCCCGCCGGCCGCGTCGACGCGGCCCACGCGCTGCTGCTCACCGACCGCGCCGCGGCCGGCGGCTGAGGCGGCCCACGCTGCATCGCCGGAGGGACATCGCCTTGGATCTCGACCCCGTGCTGCTGTCGCGCATCCAGTTCGGCTTCGTCGTCAGCTTCCACATCATCTTTCCCGCGTTCACCATCGGCCTGGCCGCCTGGCTGGCGGTGCTGGAGGCCGCCCACCTGGGCAGCGGCCGCGCCATCTACCGCCGCGTGTTCGAGTTCTGGATGAAGGTCTTCGCCGTGTCCTTCGGCATGGGCGTGGTCACCGGCATCGTCATGGCCTTCCAGTTCGGCACCAACTGGGGCGTGCTGGCCGAGAAGATGGGGTCGATCCAGGGGCCCTTGCTGGGCTACGAGGGCTTCACCGCCTTCCTGCTGGAGGCCACCTTCTTCGGCGTGATGCTGCTCGGCCGCGACCGCGTGTCACCGCGCTTCTACCTGTTCGCCTGCGGCATGGTGGCGCTGGGCACGATGTTCTCGTCGTTCTGGATCATGGCCAACAACAGCTGGATGCAGGTGCCAGTGGGCCATGCCGTCGTCGACGGCCGCATCGTGCCCTCCGACTGGTGGGCCATCGTCGCCGGCCCGGTGATGCTGGTGCGCTGGCCGCACATGCTGCTCGGCGCGTTTCTCACCACTGGCATGTGCATCATCGCCACCGGCGCGTGGTACCTGCTGCGCGGCGTGCATCGCGACGAGGGCCGACTGATGCTGAACTGGGGCCTGGGGCTGGTGGCGCTGCTGATCCCGGTCCAGCTCTTCGTCGGCCACCTCACCGGCGACTACGTTCACCAGCACCAGCCGGTGAAGTTCGCCGCCATCGAGGCACGCTGGCACAGCGAGCAGCCGGCCAGCGAGGTGCTGATCGGCTGGCCCGACGAGGCCAACGAGCGCAACCGGTTCGCGATCACCGTGCCGCGCCTGGGCAGCTTCATCGCGTCCGGCACCTGGGATTCGCGCGAGGTCGGCCTGACCGACTTCCCCAAGGCCGACCGGCCGCCGGTGCTGATCCCCTTCTTCGCCTTCCGCGTCATGGTCGGCATGGGGCTGGTGATGCTGGCGATCTCGTGGTTCGGCCTGCTGCTGCGCTGGCGCGGCCGTCTGGAACACGCGCGCTGGTTCCTGTGGTGCGCGTTCCTGTCGTTCCCCACCGGCTTCGTCGCGGTGCTGACCGGCTGGTTCACCGCCGAGGTCGGCCGCCAGCCCTGGGTGGTCTACGGCCTGCTGCGCACCGCGGACGCGGTGACGCCCTCGCTGCGCGGCGTCGACGTGCTGGTCTCGCTGAGCGGCTACGTGCTGGTCTATGCGGTGCTGGTGGGCTTCGGCCTGCGCTACATCTACAAGTTGCTGCGCCAGGGACCTGCGGCACCGCAGCCGCTGCCGGCCGGCACCACGCCGCAGAGGCCGATGGCCGTGGCCATCAACCGCGATTGAGCATGGACGCATCGAACCTGGCGCTGTTCTGGGCCGGCGTGATCGCGGTGGCGATCCTCGTCTACGTGGTGCTCGACGGCTTCGACCTGGGTGTCGGCATCCTCTTCGGGCTGCATGCCGACGAAGCCGAGCGCACGCAGATGATGGACTCGATCGCGCCCTTCTGGGACGGCAACGAGACCTGGCTGGTGGTCATCGGCGCCAGCCTGTACGCGGCCTTTCCGGCGGTCTACGCGGTGTTCCTCGGCGCCTTCTACCTGCCGGTGCTGCTGCTGCTGTTCGGGTTGATCTTCCGCGGCGTGGCCTTCGAGTTCCGGCTGCACAGCCGGCGTCTGCGCGGCTTCTGGGACTGGGGCTTCTGCATCGGCTCGGTCGCCGCGGCTTTCGTGCAGGGCGCGGCGGTGGGCGCGATGATGCGCGGCATCCCGGTGGCCAACGGCCAGTTCGCCGGCGGCGCCTTCGACTGGCTGGCGCCGTTCCCGGTGCTCACCGGCATCGGCCTGGTGCTGGGTTATGCACTGCTCGGCGCCGGCTGGCTGGTGATGAAGTCCGAAGGTGCAGTGCAGGCCGCGGCGCTGCGCCGCATCCCGTTCATCGCCGGCGCGATGCTGCTGGTGCTGGCGCTGGCCTTCGGCCTGACGCTGGACCACAGCGCGCTGGCCCGCAGCCACCTCGGCGAGCGGCCCTGGGGTCTGGTGTTCCCGCTGGCCGGCATCGCCGCGCTGCTGGCGGTGCTGGGGTTCACGCGCCGCCGCCACGAGACGCTGCCCTTCTTCATGACGGTGCTGTTCTTCGTTGCTGCGTTCCTGACGCTGGGCGTCATGTACTGGCCCTACATGGTGCCGTACAGCCTCACCGTGGCCGATGCCGCCGGACCCGACGCTTCGCTGAGTTTCCTGTTCTGGGGTGCGGGCCTGTTCGTGCTGCCGGTGATCGCGGTCTACACCGTCGCGGTCTATTGGATCTTCCGCGGCAAGACACGAAAGGGCTACTGATGCGGGCGCTGCCCCGCCCTCGGCTGCCCGCCAGCGCACGGCGCGACGTGCTCGCCGGCCTGTCGCTGGCCTCGATGACCATTCCGCAGGTGCTGGGCTACACGCGCATCGCCGGCACGCCGCTGGTCACCGGGCTGTACACCGCACTGCTGCCGGTGGCGGCCTTCGCCGCGTTCGGCGCGTCGCGCCACATGGTGGTGGCGGCCGATTCGGCCACCGCGGCCATCTTCTCCGGCGGCTTGCGCGGCATGGCCGAGCCGCACAGCGCGCACTACGTGCAACTGGCGGGCATGGTGGCGCTGCTGGCGGCGGCGCTGCTGCTGCTGGCGCGGGTGTTCAGGCTGGGTTTCCTGGCCGATTTCCTGTCGCGCACGGTGCTGATCGGCTTCCTGGCCGGCGTGGGCCTGCAGGTCGGCATCGCCATGCTCGGCGACATGCTGGGCCTGACGCTCTCGGCGCACCTGGCCTGGCAGCAGCTGGTGGAGATGGCGGGTCTGCTGACGCAGTCGGCGGCGCTGCCGGGCTGGCCGCCAGCGGCGCTGTCCGTCGCCGCGCTGCTCGTGCTGGGCTTCGGCAAACATTTCGCGCCCCGGTGGCCCGTGGCCCTGCTGCTGGTCATCGGCGCCATCGCGGCGAGTGCCGCCTTCGGCTTCGAAGGGCGTGGCATCGCCGTGCTCGGCGTCGTGGCGGGCGGGCTGCCGCCGCTGGGGCTGCCGCAGGTGGGGTGGCGTGACGTGCTGGCGCTGCTGCCAGTGGCCGTGTCCTGCGTCATCGTCATCATCGCGCAGAGCGCGGCCACCTCGCGCAGCTTCGCGCAGCGCCACGGCGAAACGGAAGACTTCAACCGCGACCTGGTCGGCCTGGCCGCAGCCAATGCGGCCGCGGCCTGCAGCGGCGCCTTCGTCGTCAACGGCAGCCCGACCCAGACGGCCACCGCCGAAGCCGTGGGCGCGCGCAGCCAGGTGGCGCAGCTGAGCTTCGCCGCGGTGACGCTGGTGGTGCTGCTGTGCCTCACGCCCGCGCTGCATCACCTGCCACGTTGCGTGCTGGCCACGCTGGTGTTCACCATCGCGCTGCACATGATCGACCTGCGGGCGCTGCGCGACATCCGCCGCGAAAGCCCCGGCGAGTTCCGGCTGGCACTGTTGACCGCCGCCGCGGTGGTGGGCGTGGGCGTGGAGCTCGGCATCCTGCTGGCGATGGGCCTGTCGCTGCTGCGCCACGTGCGCCACAGTTACGAGCCGCACACCGGCGTGCTGGCGCGCGACGCGGCCGGCGAATGGCAGGTGCTGCCGTGCAGCGCGGCCCGGCTGACCGAGCCTGGCATGTTGGTCTATCGCTTCGGCGCCGACCTGTTCTATGCCAACGAGCGCCGCTTCGCCGACGAACTGCGCGGCCTGGTCGACCACATCGGCCCGGACTTGCGAGCACTGGTGGTCGACGCCTCGGCCATGGCCGACCTGGACTATTCGGCGGCACGCATGCTGCGCCAGCTGATCGCCGAACTGCAGGGGCGCCAGGTGGCGCTGGTCTTCGGCCGCGTGTCGCCGGCGCTGCGCTCGGACATGCAGCGCCATGGCATCGCCGCCTCGCTGGGCGCGCAGCACCTGCACGCCTCGCTGCACGAGGCGCTGGCCGACGGGCGCGGCGCGCGCATCGCGCCGCATTGACGACGAGAAACACGACGATGGCCGCCACCGCTCCCCCTCACGCTCCCACCGACGCTGCGCCCACCGCCGAAGACCAGCGCCTGGCCGACGCCCGCGAACGCGGTGTGCCCTGGCGGCGCTGGGGCCCCTACGTCAGCGAGCGCCAGTGGGGCACGGTGCGCGAGGACTACAGCGAAGGCGGCGACGCCTGGAACTACCTGACGCACGACCAGGCGCGCTCGCGCGCCTATCGCTGGGGCGAGGACGGCATCGCCGGCATCAGCGACGAGCACCAGCACCTGTGCTTCGCGCTGGCGCTGTGGAACGGCGCGGATCCGATCCTGAAGGAGCGGCTGTTCGGCCTGAGCGGCCCCGAGGGCAACCACGGCGAGGACGTGAAGGAGTGCTACTTCTACCTCGACAACCTGCCCAGCCACGCCTACATGAAGTACTTGTACAAGTACCCGCAGCAGGCCTTTCCCTATGCGCAGCTGCTCGAGGAGAACCGGCGCCGCAGCCGGCTGGAGCCCGAGTACGAGCTGCTGGACACCGGCATCTTCGACACCGACCGCTACTTCGACGTCTTCGTCGAATACGCGAAGGACGGACCGGAACAGATGCTGGTGCGCATCACCGCGATCAACCGCGGGCCCGACGCTGCGCCGCTGCACCTGCTGCCGACGCTGTGGTTCCGCAACGACTGGTCGTGGACCCCTGGCTGCGAACGCCCGCGCATCGCGCCCGACCCGGCGCAGCCGCACAAGCTGGTGGCCACCCATGCGGGCTTGAGCCCCTTCGCGCTGCACTTCGATGCGCCCGAGGCGCTGTTGTTCACCGAGAACGAGAGCAACGCCGAGCGGCTGTGGGGCCAGACCGGCGGCGGCTACGCCAAGGACGCGTTCCACGACCACGTGGTCGGCGGCCACGCCGATGCGGTGAATCCGAACCACATCGGCAGCAAGGCCGCGCCGCACTACCGGCGCGAGCTGGCGCCGGGCGAAGCCTGGGTGATCCGCCTGCACCTGGGCCCGGATGACGCCGCCGTGCCCTCGCTGGGCGCGGACTTCGATGCGCTGTTCGCCCAGCGCATCGCCGAGGCCGACGCCTTCTACCGGCGGATCACGCCCTTCGAGATGCCGGACGACCTGCGCAACGTGCAGCGCCAGGCCTTCGCCGGCATGCTGTGGAGCAAGCAGTACTACCACTACTTCGTCGAGCGCTGGCTGGACGGCGACCCCACCGAGCCGGCGCCGCCCGAGGCCCGCAAGCAGGGCCGCAACCACAGCTGGTGGCACCTGGACGCGGCCGACGTGCTGTCGATGCCCGACAAGTGGGAGTACCCGTGGTTCGCGTCGTGGGACATGGCCTTCCACTGCGTGGCCTTCGCGCTGATCGACGCCGACTTCGCCAAGCAGCAGCTGACGCTGCTGACCCGCGAGTGGTACATGCACCCCAACGGCCAGATTCCGGCCTACGAATGGAACTTCGGCGACGTCAATCCGCCGGTGCATGCCTGGGCGGCGATCCGCATCTGCCAGATCGAGCAGAAGATGACCGGGCGCATGGACCACCTGTTCCTGGCGCGCATCTTCCAGAAGCTGCTGATCAACTTCACCTGGCTCAACAACAACAAGTTTCCCGGCGCCCTGACCGTCAGCACCGGCAGCGAGTACGCGGTGCAGATCTTTGCCCTGTTCCTGGCCTTGGAGCAGTTGGAGATCGGCACGACCATGCTCACCGTCCACCTGTTCCTGGCGCGCATCTTCCAGAAGCTGCTGATCAACTTCACCTGGTGGGTCAACCGCAAGGACGAAGAAGGCAACAACCTGTTCGAAGGCGGCTTCCTCGGCCTGGACAACGTCAGCGCCTTCGACCGCAGCGCGCAGCTGCCGTCAGGCGGCCGGCTCGAGCAGGCCGACGGCACCAGCTGGATGGCGATGTACTGCCTGAACATGCTGGTGATCGCGCTGGAGCTGGCGACCCAGGACCCGGCCTACGAGGACGTGGCCACCAAGTTCTTCGAGCACTTCGTCTACATCGGCGCGGCCGTCAACCGCGCCGGCGATCACGGCACCGGCTTGTGGAGCGAAGACCAGGGCTACTACTTCGACCTGCTGAAGATGCCCGACGGCAGCAGCTGCCGCATCGACGCCTTCACCATCGCCGGGCTGATCCCGCTGTTTGCCATCGCCGTCGGCGAGCCGGAGGCTTTTCGCGGCTTCCGCGACTTTCGCGAGCGCTTCGCCTGGTTCGCACAGAACCGGCCCGAGCTGCTGGGCAACCTGGCCGACATCACGCACCGCGGCGTGAACCAGCGCATCCGCCTGGCGCTGGTGGATTCGCACAAGCTGGAGCGGCTGATGGAACACGTGCTCAACCCGGCCGGCCTGCTGTCGCCGCATGGCGTGCGCTCGGTGTCGCGCCGCCATGCCGAACACCCGTTTTCGCTGCAGCTGGAGGGCCGCGAATTCACGCTCGACTACGAACCGGCCGAAGCCACCAGCACCATGTTCGGCGGCAACAGCAACTGGCGCGGACCGGTGTGGTTTCCGCTGAACTACCTGCTGATCGAAGCGCTGCAGAAGCACGACTACTTCCTCGGCGACGCCTTCCAGGTGGCCTGCGGCGAAGGGCGGACGGCGTCGCTGTGGCAGGTGGCGGCCGACCTGTCGCAGCGGCTGATCGCGCTGTTCACGCGCGACGAGAACGGCCGCCGTCCGATCTACGGCCGCTGCGAGAAGTTCCAGACCGACCCGCACTGGAAGGACCTGATCCTGTTCCACGAGTATTTCGACGGCGACACCGGCAAGGGCCTGGGCGCCAGCCACCAGACCGGCTGGACCGGCCTGGTGGCCAAGCTGATCCAGCAGCATGCGGAATACACGCTGCAGCACAGGGCGCATGAGGTGAAGCCGGTGTTCGGGCTACGGACTGACAAGTCCTGACCCGACCGGTCTCGGGCCAGGCACGCCAGGGACACCGCGCGTTTCGGCCGCCGGCCCGTCCCCAGGGCGTCCCTAGAGCACGGGTGCGGCCAAGCGCGAGACCTGAACGCCCAGGCGCCACCAGAACGGCCTCTTGTCGAGATCGGCCGGGTCGATCACTTCCGCGTGGGCGAAGTCGCGCTCGAACATTGCCTCCATCTCGGCGGCGAACGCGCGATCGACGATGACCGCCGTGACCTCGAAGTTCAGGCGGAAGGAGCGGTTGTCGAAGTTCGCCGTGCCGACGGTGGACACATCGTGGTCGACGAGGGCGACCTTCTCGTGCAGGAAGCCCGGCTTGTAGGCGTAGAACCTGATGCCCAGATCGCGCAGCTGGTCGATGTAGTGGAAGGCAGCCAGGAACACGGCCAGACTGTCGCCTTTGCCGGTGGTGATCACGCGCACGTCGACCCCGCGCAGCGCCGCCAGCTGCAGCGCCTTCAACACCGCCTCGTCGGGCACGAAGTACGGTGCCGAAAGCCAGATCCGCTCGCGCGCCGAGTGCAACGCCGACACGAACATCAACCCGGCCGTCTCCAGCCGCTGCGTGGGCGCGGAGGGCACGATCAGTGCGGCCACCTGGCCGCCGGGGGCCTCCCGCGGCACCCAGTTCAGCTTGGGCAGCTCATGCGTCGCCCAGTACCAGTCGCCCAGGATGACGCTCTGCAGTTGCATGACGACCGGGCCCTCGAGCCGCACATGCGTGTCGCGCCAGGGGCTCATCCCGGGGTCGAGACCGAGATACTCGTCGCCGACGTTGTGGCCACCGACCCACCCCGTCGTGCCGTCCACCACGACCATCTTGCGGTGGTTGCGGAAGTTGAGCTGGAAGCGGTTGCGCCAGCCCTGGTTCGGCTTGAAGGACGAAACCTGCACGCCAGCGGCCGTCAGCGCCTCGGTGTAGCTGCGCGGCAGTCCCTTGCTGCCGACCTCGTCGTACAGCACGAACACGCGCACGCCGGCCTTTGCACGCTCGATCAGCGAGCGCTGCATGCGTCGGCCCAGGCCGTCGTCATGGAACATGTAGAACTGCACGAGCACGTAGTCCTGGGCCACGGCGATGCCCGCGAGGATGCTGTCGAAAGTTGCTTGGCCGTCGATCAGCAGTTGCGCGCGGTTACCGCGCGTGAGGGCCATGCCCGAAAGCTGCCGTATCGCCGAGTACACCGACGGCCGGTCCTCGATCGGCACCGCCCAGGCATCGAGGTTGCGCCGCATCTCGCCAACGAGTTCGTCGATCTCGCCCTTGCGCTGCGCGTACGCGCCGAGCATGCCGTCGAACTTGCTGCGGCCGAAGACCAGGTAGGCGGGCAGCGCGATGAACGGAAACGACACCAGCGACACCGACCACGCGATGGCGCCCTGCGCGGTCCGCGCCGTCATGATGGCTTCGATGGCGGCCACGATGCCGGCCAGGTAGAAGACGGTGGTGATGGCAGCGATCATTCAGCGTCTCTTCACT
>JBGAII010000230.1:0-4295 GCA_044225625.1 Rubrivivax sp.
GAAGCGGAGTTCTATGCCGGCAAGAAGCTGCCGGCCAAGCTGAAAGGCCAGATCGAGGCCAACGATGCGGCCACCGAGGCGCAGCGCGAAGCGGCGGAGGCGCAGCAGGCGGAGTTGGAGCGGGTGAACCGCTTCTACGACGCCGAGCTCGACCGCCTGAAGCTGCTGTGGGCCGGCGCGCTGCCGGGCTCGCTGGGGCCGATCCAGCCGCAGACGCCAGCCACCGCCACGCCGGTGGCGGCCAGCGCCTCCGGCGTCAAGGCGTCCTCGCTGCGCTGAAAGTCAGCCGAGCTTGCGTTTCAGCAGCTCGCTGGCCTGGGCCGGGTTGGCCTTGCCCTTGCTGGCCTTCATCACCTGGCCGACGAGCGCGTTGAAGGCCTTGTCCTTGCCGGCGCGGTATTCGTCCACCGACTTCGCATTGGCGGCGATGACTTCGTCGACGATGGCTTCCAGCGCGCCGGCGTCGTTCATCTGCTTCAGGCCCTTGGCTTCGATCAGCGCATCCACGTCGCTGCCCTCGCCGGACCACAGCGCGTCGAACACCTGGCGCGCGCCGTTGTTCGACACCGTGCCGTCGATCACGCGGCCGATCAGCCGTGCCAGCAGCGGCACCGCCAGCGGCAGCTCGGCCATCTCCCGCCCCTCGGCATTGAGACGCTTGCTGACCTCGCCCATCAGCCAGTTGGCGGCCAGCTTCGGCTGTCCGCAGCCGTCGCGCAGCGCTTCGTACGTGCGGGCGAAGGCCAGGCTCTGGGTCATCATCGCTGCGTCGTAGGCCGGCAGGCCGTCGTCACGCTGGAAGCGCTCGGCCATGGCGCCGGGCAGTTCGGGCATCTCGGCGCGCACCCGCTCCACCCATTCGGGCGCGATCACCAGCGGCGGCAGGTCCGGGTCGGGAAAGTAGCGATAGTCCTGCGCGTCTTCCTTGCTGCGCATCGCACGGGTCTCGCCGCTGTCCGGGTCGAACAGCACCGTGGCCTGCTCGATGGGCAGACCGTCCTCGATGCGGTCGATCTGCCACTGCACCTCGAAGTCGATGGCCTGCTGCAGGAAGCGAAAGCTGTTCAGGTTCTTCACCTCGCGGCGCGTGCCCAGCGGCCCGCCGGGGCGGCGCACCGAGACGTTGGCGTCGCAGCGGAAGCTGCCCTCCTGCATGTTGCCGTCGCACACGCCCAGCCAGACCACCAGCGCATGCAGCGTCTTGGCGTATTCCACCGCCTCGACGCTGCTGCGCATGTCGGGCTCGGTGACGATCTCCAGCAGCGGCGTGCCGGCCCGGTTCAGGTCGATGCCGGTCTGCCCGGCATAGTCCTCGTGCAGTGACTTGCCCGCGTCCTCCTCCAGGTGCGCGCGGGTCAGCTGGATGCGCTTGCCCTGTTCGCCGACGCGGATGTCGACGTGGCCGCCCTGCACCACCGGAATCTCGTACTGGCTGATCTGGTAGCCCTTCGGCAGGTCCGGATAGAAGTAGTTCTTGCGCGCGAAGATCGACAACGGGGCCACCCGTGCCTGCACCGCCAACCCGAAGCGGATGGCACGCTCGACCGCGCCGCGGTTCAGCAGCGGCAGCGTGCCGGGCAGCGCCAGATCCACGGCGCAGGCCTGCGTGTTCGGTGCGGCGCCGAACTGCGTCGATGCGCCGCTGAAGATCTTGCTGCGCGTCGACAGCTGGGCATGGGTCTCGAGGCCGATCACCACCTCGAAGCCGCGGATCAGCGGCGGCGCACCCGCCGGACGGCCCGGCGCGCTCACTGGACTACCCCCCGCACGACGTGCTCCGGGATGAGCGCTTGGGAGCGGCCCGGCGCGCTCATGCTGCACCCGCGCCGGCGGGGGCGCGCTGGTGGAAGTCGGTGGCCTGCTGGAAGGCATGTGCCGCATGCAGCAGCCGGCCTTCGTCGAAGTAGTTGCCGATCAGCTGCAGCCCGACCGGCATGCCGCCTTCGCCCTGTCCCGCCGGCAGGCTCATGCCAGGCAGGCCGGCCAGGCTGGCCGGCAGCGTGAAGATGTCGGCCAGGTAGGCCTTGACGGGGTCGTCCATCTGTTCACCCAGTTTCCAGGCCACCGTCGGCGCCACTGGGCCGGCGATCAGGTCGCACTGGCCGAAACACTGCTGGAAGTCGTCCGCGATCATGCGGCGCAGCTTCTGCGCCTGCAGGTAGTACGCGTCGTAGTAGCCGTGGCTGAGCACGTAGGTGCCGATCATGATGCGGCGCTTGACCTCGGGCCCGAAGCCCTCGGCGCGGCTGCGTTCGTACATGTTGCGCAGGTCACCGTATTCGCGCGCGCGGTGCCCGTAGCGCACGCCGTCGAAGCGCGACAGGTTCGAGCTGGCTTCGGCCGGCGCGATGATGTAGTACACCGGGATCGACAGTTCGGTGCGCGGCAGGCTCACGTCGATCAGCGTCGCGCCCAGCTTCTCCAGCTCGGCCAGCGCGGCACGCACCGTACGTCCTTGTGTGCGATCGGCACGCCGGTCAGCGGGCCGGCGCTGCCGGCGGCGCGGGCGGCGTCGGCCGCACGGGCCGCGGCCAGCGCGGCACGCACCGTGTCGTGCACGTCGGTGGCCAGCGCCTGCGGGAAGAACTCGCGCGGCAGGCCGATGCGCAGGCCCTGCAGCGGCCGGTCGGCGCTGGCGCCTTCGCGCGGCTGCAGCATCTGCGCGTGATAGTCCTGCGGCGGGCGCTCGGCGCTGGTGGCATCGCGCTCGTCGAAGCCGCTCATCGCCGACAGCAGCAGCGCGCAGTCCGCGGCCGAGCGGGCCAGCGGACCGGCCTGGTCGAGGCTGGAGGCGAAGGCCACCATGCCGTAACGCGAACACACGCCGTAGGTCGGCTTGATGCCGGTGACTCCGGAAAAGCTGGCCGGCTGGCGGATCGAGCCGCCGGTGTCGGTGCCGGTGGCCGCGGGCAGCAGCCGCGCGGCCACGGCTGCGGCCGAGCCGCCGGACGAGCCGCCCGGCACACGCTGCAGGTCCCAGGGGTTGCGGACCGGGCCGAAGGCCGAGTTCTCGTTGGCCGAGCCCATCGCGAACTCGTCGCAGTTCAGCTTGCCCAGCGTCACCATGCCGGCGCCTGGGCCGCGGCCCGGCTCGCCTGCGCCGAGCCGCGCCACGACGGTGGCGTCGAAGGGGCTCCGATAGTCGGCCAGCATCTTCGAGCCGGCGGTGGACGGCAGGCCGCGGGTGACGAACACGTCCTTGTGTGCGATCGGCACGCCGGTCAGCGGGCCGGCGCTGCCGGCGGCGCGGGCGGCGTCGGCCGCACGGGCCGCGGCCAGCGCGCCGTCGGCGTCGGTGCACAGGAAGGCGCCCAGATGTTTGAAAGCGGCAACGCGCGTGAGCAGATGTTGCGTGATTTCCAGGCTCGACACCCGGCGCTGCTGCAGCGCGAGGGACAGCTCCGCGACGCCCAGGTCGTGCAGTTCCGCGCTCATTCGACGACCTTCGGCACCAGGTACAGCCCGTCCTCGACCGACGGCGCGCTGCGCTGGTTCAGCTCGCGCTGGTCGGTCTCGGTGACGGCGTCGTCGCGCAGGCGCAGCTGCACCGCCTGCACGGCGGACAACGGCGTGTACAGCGGTTCGACGCCGCTGGTGTCGACGGCGCTCATGCGCTCGACGATGCCGAAGAAGCCGTTCAGCTGGCCGAGGATGGCCTGGCGTTCGGCGTCCGACAGTTCGAGCCGCGCCAGCAAGGCGATGCGGTTCACGTCCTCGGGTGTCAGCATGGAATGACCTGGAATGGGCCCCGGCGCGGCGGCCGGAAAGGCACCGCGACGCACGGTTTCCGGGCGGGAAACCAGGGGCTATGAGGTATTATCTCCGGTTATCCCCAACAGCCCTGGGGCGGTTGCCGAACACGCAGGTCGCGACTGCGGTCGAAGCCGGACCAGGAACATCCCGTCCGCCGCCCGCGACCGATGCATTCCCAGGGCCCGACACCAATGCCGGTGGACTGCGCGCGCCAGCGTTGACGGCGCCCTGCCTGCTTCATCCAGACCATGTTCGCTTCACTGCGCCGCTACTTTTCGACCGACCTTGCCATCGACCTGGGCACTGCCAACACGCTGATCTACGTGCGTGACAAGGGCATCGTCCTGGACGAGCCCTCGGTCGTCGCCATCCGCCACGAAGGCGGCCCGCACGGCAAGAAGACCATCCAGGCGGTCGGCCACGAGGCCAAGGCCATGTTGGGCAAGGTGCCCGGCAACATCGAGGCCATCCGTCCGATGAAGGACGGCGTGATCGCCGACTTCACCGTCACCGAGCAGATGCTCAAGCAGTTCATCAAGATG
>JBGAII010000231.1:0-4357 GCA_044225625.1 Rubrivivax sp.
TGCAGGACTACCTGCGCTGCGTCGCTGCGGTCGACGATAACGTCGGCCGCGTGACCGACTGGCTGCGTGCGCGCGGCGACTTCGACGACACGGTGCTGCTCTACGCTTCGGACCAGGGCTTCTTTCTCGGCGACCACGGCTGGTTCGACAAGCGCTTCATGTACGAACAGTCGATGCGCATGCCGCTGCTGCTGTCCTACCCGCGCGCCGTGCGGGCCGGCCAGGTGCACGGCGGCATCGTCACCAACGTCGACGTCGCGCAGACGCTGCTCGACTTCGCCGGCGTGCCTGCACACCCGCGCATGCAGGGCCGCAGCTTCGCGGACGACCTGCGCGGCACCCCGAGCTCGCCGCCGGCCGAAGGCATGTACTACAGGTACTGGGAACACGACGACGTGTTCCACAACGCGCCCGCGCACTACGGCTGGCGCGACCACCGCTACAAGATCATCTACTACTACAACGACGGCCTCGGCCTGCCGGGCACCGGCCCCTTCGTCTACCCCGGCGAATGGGAGCTGTACGACCTGCACGCCGATCCGGACGAGCTGCGCAACGTCTACGACGACCCGGCCTACCGCGCGGTGCGCGATGCGCTGCAGCTGCGTCTGTGGAAGGCACAGCAGGCGGTGGGCGACCAGCCGCACCCCGGTCAGCCCAGACCCGCGGGCGCCTGAACGCCCAGGACCGGCACGACGCCCCCTTCAGTGCCGGCGGAGCACGCCTGCACTTGGCAACCACCGCCACCCCCGTTAAACTAACAAGCGTTAGTAATTTAACGGGTCAGAGGCCATGGTGCAGTACGTGTCCGAGGCCGCGGCGCAGGCCGCGCGCCAGCCCTGGTGGTCGCCGATCGAGGCGCTGGATGCCGACGCGCTGCGCGCGTTGCAGACCACGCGGCTGCAGGCGCAGTTCGCCTACCTGCTGGCGCATTCCCCGTTCTACCGCCGCAAGTTCGCCGCCGCCGGCCTGGGCGACGGCGCGGTGCGGACCCTCGACGACCTGCAGCGTGTGCCCTTCACCTCCAAGCAGGAGCTGCGCGACAGCCTGAAGGCCGCCCCGCCATTCGGCGAACACCTGGCCGCACCGCCGGCCGAGGTGATCCAGATGCAGGCCTCGTCGGGCACCACCGGCAGCCCGAGCTACGTCGCGCTGACGCGCCAGGACGCCGTGACGTGGCAGGAAAGCAGCGCGCGCAGCCTGTTCGCCTGCGGCATCCGCCCCGGCGACCGCGTGCTGCACGGCTTTTCGCTGTCCAAGGGCTTCGTCGGCGGGCTGCCGATCTTCCAGGCCCTGCAGTACATGGGTGCGGTGGACATCCCGATCGGCGCCGACGGCGGTGTCGACCGGCTGCTGGCCGCGGCCTTCGACCTGAAGCCCCAGGCGATCGTCGGCACGCCGAACTTCCTGCTGCACCTGGCCGAAGCCGCGCAGACACAGCTGGGCCGCGACGTGCGCGACATCGGCGTGCGCCGGCTGGTGGTCGGCGGCGAGCCCGGCGGCGGCATCCCCGCGCTGCGCCAGCGCATCCAGCAGGCCTGGGGCGCGACGCTGACCGAGCTGATGGGCGGTACCGACCTGGCCGTCATCTACTGGGCCGAATGCGAGCACCAGGACGGCATGCACATGACCGCGCCGGACTTCATCGTCACCGAGCTGATCGACCCGGACAGCGGCCAGGTCAAGCCCTTCAGCGAAGGGGCGACCGGCGAGCTGGTCTACACCGCGATCCACCGCCAGGCCTCGCCGGTGTTCCGTTTCCGCAGCGGCGACCACGTGGTGGTCACCGGCACCACCTGTGCCTGCGGCCGGCGCCAGCCGAAGATCCGCTGCTTCGGCCGCACCGACGACATGCTGATCGTGCGCGGCGTCAACCTGTTCCCCAGCGCGGTGCAGGACATCGTCGAGGCGCTGCGCCCGGCGGTATCGGGCCAGGTACGCGTCATCGCCGATTTCGAAGGCCATTCGACGCAGGCCAACCTGAAGCTGCTGGTCGAGCGCGCCGAGCACGAACCGGCCGGCACCTCGCTCGCCGCGCTGAAGCAGGACATCGAAGCGCGCGTGCGCGGTGCGCTGTCGGTCAAGGTCGAGGTGCTGCTGGCGCCGCACGGCAGCATCGACAAGCCCGGTGCCGCCAAGGTCAAGCTGGTGCTGCGCGCAATGCCGGCCATCGAGGGCCTGCAATGAACGCCCTCGACGACGACGAGGCGCTGAACGAGGCCGCCTATTTCGACCGCCTGGCCGAACTGGCCGACCGCCGCGCCGCAGCGCGCGAAGGCGGCGGCAACAAGGCGCAGGCGCTGCACCGCAGCCGCGGCAAGCTGACGGTGCGCGAGCGCATCGACGCGCTGCTCGACCCGGGCTCGCCCTTCCTCGAACTGGCCGACCTGGCCGGCGCCGGCCTGCACGAGGGCGTGCCGCCCCGAACTGGTCACCGGCATCGGCGCGGTCAGCGGGCGGCTGGTCATGGTCATTGCCAACGACGCCACGGTCAAGGGCGGCACCTATTTCGGCATCACCTGCAAGAAGCATGTGCGCGCTGACCATCGCCTGGATGCACCGCCTGCCCTGCATCACGCTGGTCGATTCCGGCGGCGCCTTCCTGCCCGACCAGGCGCGCATCTTCCCCGACGAAGGCCAGTTCGGCTCGATCTTCCACCACCAGGTGCGCATGTCGGCCGAGGGCATCGCGCAGATCGCGGTGGTCATGGGTGCCTGCACGGCCGGCGGTGCGTACATCCCGGCGCTGGCCGACGAACTGGTCATCGTGCGCGGCCAGGGCTTCATGTACCTGGGCGGCCCGCAGCTGACGCAGGCGGCCACCGGCGAGACGGTGGACCCCGAAACCCTGGGCGGCGCGCAGATGCACGGCGCGACCAGCGGCGTGGCCGACCACCTGGCAGAAGACGACGCGCATGCGCTGGCCATCGCGCGCCGGCTGGTCGCGCGGCTGGAGGACTGGCCCGCGCGGCGCTGGCAGCTGACGCCGCCCGCGCCGCCGCGGCTGGACGAACGCGAGATCTACCGCCACCTCAGCCGCGACGCGCGCCACCCGTCCGACAACCGCGAGGTGCTGCGCCTGGTGGGCGGCGAAGGCCGAGTTCGACGAGTTCGACGCTACATACGGCGACACGCTGATGTGCGGCTTCGCGCGCATCAACGGCTTTCCGGTGGGCGTGCTGGCGAATCGCGGCGTGCTGTTCAGCGAAAGCGCGCTGAAGGCCGCGCACTTCATCGACCTGTGCTGCAAGCGCGACGTGCCGCTGCTGTTCCTGGCCGACGTCACCGGCTGGTGCTGCGCGTCGGCCACGAGGACGACGGGCGGCATCGCCAAGGCCGGCGCCAAGTTCATCACCGCAATGGCTTCGGCCAACGTGCCCAAGTACACCGTCATCACCGGCGGCAGTTACGGCGCCGGCTACCTGGCGATGTGCGGCCGCGCCTTCCGCCCGCACGCGATGTTCATGTGGCCCAACGGCCACGCCGCGATCATGGGGCCGGAACAGGCCGCCACCACGCTGGCGCTGGTGCGCGAGCAGATCCTGCAGCGCAGCGGCCAGACCTGGAGTGACGCCGAACGCGAAGCCTTCAAGCAGCCGATCCGCGACGAGTACGAACGTTTCGCCGACGCCTACAACTTCGCCGCCAACCTGTGGGTCGACGGCGTCATCGACCCGCTGGAAACCCGCGCCGCGCTGACGCTGCTGCTGGAAGCCGCGTCGCGCACCCCGCGCCAGGACACACGCTTCGGCGTCTTCAGGATGTGATGCGATGTTCAAGAAGGTCCTGATCGCCAACCGAGGCGACAAGCGCCGCTCCGCGGCGCTTGCGGCGCAGGCTCATGTCGGCGCAGCCGACGTGATGCCGGAGCCACATTGCCGCGCACGCGCAGCGTGCCGGGCGAGCGAGCCGAGACACCATGTTTGAAAAGATCCTGATCGCCAACCGAGGCGAGATCGCCCGCCGCATCGCACGCAGCTGCCGCCAGATGGGCATCGCCGTCGCCACCGTGCATTCCGAGGCCGACCGCCACGCGCCGCACGTGCGCGAGATCGGTGAATCGGTACCGCTGGGCCCGGCGCCGGCGCGCGACAGCTACCTCTCGATCGAGCGTGTGGTCGCGGCGGCCCGCGCGGTCGGTGCCGATGCGGTGCACCCCGGCTACGGCTTCCTGGCCGAGAACGCCGATTTCGCCGATGCGCTGCGGGCCGCGGGCATCGCCTTCATCGGCCCGTCGGCTGAAGCGCTGCGCGACTTCGGCGACAAGGCCCGGGCCAAGCACCTGGCGCAAGCCGCCGGCGTGCCGACGATTCCCGGCTCGCCCGATGCCAGCGCCGATGCGGCACAGGTGGCGGCA
>JBGAII010000026.1:0-36411 GCA_044225625.1 Rubrivivax sp.
AAGTGCATCGTGCCTTTGGGCTGGCCGGTGGTGCCCGAGGTGAAGGCCATCAGCACGGTGTCGTCGGCCGCGGTGTCGACGTTGTCGAACTGCGCCGGCTGCCGCGCCATCGCCGCTTCCAGGCCATCGGCGCCGTCGTCGTGGAAGTGGCGCAGCTGGCGCAGCGTCGGGCAGTCGGCGGCGGCCCGCTTCAGCTCCTCGGCCAGACGCAGGTCGCACAGCGCGTGGCTGATCTGCGCCTTGTCGATGATCTGCTTCAGCTCACTGGCGCGCAGCAGCGGCATGCTGCCCACCGCAATGCCGCCGGCCTTGACCACCGCGAACCAGCAGGCGGCCAGCATCGGGTTGTTGGGGCTGCGCAGCAGCACGCGGTTGCCGGGCACCAGGCCCATGTCGCGCACCAGCACGTGGGCGATGCGGTTGGCCTGGGCCTGCAGCTCGGCATAGGTCCAGCGCAGGCCCGGCGCCTGGATGCACAGCCGGTCGCCGCGGCCTTCGGCCACGTGGCGGTCCAGCAGTTCGGTGGCGCAGTTCAGCTGCGCCGGGAACTGCAGCGTCGGCAGCTCGAACAGCAGCTCGGGCAATTGGTCGGGCGGCGGCAGGTGGTCGCGCGCAAAGGTGTCGACATGGGCGCTGGGCATGGCGGTCAACCTTTCATGTCTTTGAGCAGTTCGCGGGCGATGATCAGCTGCTGGACCTCGGTGGCGCCCTCGTAGATGCGCAGCGCGCGGATCTCGCGGTACAGCCGCTCCACCGGCTGCTCGCTGACGACGCCACGGCCGCCGAACAGCTGCAGCGCGGCGTCGATGACCTGCTGCGCGCCTTCGGTGGCCGTCATCTTGGCCATCGCCGCTTCGCGCGTGACGTTGTGGCCCTGGTCGCGCATCCAGGCGGCACGGTAGGTCAGCAGCGCGGCGCTGTCGATGGTGGTCGCCATCTTCGCCAGCTTGGCCTGCGTCAACTGGAAGTCGGCCAGCATCTGCTTGAACATCTTGCGCGTGGTGGCGCGCTGCAGTGCTTCGTCCAGCGCACGCCGCGCCATGCCGAGCGCGGCTGCGGCCACCGAGGTGCGGAACACGTCGAGCGTCTGCATCGCGATCTTGAAGCCCTGGCCGCCTTCGCCGATGCGCTGGCTCAACGGAATGCGGCAATCGTGGAACGACAGCCGGGCCAGCGGATGCGGCGCGATGACGTCGATGCGCTCGGCGATGTCGAAGCCGGGCAGGCCGTCGTCGACGATGAAGGCGGAGATGCCCTTGGCACCCCGGCCAGGGGTGCCATCCTGGTTCACGCCTTCGGCTTCGCCCGAGCGCACGAAGACCACGTAGAAGTCGGCGATGCCGCCGTTGGAGATCCAGGTCTTCTCGCCGTTCAGCACCGCATGGTCGCCGTCGATGCGCGCCGAGCAGCTCATCGCCGCCACGTCGGAGCCGGCCTCGGGCTCGGACAGCGCGAAGGCGGCGATGGCCTTGCCGCGTGCCACGGCCGTCAGGTAGCGCTCCTTCTGCGCCGCCGTGCCGTGCAGCGAGATCGCGCCCGAGCCCAGGCCCTGCATCGCAAAGGCGAAGTCGGCCAGGCCGGAATGGCGCGCCAGCGTCTCGCGCATCAGGCACAGCGCGCGGGTGTCCAGCGTCTCGCCGGCACCGCCGTAGGCCGTGCCGGCGACCGCGTGGCGCAGCCAGCCGCCATCGCCCAGCGCGGCCACCAGCGCGCGGCACTCGCCGTCGACGTCGGCATGCGCGTCCTGCGAGATGTGCTCGCGCGCCCAGGCGTCGAGCTCGCGCTGCATCTGCACGTGGCGCGGCTCGAAGAAGGGCCAGTCCAGGTAGCGGGTATCGCTCATGGTGGAGGTCTCAATTGCCTTCGAACACGGGCTTCTGCTTGGCGGCGAAGGCGCGGTAGGCGCGGCCGAAGTCCTCGGTCAGCATGCACAGCGCCTGCGCCTGCGCCTCGGCCTCGATGGCCTGGTCGATGTCCATCGCCCATTCGTGATGCAGCATGCTCTTGGTGACGCCGTTGGCGAAGGTCGGCCCGGCCACCAGTTCGCGCGCCAGCGCGCGGGCCTCGTCGACGACGGCTTCCGGCGTGCACAGGCGGTTGAAGAAGCCCCAGCGTTCCGCCTCCTCGCCGCCGAGCGCGCGGCCGGTGTACAGCAGCTCCGACGCGCGGCCGTGGCCGACGATGCGCGGCAGCATGTTGCAGGCGCCCATGTCGCAGCCGGCCAGGCCGACGCGGTTGAACAGGAAGGCGCATTTGCTGCGCGCGGTGCCGTAGCGCAGGTCCGAGGCCATGGCAATGATCGCCCCGGCGCCAGCGCAGACGCCGTCGATCGCCGCGACGATCGGCTGCGGGCAGTGGCGCATGGCCTTGACCAGGTCGCCGGTCATGCGCGTGAACATCAGCAGCTCCGGCGCCTTCAGCTCGATCAGCGGGCCGATGATCTCGTGCACGTCGCCGCCGGAACAGAAGTTGCCGCCGGCGCCGTGGATCAGCACCGCCTTGACGTCGTCGGCATGACGCAGGCGCTGGAACAGGTCGCGCAGCTCGGCATAGGAGTCGAAGGTCAGCGGGTTCTTGCGCTCGGGCCGGTTCAGCGTGATGGTGCCGATGCCGGCTTCCACGTTCCACAGGAAATGCTCGGCGCGATAGGCGGCTTGGGGGCGGCGGTTGCCGGCCAGCAGGGAGGGATCGGTGCTCATAGGGATTCTCCTGTGGGTTGCGCCCTCCGGCATCTGCCCTGGGGGCGGCCCGGCGGGCTCATGGGGTCTCCGGGTTGTCTTGGCGGATGGACAGCTGCACGCGCAGCCGGCCGAGCAGGTCGTAGAGCTGGTGGCGGTCGGCCTCGGCGACGCCGCCGAAGAGTTCGACCACCCAGCCCTCGTGTTCGCTGGCCATGCGCTCGAAGACCTTGCGGCCCTTGGGCGTCAGCGCCACGCGCACCGAGCGCCGGTCGCCGGGTTCGGCGTCGCGCTGCACCATGCCGTCTTTCTCCAGCTCGTCGGTCAGGCCGGTGACGTTGCCGCCGGTGACCATCAGGTAACGCGACAGCGCGCTCATGCGCAGGCCGTCGGGGTGGCGGTGCAGCTGGGCCAGGTAGTCGAAGCGCGCCAGCGTGATGCCGAACTGCGCGCGCAGGCGCTTGCGGATCTCGGTTTCGATGTCGGTGCTGCAGGCCAGCAGGCGCAGCCACAGGCGCAGCGACAGGTGGTCGTCGCTGACGCTGCGTGCTTCCAGGCCGATGGCCTGGTCGTCGAGCAGCGGCGTCACTTCCTGCTTGGCGGCGCGCCTCAAGCGGGCTCCTTGTACATCGGTTGTGCCTGCTGCGCCTTCTCGCGCGCGAAGATCGATTCCATCTGGCTCTTGCCCGACAGGTACTGCTTCGGCCACGGCAGCGGCGTGTAGCCGATTTTTGCCGCCTCGGTCAGCGTCCAGGCCGGGTTGGCCAGGTGCGGCCGGGCGATGGCGCACAGGTCGGCGCGGCCGGCGGCAATGATGCTGTTGACATGATCGGCCTCGCTGATGGCGCCCACCGCGATGGTCGGGATGCCGGCCAGCTGGCGGATGCGGTCGGCAAAGGGCGTCTGGTACATGCGGCCATAGGTGGGCTTCTGCGCCGCGCTGACCTGGCCCGACGAGCAGTCGATCATGTCCGCGCCGGCGGCCTTGAAGGCGCGCGCGATCTCCACCGCGTCGTCCGGCGTGATGCCGCCTTCGACCCAGTCGTGTGCCGAGATGCGCACCGACATCGGCAGGTGCCTGGGCCAGACCTCGCGCACCGCGGCGAACACCTCCAGCGGCCAGCGCAGCCGGTTGGCGAGCGAGCCGCCGTAGTCGTCCGTGCGCCGGTTGGTCAGCGGCGAGATGAAGGCCGACAGCAGGTAGCCGTGGGCGCAGTGCAGCTCCAGCCAGTCGAAGCCGGCCTCGGCGGCCAGCCGCGTGCTGTTGACGAAATCGTCGCGCACGCGGTCCATGTCGGCGCGGGTCATCGCGCGTGGCACCTGGCCGTCGTCCAGGTAGGGCAGCGCGGAAGGCGCGATCAGCGGCCAGTTGCCCGAGGCCAATGGCCGATCGGCGCCGTCGCCGTCCCACGGCGCATTGGTCGAGCCCTTGGGCCCGGCATGGCCGAGCTGGATGCCGATCTTCGCGTCGGTGCCGGCGTGCACATGGTCGACGATGCGCTTCCAGCCGTCGCGCTGGGCCTCGTTCCACAGCCCCGGGCAGCCGGGGGTGATGCGCGCATCCGGCGTCGGGCAGGTCATCTCGGCCATCACCAGGCCCGCGCCGCCCATCGCGCGCGCACCCAGGTGCACCAGGTGGTAGTCGGCCGGCAGGCCGTCGACGCAGGAGTACTGCGCCATCGGCGAGACGATCACCCGGTTCTTCAGCGTCACGCCGCGCACGGTGTAGGGCGTGAACATCGGCGGCGGCGCCGGCTGCCCGGGCTGCAGCGTCATGCCGGCAGCTTCAGCGAACCAGTGTTCGTAGCCGCCCAGCCAGTTCGCGTCGCGCAGGCGCAGGTTCTCGTGGCTGATGCGCTGGCTGCGCGTCAGCATCGAGTACATGAACTGCTCGGGCGGCAGCTGGTCGGCATAGCGCTCGCCCACCACCTCGAACCATTCCATCGCGTTCCAGGCGGCGTTCTGCAGGCGCAGCACGTCGATGCGGCGCAGCGCCTGGTAACGCTCCAGCACCTGGGGAATGCGCTCGGGCGTGTCACCCAGCTGCTTGAACTGGCGCGTCAGTTCGATCGCGTCCTCGATGGCCAGCTTGGTGCCCGAGCCGATGGCGAAGTGCGCGGTGTGCACCGCGTCGCCCATCAGCACCACGTGTGCGCGACCGTTGAAGTGCGACCACTGCTCGCAGACCACGCGCTGGAAGTTCAGCCAGGCCGAACCGCGCAGGTGGCGCGCATTGGTCATCAGCTTGTGGCCCTGCAGGTCGTCGGCGAAGAGCTTCTCGCAGAAGGCGATCGATTCCTCCATGTTGGCCTGGTCCAGGCCATGCGCCTTCCACACGTGCTCCGGCGTCTCGACGATGTAGGTGGTGGTGTTCTCGTCGAACTTGTAGATGTGCGCCTGGAACCAGCCGTGCTCGGTCTTCTCGAACACGAAGGTGAAGGCGTCGTACAGCCGGTGCGTGCCCAGCCAGATGTAGCGGTTGGGCCGGGTGACGATGTCCGGCTTGAAGACCGCCGCGTACTGGTTGCGGATCTTCGAATTGATGCCGTCGCTGGCGATGATCAGGTCGGCATCGGGAAAATCGGCGTCGGAGTTCACCTCGGTCTCGAACTGCAGCCTGACGCCCAGTTCCTCGCAGCGCGCCTGCAGGATGTTCAGCAGCTTCTTGCGCCCGATGCCGACGAAACCGTGACCGCCAGAGCGCAGCGTGCGGCCCTTGAACTTCAGCTCGATGTCGTCCCAGTGGTTGAAGGCCTGCTGGATCGTCGCCGCGGTGGCCGGATCCCACTGACGCATGTTGTCCATCGTCTGGTCCGAGAACACCACGCCCCAGCCGAAGGTGTCGTAGGGCTTGTTGCGCTCGACCACCGTGATGTCGTGGCGCGGGTCGAGCTGCTTCATCAGCAGCGCGAAGTACAGGCCCGCCGGGCCACCGCCGATGCAGACGATCTTCATGCGCTGTAGCCTCGGGTGAAGTGCGACACGTCGATAGTTTGAAGCTCAATACTTTAGAAGTCAAGCAATTGGGCGTGCCGAAGCCGTGGCCTTCGGCAGGCTGCCATCATGGCGCCCATGCAGATGCTGCATTGGATCGATGACGACGAGCCGCTGCCGCCGACGGCCCAGGCACTGGGCCCGCAGAGCGACGCACCGGGGCTGCTGGCCGCCGGCGGCCAGCTGACGCCGCAGCGGCTGGAGCAGGCGTACCGCCAGGGCGTCTTTCCCTGGTTCGGCCCCGGCCAACCGGTGCTGTGGTGGAGCCCCGACCCGCGCATGGTGCTGCAGGCATCGCAGTTTCGGCTGTCGAAGAGCCTGGCCAAGACGCTGCGCCGTTTCCAGCGCACGCCCGGTTGCGAAGTGTGTGTCGACAGGGCCTTCGAGCGCGTGATCGCCGCTTGTGCCGGCACGCCGCGCGACGGCCAGGACGGCACCTGGATCGTGCCGCCGGTGGCCGCGGCCTACGTCGCCTGGCATCGGCTCGGGCGCGTGCACAGCTTCGAGACCTGGGTCGATGGGCAACTGGTCGGCGGGCTGTACGGCGTGTGCATCGGCCGCATGTTCTTCGGCGAATCGATGTTCGCCTGGGCCACCGATGCGTCGAAGATCGCGCTGGCCGCCCTGGTGGCCTTCTGCCGCCACCATGGCATCGACTGGATCGACTGCCAGCAGAACACCGGCCACCTGGCATCGCTGGGCGCGCACGAGGTGCCGCGGGCCGACTTCGAGGCGCATCTGACCCGCGTGCTGGGGGAGCCCGATGTCGGCGATTGGACCTATGATGCCCGCATGTGGCGGCAGTTGGACGCGCCGCCAGGCCCTCGGCAATACCTGCCCGACCCGCGAGAAGGCGCTTGACGCATCCCAAGGAGCTCCCGCTTTCGTCGTTGCAGTTCTATGCGACGGCGCCCTATCCGTGCAGCTACCTGGCGCAGCGCTCGGCGCGCTCGCAGGTGGCGACGCCGAGCCACCTGATCAATGCCGACGTCTACTCCGGTCTGGTGGCCAACGGTTTCCGGCGCAGCGGCATGTTCACCTACCGGCCCTATTGCGACGGCTGCCGCGCCTGCATTCCGCTGCGCGTGCCGGTGGCGAGCTTCAAGCCCAGCCGCAGCCAGCGGCGGGCGTGGAAGGCGCATGCGGCGTTGAAGGCGAGGGTGCTGCGGCTGTGCTTCGTGCCCGAGCACTACCAGTTGTACCTGCGGTACCAGGCCGGGCGCCACAGCGGCGGCGGCATGGACAACGACAGCGTCGACCAGTACACGCAGTTCCTGCTGCAAAGCCGCGTCAATTCGCGCCTGGTGGAGTTCCGCGAGCCCGCGCCCGAAGGCAGCCTCGGCGTGCTGCGCATGGTGTCGATCCTGGACGTGCTGAACGACGGCATCTCGGCCGTCTACACGTTCTATGAGCCCGACGAATCGGCCAGCTTCGGCACCTACAGTGTGCTGTGGCAGATCGAGCAGACGCGGGCGCTGAAGCTGCGCCACGTCTACCTGGGCTACTGGATCGAACACAGCCCGAAAATGGCCTACAAGTCGCAGTTCCGGCCGCACCAGCTGCTGCTGGACGGTCAGTGGCGAGAGCCGTTGCCCGCCGCGTCGGACGACGTCTAGGCTGCCGCCGTCTCGGTGCGCGGCTGCTGTGCCCGGCGGCGGGCCACGGCGCCGACCGCCGCCAGCCCGGCGAACATCAACACCCAGGACGAAGGTTCGGGCACGGCCACCACGGTCATGTTGCCGCCCGAGCTGTAGCTGATCTGGATGCTGCTGAAGGCCGGATCCTCGGACACCGCGGTGATCGTCGAGGTGTTGACGACGTTGGCCCAGGTCTGGCCCGGTGCAAACACCGTCGACAGACCGGCGGTGGTGGCGCCGGTCTCGGTGCGGAAGAAGTTGTCGAGGTTCATGCCGCCGATCGCGGCGAACTGGTTGGGGTCGGTGTTGCCGAGGAAGCTGAACTCGATCTGCGCGCTGGCCAGGTTGAAGCTCGCGCTGCTGTCGATGATCAGTTCGTCGATGCCGTAGTCGCCCAGGCTGCTGCCGTTGCCCTGAACCTCCAGCACGATCCGGGATCCGGCCAGCATGATGATGTTGCAGCGGATGCGCAGCCGACCCGGCGAGTTGCCCGGTTCGATGGTGCCGCCGATGACCACGTCACCGCTGGAGGGAATGATCTCGATGGTGCCGCCATCGCCCTTCAGCACGCTGCCGGCGCCGAGCTCGAAGCCGGCGGTGCGCAGTGTGCTGTTGTTCAGCACCAGCACGCCGGTGCCGCCGTTGGCCTGCGACACGCCGTCGTACTTGGCGTTGACGCCGATGCCGACGAAGCCGGCTTCCAGCGTGGAACCGTTGCTCAGCGATAGCGTGCCGACCGAACCCGCCTGTGCGGCTACATAGACATTGCCATTGGCGGCTTTCAGCGAGCTGCTGTCGGCCAGCGTCAGCGTGCCGGTGCCGTCATGGCCGACCCGCACGATGGCCTGCCCCGCGGCAGCCTGCAGGTTGATCTGCGAGCCGTTGCTCACCGTCAGCGTGCCCGTGCCGAGAGGATTGTCGGGATTGCCGCCCACGGTCAGCGCGGCGCCTGCGCTGCCCAGGTTGGTGATATTGACCGTGCTGCCGTTGGTGATCGAAGCAGTCCCCGTGCCGCCGCGCGTGCCGACGCTCATCGCCGCGCCGAAGTCGGTGCCGCTCAGGTTCTTCTGGCCGCTGAGTTCGACGGTTGCGTTGTCGACCCACAGCGTCCCGCTGCCGCCGGCGGCCCGGCCGACGTTGAGGAACGTGGCCGACACCTTGGCGCCATTCGACAGGGTCAGATCCCCGGTGCCGCCGCGGCCGACCGACACGCGCGCCGTGTCGCCCTCGGCGCGCAGTTCGCTGCCCGCGCCGGTGACGGTGGCCTTGGCCCAGCCGCCGGCGTCGATGTCGTTGCGGCCGCCGAACTGGATCTGGTTGGCGCGCAGCCAGGAGCCGCCGCTCAGCGTGGCGTTGGCGACGCCACTGGGATCGCGAGCGAACTCGGCCACGCCCAGCGTGCCCATGTCGACGAAGCTGGCGCCCGACATGGCCAAGGTGCCGTTGCCGGTGCGGCCGACCGAGAATCCGTTGCCGACCAGGGAGCCGCCGAACACGATCGACGAGCCGCCGCTCATCGTCACCGTGCCGGTGCCGCCGCTGCCGAAGCTGTCGCCGGCGATGGTGAAGCCGCTGGTATAGACGGAAGGCGTGATCGTGATGTTCGCGCCGTTGCTCATCGTCAGCGTGCCGCTGCCGCCGCTGCCGCGGCCGACGCTCATGCCGGCGCCGACGGCCGGGTTGGTGTCGGTGCGGTAGCCGCTCAGCGCCACCGAGGCGTTGTCGATGTTGACGGTACCGATGCCGAGGGTGCCGATGATCAGGCTGGTGGATTCGACCACCGCCTGGTCGAGCACGTTCAGCGTGCCTTGGCCCTGCTGCCCGCCGAGCACGCCGCGGCCCACCGCAATCAACGCGTCCGTGCCGCCGACCGAGATCTTCGAACCGGCGCCGGTGACCGTGGCCGTCCCGTTGGCCGGCAGCGCGTCGCCGCGGCCGCCGATGGAAAGGTTGGTGGAGCGCGGGTTGGCGATCGTGGACAGGGCGTTGCCGGTGAGGATCAGCTGACCGCCGGCGCTGACCGTCAAGGTGCCCGAACTGGTGGTCGGGTTGTCGTAGCCGACGCCGACGAAGGGGTTGTGGTTGTCGCCGGTACCCGGCGCCGGGCTCTGCGAGGTGGACGTGATCTCCACCTTGGAGCCGGTGCCGGTGATCGTCAGCGTGCCGTTCGAATTGGCGCCGCGGCCCAGGGCGATGCCGGGGCTGCTCTGCGACACCCGGGCATCGCCGCCGCCGTCGCTGATCGTCCATTGCCCGCCGCCGCTGACGGTCACCGTCCCGGTGCCGCCGCCGCCTCCGGTGTTGCGCCCGATGTGGGCGAAGGCCGGGCCGTTGGTGCCGGCGGACTGGTTCGTGCCCACGCCGCTCTGCGTCAGCTGCGCGCCGCCGCTGAGGGTCATCGTCCCGTTGCCGCCGTTGCGGCCGACGTTCAGATACAGAGTCGATGCCGAGGCACCGGCCAGGATCTCGAAGGTGCCCTCGCCGGTGCTGCTGCTGGCGCCGACGTTGATGAAGTGGTTGACGCCGCCGGTCTGCACCTGCGAGCCGGCACCAGTGACCACCAGCTTGCCCTTGCCGGTGGTGCCGATGCTGATGCCGTCGTTCGGGCCGCTGCTGCCGGTGCCGTCGATCCGCAGCTTGCCGCCATTCGACACCGTGACCAGGCCGTTGGCGCCGACCCCGTTGCCGATGGTCAGCAGTGCGGCCGAGTTGTTGAGCGTGTTGCGGCCCACGATCCACTGCGATCCCGTGCCGTCGATCGTCACCGTGCCGTTCGCCTTCTCGGTGCCCTGCCCGTTGGGCGCGGCATTGTTGTTGGCGACGACCGAATTCTGCGAACGCAGCGTGCCTCCGGCCAGGACTTCGATGAAGGCATTCGTCGTGGCGCCGGGCGTGCCGAAATCGGCGCTGCTGCCGCCGGCGGTCGTGAACACGCTGGTCTGGCCTACGGTCAGCGACAGCAGCCGGACCTCCGAGCCACTGCCCTCGATCCGCAGCGTGCCGTTGGAGCCCGCCCCATTGCCGATGATGTTGAAGCAGCCGATGCCGCAGGCCGCGGTATCGACCGACGCGTCGAGCAGCGCGCCCTGCTTGACGGTCAGCAGCCCGGTGCCCCAGCTGCCGACGTCCAGGCGCACGCCGCTGCCCGTCAGCTCGACCAGTGCGGAAGTGTTGCTTTCGTAGTTGCCTTCAACGCTGAAGCTGCCGTTGCCTGTGCCGCTGGTCCCCAGTACCAGGTTGTTGGCCTGCAGGTCCGCGCCCGCGAAGACGCTGAAGCTGCCAGGCGCGCCGACCCCGACGAAGAGCATGTTTGGCCGAAGGTCGAGCGCGGCATTGAACACGTTGACCGGAAACAGATCGGTGGGCGAGGTCAGCACCACGCCGCTGTAGTCGTAGTACTGGGCCTGCGCCGGCAGGTGCGCCGCCAGCAGCGCCGCGGCAGCCAGCGCCAGCGGCGGGAGAGCAGGGGCGACAAGGCGCTGACGCAAGCGCTTCTTCATGGCTACTTCTCCGGTGGTGGGGCTGCCGGTCGGCCGCCGTGACGAATGCCACTGATTCAAGCCGATTTCGCGTCCGTCGTCGTCCCCGCCGTTGGGGACGGGCCCCCCGCGTTCGGGGGGGAGGCCGGCCTCTCGGTACGGCGCCGCCAAACAAAATGGCCCCGCCGAAGCGGGGCCTTTCTCGATGCTGTCCGGCTCAGGCCTTGCGGCGCCGGCGGGCGATGAAGGCGAGCATGCCAAGACCTGCGACGGCCAGGGCGTAGGACTCGGGCTCGGGCACCGCCGTCACGTTGCGCACCCACAGCGACGAGTTCGAGTAGCCCGGAACCTGGCCACCGCTGTTGAGCCAGTTGATCTCCCAGGTGCCGTTCTGCGTGCTGTTGGCGGTCAGCGTCACGTCCTCGAAAAGGAACGCGCCCGAGCGATTGGATGCATGCATGGCCAGCACGAGATCCAGTTGCACCGCCTTGTTCGCGCCGAAGCTCCAGTTGCCGCTCGAGCCGCCCGTGCCGGTGATGCCCCACGAGAAGCTCGTGCCGTTGAAGACGCTGGGCGAGCTGTCGCTGGTCATCTTCGCCAGCAAGGTCCACCCGGTGCCGAACGGGCTCGGGCTGAAGCCGCTGGAATTGCCGTTGGGGCCTTGGTCCGGGTTGGCCGTCGAAATGACGCAGGCCGAGGCATCCGCGCCGCCGAGCGTGAAGTCCGCGGTGCTGGAGGTGCCCACGCTGACGCCCGTGCAGGCCGCCGCGTTCGCCTGCGCCGAGAACAACGCCGTGGCGCCGAGCGCCAGTGCACTCATGGTGATTCGAAGCTTCATATTGAATGTCCTTCCCTACGCGGGGGCCGCCCGCAGTGCGGACCGCCACGCAGAACCGGCGGCGTCGCTGGCAGCGAGCTTGCTGAACCGACCGGAACCTGCGTGCCAATGATCGCGCGAAAGGCGACCGCGTCGGCATTTCCACACCCCGCGATTCAGGGGGTCATGACCCCACCCAAGTGCGGGGTTTCACACGCTGCGCGGTGTCGTGGAGCGGCAGCCGGACCCCCGGCAGCGGCCCTGGCGGGCCCGCGCCGTCCCGGCCACTCTGCTCATTTCCCTTCGACGGGCTTCTCAGGCACCGTCAGCGTGGCGTGCCGTCTGGCGCCGCGCCTGCTCGAGCCAGGCCGCGGTGTCGCGCGTGGCGCCTTCGTCGCCCAGCGCGCCCTGGATGCCCAGCGCATGCCCCAGCAGCGGTTCGGCATTGGCCGCGTCGCCCTGAGCCAGCAGCGCCCGGGCCTGCAGCACCATCGTCGAGGCCAGTACCGCGTGCTGCTCGCCATAGACGCCCAGCAGCAGCTTGGCCGCGCGCTCGGCCAGCGCCGCGGCATCGGCCGCCGCGTTCTGCGCCAGGCGGATCTCGGCCAGGCAGATCAGGCCCCAGCCGGTCCATTCGTGGTCGGCGCCGAAGCTGCCCTCCCACAGCGTCAGCGCGCGCCGCGCCAGCGGTTCGGCTTCGTCCAGTCGCTGCAGGCCGTGCAGGGCCTTCGCCAGGTGCCACATCGACAGGCCGGTGTCGGGGTGCTCTGCCGACAGCTCGCGCTGCTGCACCGCCAGCGCGCGGCGGATCAGCGGTTCGGCGGCAGCATGGTGGCCCTGCTTGTAGAGCACTTCGCCCAGCGCGGTCAGCGCGAACGCGGTCTCGGCATGCTCGGGCCCGAAGCGCTGTTCGTGCGCCGCGAGCACGCGCCGGCTGAGCGCCTCGGCTTCGTCCAGCCGGTCGAGTTCCAGCATCGTCTTGGCCAGGTTGTCCAGCGTGGACAGCGTCAGCTTGTGCTCGGCGCCGAGCACGCGCTCGCGGATCTCCAGAGCGCGGCGGAAGCAAGGCTCGGCGGCTTCGAGATTGCCGCGGCCTTCGTGGTAGCCGCCCATCACTGCCAGCGTCAGCGCGGCATCGGCCTCGTCGTCCGGTGGCGAACGCGCCTGGATGGCGATGGCCCGCATCAGCAGCGGTTCGGCCTTGGCCGCCTCGCCCTGGATCAGCATCACGCGCGCGAGGTCGCAGAGCACGCGTGCGGTGCTCGGATCGTCGGCGCCGAAACGCTGTTCGGCCACGGCCACCAGCTGCTCGGTCAATGGGCGCAGTGTCGGCCCGGCCCAGGCATACAGGTAGTGGTCGAACTGCTGCGCGAACCAGCCGATGTAGTCCTGCGGGTCGGCCTGGCAGCGGTGGTACTGCGCCTCGGCCAGCGCGCGACAGCGCGCGGGCGTCACGTCCTGCTCGCTGCCGACCTCGGCGCGCGCGCTCCAAAACGCACCGACACGTGCATGGCCTTCGCGCTTGGGCAGCTTCAGCACGCTGTCGTAGGTCACCTGCTGCAACAGGTGATGCTGGAAGGCGAACTCGTGCGCGTCCTCGCCGAGATCGCGATGCACCACCAGCTGCCTGCGCAGCAGCTGGGGCAGCAGCTCGCAGGCGGCCGGGTCGATGGCCGCCAGCGCCTGGTCCCAGAACACATGGCCGACGACGGCCGCCTGCTGCAGCGCGCGCCGCTCGCGCGCCGGCAGCGCATCCAGCCGCGCCTGCAGCACGCCGGTCAGCGTCGGCGGCACGCGCAGGCTCGACAGCCGCTCGCCGAGCACCCGCCAGCCGTCGCCATCGGCGACGATGACGCCGTCGTCGATCAGCATCTTGACCAGCTCTTCCATGTAGAACGGGTTGCCTTCGGCGCCGGTGGTGAGCGTGTCGCGCAGGCTGGCCGGCGCGCCCTCGATGCGCTGCAGCAGCGCATCGGCCAGCGCCCGGCTGCCGGCAGCATCCAGCGGCTTCAGGTCCAGCCGCAGATGGCGGGTGTCGCCGGCAGGCCAGTCGGCATGCTGCTCGAACAGGGTCTCGCGTGTCAGCACCAGGCACAGCGCCGGCAGCAGGCTGTGTGTCTGCAGCAGGTACTGCATGAAATCGACAGAGCCACGGTCGGCCCAGTGCATGTCGTCCCAGACGATCAGCACGGGGCGGCTCTCGGCCAGCCGGCGCAGCGCCAGCGCCGTGGCTTCGTACGCACGCTGGCGGAACAGCGCCTCGTCGGCCAGCAGCTCGCGTACCGCCGGGCTGTCGCCGTAGTCCAGTCCGATCAGCTGGCCGAGCAGCTGCATCGGCGCCTCGCCCTCCGCCGCGAACAGCGGGCCCAAGAACTCCTGCAGCCGCGCACGCGCCGCAGCCGGCGCGTCGCTGTCGCCGATCTGCAGCAGCCGCATCAGCATGTCGCGCAACATGCCGTGCGGCTGCAGTGCGCTGCGGGGGTGGGCGCGCCCCAGCAGCAGCCAGCAGCGCTGCGGATCGAGGGTCTCGCGAAACTCCGCCAGCAGCCGGCTCTTGCCCAGCCCGGCCGACCCGACCACCGTGACGGCCTGCAGTCGCTGCTGCGCGATGGTCGCCGCGAAGGCCGCGCGCAGCTGGCGCAATTCGGCGTCGCGGCCGACCATGCGCGTGTGCAGGCCCTCGATGCCGCGGCTGCTGCCGCGCGCGTCGCGCGGGCGCACGCGCTCGATCAGCCAGCTGCGCATCGGCTGCTCCACGCCCTTGACGCTGATCGGTTCCTGCTCTTCGGCGTCGAACAGTCCGCGCACGTGGCGCCAGCTGTCGTGGCTGACGCGCACGCGGCCCGGCGGCGCGCTCTGCTCCATGCGTGCGGCGACATTGACGGTGGCGCCGCGGATGCTGCCTTCGGCATCGACCCCGCCGCCGAGCAGCACCCGCCCGGTATGGACCCCGACCCGCACGTTGAAGTCGGGCACGCCGTACTGGCGGCGCACGTCGGGCGACAGCGCGCGCGCCGCTTCGACGATGCCCAGGCCGGCGCAGATGGCCGACTCGACATCGTCCTCGCTCGCTTCCTCGCTGCCGAAGGCGGCCAGCATGCCGTCGCCGGTGTACTGCAGCACGCGGCCGTGCTGCGCCTGGACGACCGCGGTGAAGCGTTCCAGCGCCCCGTCCATCACGGCATGGATGGTTTCCGGGTCCAGCTTCTGGCCGATGGCGGTGGAGCCGACCACGTCGACGAACAGCACCGAGACCTGTTTCAGCTGCTGCTGTCCCGGTGCCGTAGGCGCCTCGCGCAGCGCGGCCAGCTTCTCGCGCAGCGGCGCCAACGCGGTGTCGACCACCGCGTCGCCGAGCAGCGGCCGTTGCGCCTCGAGCGCGGCGATCGCGGCCGACAGCTGCTCGGGCGTGCTGCTCATCGCGCGTTCAGCCGGTGAGGCGGCGGTGCAGGAAGCCCTGCGACGGTGCGATCCAGTCGATGCCTTCGGGTGCCGGCCCGTCGCCGATCCACAGGCCGTCCTGCACCAGCAGCCAGCCGTCATCGCCGGCACGCAGCGTGGTGTCCGGGCCGATCTGCAGCGGCGCTTCGACGGCGCCGTCCGCGAGCCGGCGCGGGGTGCCGTCGGCGCGGGCGTGCAGCGCCTGCTGTTGCGCTGCGTCGGCCTCGTCGCCGCCGATGCAGGCCCAGTCGCCGCCCAGCGGGTCGTGCACGAGATAGGCGTGGCGGGCGCTGCCGCCGACGCGCCACAGCCGTGGCGACAACGGCGTCACGTCACCCGGCTGCAGTTCGCAGCGCAGGTCGCCGCGGCCATCCGGGTCGAGCCGCGCGACTTCGTCGTAGGCCGGGTGATCCTCGATGATGAAGCGCTGCGTGCCGTCGCGCGCCAGCGCCGGCCGCGGGAAGTGCAGCGCCACGCCGCGCAGCGCCAGCGCGTGCTCGTAGGCGGCGCGCGCCGAAGCGAAGCCGCGCATGTCCTGCAGCGTGCGCTGCGTGACGTTCAGCAGCTTCAGCGCGCGCTGCGGCTGCAGCGCCTCGGCGGGCGTGAGCCACAGCAGTTCCAGCGCCTCGCCCATGTCGGGCAGTGCCTCCTGGCCGGACGGCGCCAGCCGCACGAAGAAGCGCGTGTCGAAGCGCTTGGGCCGCAGCACCGGCGTCAGCCAGTGGCTGAAGTAGGCCATCTCGCGCAAGTCCAGCCGCCAGTCGAAGGTTTCACAGAGCTCGCTCATGCGCGCCTCGCCGCGGTGCAGGCGGTGGCGCCAGTCGCGCAGCGCATCGGCATGCGGTGCCAGGTCGGCCGGCGATCCGTCGGGCCGGCAGACGAAGAGCAGGCCCACTTCCTCGAAACACTCGCGCAGCGCGGCGACAAAGTAGTCGAGGCCGCCATCGCCCAGGCCGAGCCGTGCGCTGGCCTGCGCGTCGTCCTGGCCCAGGCACCAGCGCCAGGCGTCGCGGTCGGCGGCATCGAGCACGCCGCCGGGGAAGACGCAGGCTCCGCTGCGGAAGTCGTTGTCGCCGCGCTCCGGCCGGCGCATCAGCAGCACTTCGACGCCGCGCGGCCCGTCGCGCAGCACCAGCACCGAGGCCGCGGGGCGGATGTTGGCGGCGCGCGGCGCGGTCATGCGCGTTTGGCCGCGCCGGCCGCATGCAGCGCGGCGATCTCGTCGGCGCTGAAGCCGGCCTCGGCCAGCACCTCGTCGGTGTGCGCTCCGGTGGCTGGTGCCGGGCGCACCGGCTCGGGCGTGCTGCGGTCGAAGCGCGGCGCGGGGCCGGGCTGCACCACGCCGCCGACTTCGACGAAGGCCTGGCGCGCCTGGGCGTGCGGGTGCGTCGGCGCCTCGGCGATGCTCAGCACCGGCGCGAAGCAGGCGTCGCTGCCTTCGAGCACGCTGCACCATTCGTCGCGCGTCTTGCCGCGCAGGATGCGTGTCATCTCCGCGCGCATCTCGGGCCACAGCTTGCGGTCGTACTGGCCCTTGATGAAGCGCGCGTCCAGGCCGATGCGCTCGGCCATTTCGGCGAAGAACTTCGGCTCCAGCGCGCCGATCGACACGTACTTGCCGTCGGCCGTCTCGTAGGTGTCGTAGAAGGGCGCGCCGCCATCGAGCAGGTTGTTGCCGCGCTGGTCGTTCCAGCGCCCGCTGGCCGTCATGCCATAGAAGATCGAGGCCAGCGACGCGGCGCCGTCGACCATCGCCGCGTCGACCACCTGGCCGCGGCCCGACTGCGTGCGTTCATGCAGCGCGGCCAGCAGGCCCATCGCCAGGTACAGCGCGCCGCCGCCGTAGTCGCCCACCAGGTTCAGCGGCGGCACCGGCTTGCCGCCCGCGGGCCCGATGGCATGCAGCGCGCCGGTCAGCGCGATGTAGTTCAGGTCGTGGCCGGCGGCCTGCGACATCGGTCCGGTCTGGCCAAAGCCGGTCATGCGGCCGTAGACCAGGCGCGGGTTCACCGCATGGCAGTCGGCAGGCCCTAAGCCCAGGCGCTCGGCCACGCCGGGGCGGAAGCCCTCGATCAGCACATCGGCACCGGCCACCAGGCGCTTGACCGCATCGCGCCCGGCAGCCGACTTCAGATCCAGCGCCACCGAGCGGCGGTTGCGGCCGTTGATGTCGAAGCGCTTGTCCATCGGCACGCCCAGGTCGCTGGCCTCGGTGCGGTCCACGCGCACGACGTCCGCGCCCATGTCGGCCAGCAGCATCGCGCAGAACGGCCCGGGGCCGATGCCGGCCAGTTCGATGACGCGCAGTCCTTTCAAGGGTCCCATGTTGTCTTCAGTCTCCGTAGGGTTGCAGGGCCCGAGTTTGCCCGAGGTCTGCACGCCCGGCTGCTAAAGTGGGGACACCATGCCCCGACCTTCCTGGCTGCCGCGGCGACGCTGGCCTGCCGCGCTGTGACCCGCTCGCAGATCCCGCCACGGGCGCTGGCCCTGCTGGTCGTGCTGACGCTGGTCTGGGGCACCAACTGGCCGCTGTTCGCCTTTGCCGTGCGCGAGATCTCGGTGTGGACCTTTCGCGCCGTGGCCGTGCTGCTGGCGGGCGTCAGCCTGCTGGCCGTGGCCCGCGCGCGTGGGCAGTCGCTGCGCATTCCGCGCGAATACTGGCCGACGATCGTGGTCGCCACCTTCTTCTACCTGGTCATCTGGAACATCGCCAGCACCTATGCCGCGATCCTGATCCCTTCCGGCCAGGCGGCGGTGCTGGGCTTCACGATGCCGTTGTGGTCGGCGCTGATCTCCTGGGCGGTGCTCGGCGAGCGCCTCAGCGGACGCATGCTGCTGGGCGTGCTGTTCGGTGGTGCGGCGGTGCTGCTGCTGATGGTGCCCAGCCTGCAGGCCTACGTCAGCGCGCCGCTAGGCTTCGCGCTCGGCCTGGGCGCCGGCCTCGGCTGGGCCATCGGCACGCTGATCCTGAAGCGCCGGCAGGTGCAGGTGCCGGCCATCGTGCTCACCGGCTGGCAGCTGCTGATCACCGCGGTGCCGACGACGATCGGCGCGCTGGCCCTCGGCGATGGTCAGTGGTTCATGCCTTCGTGGCAGACGATCGTCGTCGTCGCCTACATCGCGCTGGTGCCGATGAGCATCGGCAATGCCGCCTGGTTCGCCATCGTCGGCATGCTGCCGGTGAACGTGGCCGGGCTGTCGTCGATCATGGTGCCGATGGTGGCGATGGTCTCCGGCGCGTGGGTGCACGGCGAGCCGCTCGGCCTCGCGCAGTGGGCGGCGATGCTGTGCTGCGGCGTGTCGCTGTGGCTGGTGATGCTCAGGCCGGCGACGAAGTAGCGTTGCCGGCGACGTGCCGGTCGCGCAGTTCGCGTTTCAGCACCTTGCCGATATGGCTGCGCGGCAGTTCGTCGATCAGGTGCACCGCATGCAGCCGCTGCGTCTTGCCGACGCGCGCGTTGCACCAGTCGCGCAGTTCGGTCTCGCTCGTGCCGTGGCCGGGCTGCAGCACCACGTAGGCCACCGGCGTCTCGCCCCATTCGGCGCTGGGCACGCCGACCACCGCCACGTCGGCCACCGCGGCGTGGCCGCGCAGCACGCCTTCCAGGTCGCTGGGGTAGATGTTGAAGCCGCCGCTGATGATCATGTCCTTGCGGCGGTCGAACAGGATCAGGAAGCCGTCGGCGTCGAAGCGGCCGATGTCGCCGGTGCGGATGTAGCGCCGGCCCTCGGCATCGAACCACTCGACCTCGCGCGTCTTCTCCGGCTGGCCGTGGTAGCCGCTCATCATGCCGGCCGAGCGGCCGACCACCTCACCCGCCTCGCCGGGCGGCACCTCGCGGCCGGCCTCGTCGATCAGCCGCACGTCGCTGCCGTTGGCCGGGCGGCCCACGGTGTGCAGCTTGTCCGGGTGCTCGTGCGCGTTCAGGATGCAGCTGCCGCCGCCCTCGGTCATGCCGTAGAACTCGACCAGGCCACCGGGCCAGCGCTTCAGCACGTCGGCCTTCAGCGCGGCGTTGAAGGGCGCGCTGGTGCAGAACTTCATCCTGAACGACTTCAGGTCGTGCGCATCGAAGTCGGGGCGTGCCATCAGGCGCTGGTACTGCACCGGCACGAGCATCGTGTGCGTGACGCGCAGCGCCTCGGCCAGCTTCAGGTAGGCGGCGGCATCGAACTTGGGACACAGGTGCACCGCGCCGCCGAAGGCCAGCGTCGGGAAGAACACCACCAGCGTGGTGTTCGAATACAGCGGCGTCGACAGCAGCGTCACCGTGTCCGGTCCGTAGCCGTAGGCCAGGCCGCGCATCACGTGGGCCCAGCGCATGCCGTGCGGCTGCACGATGCCCTTGGGCGCGCCGGTGGTGCCACTGGAATAGATGATGTTGAAGGGCATTGCCGGCTGCAGTTCCACCGCCGTCGGCGTGCTGCCCGGCGCCACGAGCCAGTCGTCCAGCGCTTCGGCCTGCAGCGTCGGATTCAGCGCCACGGTGCGCAGGCGCACGCCCGGCAACAGCGGCGCCGCGGCCGCGTCGGCGAACAGCAGCCGGGCCTGCGAGTCGCGCAGCATCGACCCGAACTGTTCCGCAGTCACCGACGGCGCCAGCGGTGCCACGGCGACGCCGGCGCGCAGCGCGCCCAGGAACACCGCGGCATAGCGCGGCGTGCTGTGCGCGCAGATCGCGATCGCGTCGCCCGGCTGCAGGCCGTCGCGCTGCAGCGCCGCGGCTACGCGGTCCATCAGCGCGTCGAGCGCGGCATAGTCGAAACGCTCGTCGCCCTGCGCCAATGCCAGCGCCAGATGCCTCGGCTGCGAGCGGGCGTGCTCGCGGATCAGGTCGGGGATGGCGCGGAAGGCCGGGGCGGGTGCGGCGGCGCTCATGTCGCTTCGCGGCGGGGCGCGGTCATGGTCTGTCTCCTGGGCAGCCTGCAACGCCGGCGGCCTTCGGCAAGCCTAGCATCGAAGCCCGCCTGCCCGGAGCGGCGCGGGCCCCGGGGGGGCGTCCCGCGGTGGGCGGCAGACGCGTCAGAACAGGTGCCCGACATTCAGCAGCGTCAGCACGCCCAGTATCCCGAAGATCGCGGCGGCCACGCCGTGTACCAGCCGCATCGGCACCTTCTGCGCGATCTTTCCGCCCAGGAACACCGCCGGCACATTGGCCAGCATCATGCCGAAGGTGGTGCCCAGCACCACCGCGACGATCTGGCCGGTGTAGCGCGCTGCCAGCGCCACGGTGGCGATCTGCGTCTTGTCGCCCATCTCGGCCATGAAGAAGGCCACGAAGGTGGTGCCGAAGACGCCGAAGCGGCGCATGCGGTCGGCGCTGTCGTCGTCGATCTTGTCGGGGATCAGCATCCATCCGGCCATCGCCAGGAACGACAGGCCGATCACCCAGCGCAGCAGGTCCGGACCGAGCGCCTGGGCGACCCAGCCGCCGACCGCGCCGGCCGCCGCATGGTTGAGCAGCGTGGCGGCCAGGATGCCCAGGATGATCGGCAGTGGACGCCGGAACGTCGCTGCCAGCACGATGGCCAGCAACTGCGTCTTGTCGCCCATCTCGCTGAGCGCGACGATGCCGGTGGATACGAGGAAGGCTTCCAAAGGGGGTTCTCCAGGGCCGGCGTGAAACCGAAGACCACGCCGCATCCCCGGCCCATGGCGGAGGCGGCGCGGTCAAAGGTCTTGCCAGGCTCGAAGCTGTCCGCGCCATGGTCCCGGACGGGACCAAGTGTGTTGACGCGGACCCCTGCGGCTGCAGGGCGGCTACTCCCCAATGACGAGTGCTGCGCGCATTGTAGCCGGCGCCTCGCCGCTCCGTGCCGCTGCGCCCCGAGGATCGAGCGAGGCCGGCAAGGGCTTTGCGATCACGGCACACTGCCGGCATGACCACCTTCGGCTTCGACCACAGCTATGCCCGCGACCTGCCGGGCGCCTACCAGGCCTGGCAACCGGCGCCGGTGCCGGCCCCGCGGCTGCTGTTCCTGAACGAGGCACTGGCCGCCGAGCTGGGCCTCGACCCGGCCGCGCTGCGCGGTGCGCAAGGCGCGGCCCTGTTCGCCGGCAACGCGCTGCCGGCCGATGCGCAGCCGATCGCCCAGGCCTATGCCGGCCATCAGTTCGGCGGCTTCTCGCCGCAGCTCGGCGATGGCCGCGCGCTGCTGCTCGGTGAGCTGATCGACCGGCGCGGGCAGCGCCGCGACCTGGCGCTGAAGGGTTCGGGCCGCACACTTTCCTGCGCGGCGGCGACGGCAAGGCGGCGGTCGGGCCGATGCTGCGCGAGGTGCTGATCGGCGAGGCGATGCACGCGCTCGGCATCCCCACCACGCGTGCGCTCGCGGTGGTGGCCACCGGCGAGGACGTCTACCGCGAGGCGGCGCTGCCCGGTGCGGTGCTGGCGCGCGTGGCCGCCAGCCATCTGCGTGTCGGCACCTTCCAGTATTTCGCCGCGCGGGGCGACGTGGAGGGACTGCGCCGGCTGCTCGACTACACGCTCACGCGCCACGATCCGGCGCTGCGGGACGCGCCGGAGCGCGCGCCGGCGCTGCTGCGCGCGGTGGCGCAGCGCCAGGCGCGGCTGATTGCGCAGTGGATGAACGTCGGCTTCATCCACGGCGTGATGAACACCGACAACATGGCGCTGTCGGGCGAGACCATCGACTATGGTCCCTGCGCCTTCATCGAGGCCTACGATCCGGCGGCGGTGTTCAGCAGCATCGATCACGGCGGGCGTTATGCCTACGGCAACCAGCCGCTGATCGCGCGCTGGAACCTGGCGCGGTTCGCCGAGACGCTGCTGCCGCTGATGGCCGCGCGCGACGACGATGCAGCCGTGCAGCGCGCCGTGGCGCAGTTGAGCGAGGTGATCGACGCCTTTCCCGCGTGGGTTGCGGCCGAGCTGCTGCAGGGCCAGCGCGCCAAGCTCGGGCTGGGTTCGGACACGCCGGCCGACGCGGCCGACGATGCGGCGCTGGCGGCGCAATGGCTGGAGCTGCTGCACACGCAGGCGGTGGACTTCACGCTGGCCTGGCGCCGCCTGGCCGATGCTGCCGATGGCGACGCCGCGCCGCTGCAGGCGCTGTTCGTCGACCGGCCGGCGCTGCAGCGCTGGCTCGACCGCTGGCAGACCCGGCTGGCCGCCGAGCCGCAGGCGCCTGCCGAGCGCGCCGCGCGCATGCGCCGCGCCAACCCCTGGATCATTCCGCGCAACCACCGCGTCGAAGAGGCGCTGGCCGCGGCCAGCAACGACGCCGACCTGGCGCCCTTCGAGCGCCTGCTGGCCGCGCTGCGCAGGCCCTTCGACGAAGCGCCTGAACTCGCGCCCTATGCCGAGCCGGCGCCAGCCGCGCAGACCGCCTGCTACAAGACCTTCTGCGGCACCTGATCAGGCGGCGCGCGGCACGCGCATGCGCAGTGCCGCCACCAAGGCCAGCGCGGTCAGCGCCGCCACCAGCCAGAAGGTGTCGGAGAAGCCGGCTTCGGCCGTGCCGCCGGCGGCCGCCTGCACGCGCAGGCGCCACTCCAGGAAGATGCCCACCAGGCCCACCCCGGTCGCGCCACCCAACTGGCGCAGGAAGCTGATGACGCTGGCCGCCTGCGGCACCGCGTCGGCGCCGAGGCCCGGCATCGCGCCCAGCGTCAGCGACGGCAGGACGAAGCCCAGGCCGATGCGGCCGATGATGGCCCACAGCATCAGCACCCAGAGCACGGTGCCGGTGGTCACCGTGCCCATCAGCGCGAAGGACACAGCCAGCAGCGCGAGCCCCACCGCCACCAGCGACCAGGCGGGAAAGCGGTCGGCCAGCCGGCCGCCCACCGGGATGGCGCCGGCCAGCACCAGGCCGGCCGGCATCAGCGCGATGCCGGCCTGCGACGGCGGGAAGTGCAGGGCGCTCTGCATGAACACCGGCACCAGATAGGTCGAGCCGAACAGGCCCATGCCATAGACGAAGGCGACCACGCTGCCCATGGCGAACGAGCGCGAGCGGAACAGCCGCAGGTTCAGCACCGGCGAGGCGGTGCGCGACTCGTGCCAGACGAAGGCGGCCAGCGCGGCGCCGCTGGTGCCCAGCAGCAGCACGGCCGCGCCCGGAGCGTCGTCGTGCAGGTGCACCAGGCCGTTGAGCAGGCCGATCACGCCGATGGCCGCGAGCACCAGGCCGAAGGCGTCGAACGAGCCGCTGCCCTCGCCGGGCTCGGCACCGCCCGGCGCCGACACCGGCAGGTAGCGGCGTGCCAGCAGCATGGCCCACAGCGCGAAGGGCACGACGAAGAAGAAGATCGAACGCCAGCCGAGATGCTCGACCATCACGCCGCCGAAGCTTGGCCCGATGGCCGGGGCCAGCACGACGCCGAAGCCGAAGATGCCCATGGCCTTGCCGCGCTCGCCGGCACCGAAGGCGCGCAGCACGATGATCGATGGGATCACCTGCAGCACGCCGGCGGCCAGACCCTCGGTCACGCGCATCGCCAGCACCAGCTCGTAGTGCTGCGCCAGCCCGCCGCCGATGCCGCCGGCCATCAGCAGGCCCACCGCGCCGACGTAGGTGTGGCGGTAGCCGTAGCGCGTCAGCAGCCAGGGCGTGGGCAGCATCGACAGCGTCATCGCCGCCATGAAGCCGGCGGCGACCCATTGCGCGCGTTCCTGGCCGATGTGGAAGTAGCGCATCAGGTCGGGCACCGCCACGTTGACGATGGTCGACGACATCACCGAGGCGATGCTGCCGATCATCACCGTCAGCAGCACGCGCCAGCGGTAGCGTTCGCCGTGGCGTGCCGCCAGCGCGGCCAGGCTGTGCTCGGAGTCGGCGTTCATCGCGCAGCGATTCTCTCAGCGCGCCGCGCCGCGGCGACAATGCGGCCCGCCTCCGGCCCAGCCCTCTTGCCATGCACACCTTCAAGACCGCCACCGCGACCCTCACCGCCGTGCATGCCTGCGTGGCACCCGACGGGCCGGTCTGCCGTGCCGGTGGCTGGCATCGCAGCGGCCGCGCGCGCGGGCTCGGCGGGCTCTAGACGATGCGCCATCCGTTGCGCCAGACGCTGCGCTGGGGCTTCGGCCTGCTGCTGCTGGCCGTGCTCGGCACGGCGCTCTGGCTGTGGCGTGCGCCGCCGGCGCTGATCCGCGTGGCGGCCGGCTACACGGCCAAGATCATCTGCTCCAGCGTCTTCGTCGCCGGCCGCGAGGCCGAGAGCGTGCTGCAGGACGACGTGCAGGCGCCGGGCCATCCGCTGCTGCGGCTGATGCAGGTGAAGGTGGACCACGAGGCGCGCCTGGTGCGCGCGCCCGACGGCGATCTGGCCCGGGCGCGGGCGCATGCGGTGTCGTTGCCGCCGCTGCCGCCACCGCCGGCGGCGCGTTGGCCCGAGGGCGACGAACCCGCAGCGCCGTTGCCGGCGCTGGCGTCGCTGCTGGACGACCCGCAGCTGGTGGGGCCGGGGTTGCGTGCGGTGCTGGTGCTGCACCGCGGCCGCATCGTTGCCGAGCGCTACGGCAGCGGCTTCTCGGCGGCCACGCCGCTGCTGGGCTGGTCGATGACCAAGACCGTCACGGCCGCGCTGATCGGCACGCTGGTCCGCGAAGGGCGCCTGGATGTCCGGCGCGACGGCCTGTTCCCCGCCTGGGCGGCCGACCCGCGCCGCGGCATCGCCGTCCAGCAGCTGCTGGCCATGTCCAGCGGGCTGAGCTTCAACGAGGACTATGGACAGGTCACCGACGTCACGCGCATGCTCTACCTGGAGCCGGACATGGCGGCCTACGCCCGGGCGCAGCCGTTGCGGCACCCCGTGGGCAGCCACTTCAGCTATTCCAGCGGCAGCAGCGTGCTGCTGGCGCGGCTGTGGCAGGACGCCGCACCCGCGCCGGCACTGGCCTGGCCGCGGCAGGCGGTGTTCGGCCCGCTGGGCATGCGCTCGGCGGTGATGGAGGCCGATGCCCACGGCACTTTTGTCGGCTCGTCGTACATGTACGCGACGGGGCGCGACTGGGCGCGCTTCGCCCTGTGGCTGCTGCAGGACGGGCAGTGGGGCGGCCGCCCGCTGCTGCCCGAAGGCTGGGTGGCGCGGATGCGCGCGCCGTCGAGTGCCGCGCCCGACGAATACAGCCAGGGCCAGCTGTGGCTGCACGGGCCGCGCGGCGACGCGCCGGCCGGGCGCCACCCGGATGCGGAATTCGGTCTGCCGGCCGATACGGTGTGGATGCTGGGCCACGATGGTCAGTCGATCGCGCTGGTGCCGTCGCGTGAACTGGCGGTGATCCGGCTCGGCCTGACGCCGTCGCGGCTGCAGTACCGGCCGCAGCGGCTGCTGCAGGCGGTGCTGCGGACCCTGCCATAGCGGGGCTCGGCCGTCGCCCCTATGATGGGCCGTCGCGGGCGCTGCGCCCGCTCACCCACTTCAGGCAGGGGGATGTCCAATATGGGGGTTCTGTTCTCTCGGGGTCGCGTGTGCAGGGTGGTCGCCGCCGTCGGCACCGTGTTGCTGCTGGCGTCCTGCAACGATGACGACGGGGCCGGCCCCGAGATCGTCGACCCGGAGATCCTGGACAGCCGCAACGGCGTGCTGCAGGTGACGCTGACGCAAGCACCCACACGCATCACCGTGGCCGGACAGACCTTCACCTCCAATGTCTTCAACGGCCAGTACATTCCGCCGGTGCTGCGCATGCGCCGTGGCGACCGTCTGGAACTGGAACTGGTCAACCGCATCGGTGCGGCCGACGTGCAGATCGACGGCCCGCAGTCCACCAACGTGCACTACCACGGCATGGTGGTGCCGCCGTCGCCGCCCGGCGACGACGTGTTCCTCGACGTCGGCGCCGGCGCCACCTATGCCTACCGCTGGCAGGTGCCGATGAACCACGAGCAGGGCACGCACTGGTACCACCCGCATTCGCACGGCCTGGTCGAGCCGCAGATCCTCAGCGGCATGTCGGGCATGCTGATCGTCGACGGCCTGATCTCCGAGCACTACACGGCCTTCCTCGGCCTGAAGCAGCGCTACCTCGTGCTGAAGGACATCGTGCTCCCCGGCGCCGACCCGAGTGCCGCCAACACCAAGACCATCAACGGCCTGCTGGGCGGCGCGCTGCGCATGCGCCCGGGCGAGATGCAGGTGTGGAACCTGGGCAACCTGGGCGCCGATGCCTACTTCGACCTGGCGGTGGACGGCGCGCAGCTGTGGGAGATCAACCGCGACGGCAACGTGCTGGTGCAGCCCAAGCTGCTGACTTCGGTGTACCTGCCGCCGGGCGGGCGCTCGACGGTGGTGGTGGTGGCGCCGCTGGTCGCGGCAAGTTATGCGGTGCGCACGCTGGAGGTCGACACCGGCCCGCAGGGCGACCCGAACCCCGAAGTGCGGTTGGCCACGCTGGTGGTGGCCGGCGCGCCGGTCGACACCGCCGACCTGCAGGCCCGGCTGCTGCTGCCCGCGGACAGCCCCGACACCATCGGCGACACGCCGGCCGAACTGCTGTCGCTGCCGATCACGCGCCAGCGCGTGATCACCTTCTCCGAGACGCCGGACGGCAACACCTTCTTCATCGACGGCAAGGAATTCGACCCGAGCCGCGACGACATCACCGTGACGCTGGGCGACGTCGAGGAATGGACGCTGCGCAACGTCAGCGGCGAGCGCCACGTGTTCCACATCCACCAGCTCGACTTCCTGGTGACCAGCGTCAACGGTCAGCCGGTGCCGCCGGACAACCTGAACGACGTGGTCGACCTGCCCTATGCGCAGAACGGCGTGCCGGGAGAGGTCAAGGTGATCATTCCCTTCACCGACCCGATCATGGTCGGCCGCTTCGTCTTCCATTGCCACATCGTCGGCCACGAGGATGCCGGCATGATGGCCACGCTGGTGGTGCTGGCGCCGGGGCAGAGTGCGATGGCGCCCGCACGCATGCGCACCGTCAAGGCGCAGCCGCCGCAGGACTTCATGGGCTGGCTGGCGTCGTTGACCGGCCGCCGGAAGGTGCCCGAGCCTTCGCTGTGGGAAGACTCGATCTGCCGGCCCGGCGAGAGCCCGCAGGCCGCGCGGCGCAACGTGCGCGCCAGCGTGGACCTGGGCGGCGGACTGCTGCGCTGAGACCCGCCATGCGAAGCCTGAAGATCGACTTCGTCTCCGACGTGGCCTGCCCCTGGTGTGCGGTCGGCCTGAACGCGCTGGAGGAAGCGCTGCGCCGCATCGGCCCGGAACTGCAGGTGGAACTGCACTTCCAGCCCTTCGAGCTGAACCCGCAGATGCCGCCGGAAGGTGAGGACACGATCGAGCACCTGGCGCGCAAGTACGGCGCCTCGCCGGAGCGGCTGGCGGCCACGCGCGAGATGCTGCGCCAGCGCGGCGCCGAGCTCGGCTTCACCTTCGGCGAGCGGCCGCGCATCTGGAACACCTTCGACGCCCACCGGCTGCTGCACTGGGCCGGCCTCGAAAGCCCGGCACGCCAGCGCGCGTTGAAGCATGCGCTGCTGAAGGCCTATCACACCGATGCGCAGAACCCGGGTGACACCGAGGTGTTGCTGGCGCTGTGCGCCGAGGTCGGGCTGGACGTCGAGCGGGCCCGTGCCATCCTGGTGGGCGACGAATACGCTGAAGCAGTGCGCGAACGCGAGCGGCACTGGCAGGCGCTGGGCATCCATGCGGTGCCCTCGGTGGTCATCGACGAGCGTCACCTGATCCAGGGCGGGCAGCCGCCCGAAGCATTCGAGCGCTCGCTGCGGCAGCTGGCGGCGGCCGGCTGACAACGCACCAGCGCCTCGCCCTTGCCTTGCGGCGCGCGCTCAGGCGCGCAAGACGCACTTCTCGTACAGGCCCAGCAGCCGCCGCTGCGGGTCGTACTTCGCCTTCAGCGCCGCATAGGCCGGCATGCCGTAGGCACGGTCGAAGTCCTCGCGGCTGAAGAAGCTGTCGGAGTACAGCGACTTGATGCCGCCCAGCGCCAGCACCTGCTGTTCCACCAGGCGGTTGAAGTGCCCGGGCGCGTGCGTGTCGCGGCTGTGCACCACGTCCCAGAAGCCGAAGTTCAGGTACGGCATGCCGGGCCGCAGCGGGTACAGCGTGAAGGGCCGCGCCGCGTCGGCCGGGTGGATCGGGCAGACCCAGATCGGCCGGATGCCGATCTCGCGCTGCAGGAAGTCCAGGAACTCGGCGCAGCGCGGCAGCGGGATGTCCACGTCCTGGATCACCGATTCCGGGTGGTCGCCACGCAGGCGCGCCAGCACGCGCGTCAGCCCCAGCCGCGCGTTGGTGCGCATCCAGCGGGTGTAGGTGCGCGAGTTCAAGCGCTGGCGGCCCACCAGCCGGCGCAGCCAGCGGCGCTGCAGGCCGAACTGCCGCGAGTTCCAGAACCAGTCGGTGTCCCAGCGCCACAGGTAGCCGAGCGCGCTCAGGTGGTCCTCATCGCGCCGCAGCAGCGATTGCCAGTAGATGTTCTCGAAGCTGTAGTCGCTGGGCGGCGGGCCTTCGGCGACGAAATGCGCCACGCTGAGCACGTGGCAGTCCTCGGCGAAGACCACGCCGTCGACGAAGTCGGCGTCGCTGCCGCAGGCTGCGGCCAGCGCGTCGAAGAAGGGCTGCGGTTGTGCAAAGCGCGTGTGCCGTACGCGCACCAGCGGTTGGGTCGGCCGCGTGCGCAGCTTCAGCCGCAGCGCGTAACCCAGCGTGCCATAGGCATTGGGGAAGCCGAAGAACAGGTCGCGGTGCGGGTTGTCGGCGGTGGCCAGCACGATCTCGCCGTTGGGCAGCAGCACCTCCAGTTCCAGCAGCGTGTCGTGCACCAGCCCGTAACGGAAGGAGGTGGCTTCGATGCCCACGCCAGCCACCGCACCGGCCGCGGTGATGGTCTTCAGCTGCGGCACGACCGCCGGCATCAGGCCCTGTGGCAGCAGCGTGTCCACCAGCTGCTCGTAGCGGACCAGGCCTTCGGTGTCGACCCAGCCGGCGTCGCGGTCGACGCCCAGCACGTGGTCGAAGGCGCTCAGATCCAGCCGGCGCTTGACGCCTTCGCTGCGGTCGCGGAACAGGTTCGACGTGGTCTTGGCCAGCCCCAGCGGCCGGCCGCCGTCGGCGACGCGCCACTGCGCGCGCAGCGCGTCGAGGCGCTGCGCATGGCCGCCGTCTTCAGGCATACAGGAAGCCGCGGCTCATCGGGTAGCTGCCGGAGCCGAGGTTGCCCTTGCTGAAGACGATCTGGAACAGGTGCGTGCGCTCGACCGGTGAGCGGAACATCTCGGCGCAGCCCACCAGGTACGTGCGCCAGATGCGGCGGAAACGCTGGTCGAAACGCTGCGGGTCGATGGCCTGGATGTCGTCCCAGCGGCGCTCGAAACGCTCGGCCCATGCGTCGAGCGTCAGCGCATAGTGGCGCCGCAGGTTCTCGATGTCCACCACCTCCAGGCCGCAGCGCTCCATTTCCACGATCACGTCCGCCAGGCTGGGGATCCAGCCGCCGGGGAACACGTGCTTGCGGATGAACAGCTCGGTCTCGTAGCGGCCGACATGGCCGATGAAATGCAGCATGCCCAGGCCGCCGGGCTTGAGGAAGTCGGCATGCGCCTTGATCACCTCGGCCAGCTGGTCGCGGCCCGCGTGTTCCAGCACGCCGATCGAGACGACCTTGTCGTAGGGCCCGTCGACCTCGCGGAAATCGGCCTCGCGCACCCGCAGCTGTTGCGTCAGGCCGGCCTCGGCGATGCGCTCGCGCAGCCAGCCCACCTGCTCGGTGGTCGTGTTGATGCCGGTGCCGACAGCGCCTGTCGTCTGCTGCGCTCGCAGCATGAAGCCGCCGAAGCCGCAACCGATGTCGACGAAGCGCTCGCCCGCGCGCAGCCGGATCTTGCGGCACACATGGTCGATCTTCTGGGCCTGCGCCTGCTCCAGCGTGGTCGTGCCATCGCGCCAGTAGCCGCAGGTGTACATCATCAGCGGGTCGTCCAGCCACAGCCGGTAGAAGCGGGCCGGCAAGCCGTAGTGCGCGCGCGCGTTGGCCTTGGCCTGCTCCAAGCTGCGGTTGCTCTGGCGCCATTCGAGCAGGTTGTTCTGCAGCGGGTCGAGCGGGTTGAAGCGCGGGTCCATCTGCGCCATCAGCCCGGTGGCGAAGGCGGCGTTGAGGCTGCCTTCGACATCGATCTCGCCATCGAAGTAGGACTCCAGCAACCCGATGTGGCCGCGCGTCAGCGTGGCCAGCAGCGCCGCGTCGCTGCGCAGCACCAGCGTGAAGGCCGGCTCGCCGCTGCCGCTGGCGTAGCGCGTGCCGTCGGGCAGGGCCACGGCAAAGGCGTGCGGCGAGCGGGCGCCCAGCTGCTCGATCAGCTTCTGCGCAAAGGGGCGGATCAGGCCGCCCTGCAGCGTCGCGGCGGCCATTCAATGCACCAGCAGCACCGGTACCTTGGCGCCGTGCAACACGCGCTGCGCGACCGAGCCGATGAACAACGTGCCCAGCGCGCCGCGCCCGTGCGTGCCCATGACGATCTGGTCGACGCCCTGCTCGGCAGCGACACGAAGGATTTCCGCAGCCGGCTCGCCGACGGCCGACAGCGTGGCCGCTTCGCCCAGGCCGGCGGCGCGGGCATCGGCCAGCGCATCGGCAAGCACGCGTTCGCGCTGCTGGCGCTGTGCCTCTTCGAGCGCGCCCATGTCGTAGGGCGGCAACTCGCCGTAGTAGACCGTCGGCAGGCCCACATGCAGCAGCACGACCTGCAGCCCGCCGATGATCTGCGGCGCCAGCTTCGCCACGGTGGCGATCGCACGGCGCGCAGGGTCCGACCCGTCCACGGCCACCAGCATCTTCATCGGCCCGCTCCTTCAGCCTGCAGTGGACCGCAGTGTGCGGCCGCTGGGCGAAGCCCCCTTGCGCTGTGTCAAGCCTCGATGCGGCCGCTGCGCCTGCCATCGACTGCACGCCGCGTGCCTTGACGCAAGCGCGCCTTCGCCGGCGTTCGCGGCGGCCGACTCAGGTGGCCGGTGGCTTGTGGCTGCGCTCCAGCTTGGCCTTGAATGCCGCCGTCTTGATCTCCTGGCAGCGGCGAACGATTTCGACCAGCACGCTGCCGGTCCAGCCGAAGGTGAACAGACCCGAGATGGCGATGATCGGCGCCAGCATGTGCCAGCCTTCGGGCAGCAGGAAGTTGCCGTAGCCTACCGTGGTGTAGGTGTTGGCGGCGAAGAAGCCGGCCGCGCGCCAGTTCTGCACCAGCCCGCTGTAGACCAGCGCAGCGGCCCACAGCCAGATCTCGAACAGATGCAGCAGCAGCATCAGAAACACCACGAGGCCCATCAGCACATCGGGGCGCCAGGTGCTGTGCGAGATGCCGAAGGTCAGCAGGCGCTTTTCGAAGCGGTCGGTCAACATGCGCATGCCGGCGGCGTGCACCAGAACGATCACCAGCAGCATGCCGCCGCCGAAAATGAAGTCCGGCAACGGCATGACGTCGGTCAGGTGCTGGATCAGCGGCACCTGATCGCCCATGGCCTCCACCTTCGCGAGCTCAAGCTGCGCCTGTGCCGGCGAGAGCGCGACATCGGACAGGGGCTGCGATTTCGCCATGGGCCAAAGGGGGAGACGGGCGGCGCGGCATCATAGCCGTGCCCGGCCGACCCCCGCCGGCGTGCGGGTCGGCGTCACAATGCGCGCCCGCGCCCCACACCAACGAGCCCGAGGTTTGCCCATGGATCTGCAGTTGCCCATCGTCATCGTCGACGAGCTGGCCGAGACGGTGATCACGTCCCGCGCCGTGCTGGACCTGGCCAGCGGCGAGATCCGCGACGTGCACTACGAGGACTACGACCTGCAGCGCCAGGGCCTGCCGGCACGGCAGGCCGACTACGAGTTCACCAGCGGCACCTTGTCCAACGCCGGCCGCGACGTGGAGTTCCGCGTCGACGTCGATACGATGTCCGGCAAGTATTCCGTCAGCCCGAGCGAACTGCTCGAACTGAAGGGCCGCGCTGCCAAGCTGTTCACCCAGCAGCCGGGGCGCAAGTAGGCGACGCCTCCGCGGACAACTCCCTGCCGCTCAGCCCTGCGCCAGCGCGGGCCGTGCCGCCATGCGCTCGCGCCAGGCTTGCAGATGCACCAGCCCCTCGTCGCCGGGCTTGTACTTCATCAGCCCCTTGGCGAAATCCATCGCGCACAGCAGCGTGATGTCGGCGATCGTGAAGCGCGCGCCGGCCACGTAGGCCTGACCCGACAGCAGTTCGTCGAGCCAGCGCGCCACGTCGCGCACCTTGGCACCCTGCGCCTGGCCGAAATCGGCGAACTGCGGCTGCTCCAGCGCCGCCAGCCCGGGGTGGGTGTGGCGGATCGTGTTGGCGATGGCGAAGAAGAAGTACTGCTCCACCTGCCGGTCGATGCTCTCGATGAAGGCCCGTTCCTCGAAGCCTTCGCCCATCAGGTTGGGCTGTGGGTACAGGCCCTCCAGGTAGCTGCAGATCGCGCGCGATTCGCCCAGGTGGCGGCCATCGTCGAGCTGCAGCACCGGCACCTTGGCCAACGGGCTCTTGCGCCGGTACTCGGGGCCGAAATGCTCCAGCTTGCCGAGGTCGACGTTGACCTGCTCGATACCCTGGATGCCCTTCTCGGCCATGAACAGGGTGACCCGGCGCGGGTTCGGCGCGCGCGGCGCGACATAGAGCTTCATATCAGTGTCTCTCCAGTGAAATAACTCGGTGCCGCAGGGACGGCGCCTTCAGGCCTTGTGTTCGCAGTTGAGCATCCATTGAACGCCGAAACGGTCGCGCAGGCTGCCGAAGTACGCGCCCCAGAACATGTCCTGCAACGGCATCTGCACGCTGCCGCCGGCGGCCAACGCATTGAACAGCCGGTCGGTCTGCGCCCGCGTGTCGGTCTGCAGGCTGATGTGCACGTTGTTGCCGGCCACCAGCTTGAAGCCCATCGACTCCGTTGCGTCGGTGCCCATCAGCAGGTGGCCGCCGAGGATCGGCAGTTCGACGTGCATCACCAGCCGCTTGTCGGCGTCGGACAGCGGCGGCTGGCCGGGCAGGGCCGGCGCGTCGCCCATGCGGCGGATCGGACCGTTGAAATCGCCGCCGAAGGCCGAACGGTAGAAGTTGAAGGCCTCTTCGGTGGTGCCCGGAAAGTTCAGGTAGGTGTTGACGGATGCCATGGTCGCGCTCCTGCAGCAGACGGCCCGCACATCCTAGCGTGCGGCGTGTCGCATCGGGCGATGGCAGGCAGGCACTGCAAGCCGACTGGGCAAGCTGCGCCGGGGCTGGCGCGCGCCCCTTCGGCTATGCTCCCCGCCACCGAAAACCACCTGGCCCCAGCTCATGACCCTGCGCGCTGCCATTGCCGCGTCGATGGCCTACGACACCATCATGGTGTTCGAAGGCCAGTTCACCGACCACATCCTTCCGGACCAGATCCACAAGATCAACCTGTCCTTCCTGTCGCCGCGCATGCGCCGCGAATACGGCGGCTGTGCCGGCAACATCGCCTACAACTTCAAGCTGGTGGGCGGCGAGCCGGTGCCGATCGGCATGGTCGGCGACGACTTCGGGCCCTACTTCGACCACTACCGGCGCTGGGGCATCGACGCCAGCTGCCTGGTGCAAGCCAAGGACAGCTACACCGCGCAGTGCTTCATCGTCACCGACCTGCACAACAACCAGCTGGCCGGTTTCCACCCCGGCGCGATGGGCTTGTCGGCGCAGATCCCGGTGGCGCAGGCCGGCCAGGTCGCCTGCGGTCTGGTGGGGCCGGACGCCAAGGACGCGATGCAGCTGCACACGCAGCAGATGGCCGCCGCCGGCATCCCCTTCATCCTCGATCCCGGCCAGAACATCCTGCTGTTCAGCGGGCCAGAGCTGCTGGCGCTGGTCGACCAGGCGCCGGTGCTGGTGTGCAACGACTACGAGGCCGAGCTGATCGCCGACAAGACCGGCCTCACGCTCGAACAGCTGGCCACGCGGGTGCAAACGCTGATCGTGACCCGCGGCGCCGAAGGCTCGTGGGTGCACCAGGGCGGACAGCGCCATGCGGTGGCGCCGGTGCAGGCTACCGACGTGAAGGACCCCACCGGCTGCGGCGATGCCTACCGCGCCGGCCTGCTGCTGGCGCTGGCCAAGGGTGTGCCGCTGCTGCAAGGCGCGCAGTTGGGCAGCGTGCTCGGCGCCCTCAAGATCGCGGTGCAGGGCTGCCAGAACCACCAGCCCACACTGGCCGAGATCCGCACCAGCTACGAGGCGCACTACGGGGCCTGGCCGTTCTGAACGCAGGCCAACCCGCATGTCGCTCGACACCTGGCTGATCTACCTGCTGGCGGCCACCGGTCTGTCGCTGTCGCCCGGCCCGAACGGCCTGCTGGCGCTGACGCACGGTGCGCTGCATGGCCGGCGCAAGGCGCTGTTCACGATCTTCGGCGGGGCCGTCGGTTTTGTCGTCGTCATCGCGCTGTCGATGTTCGGCATCGGTGCGCTGCTGAAGGCCTCGCTGCGCTGGCTGACGGTGCTGCAGTGGGCCGGCGGCGCCTATCTGGTGTGGCTGGGCATCCAGGTGTGGCGCGCGCCGCCGATCGGCCTGGATCTGCCGGCGGGCATGCCACCGCGCAGCGGTGCGTCGATGTTCCGGCAGGGCGCGCTGTCGGCATTGACCAACCCGAAGGCGCTGTTGTTTTTCGCCGCCTTCCTGCCGCAGTTCATCGACCCGGCGCGCAGCCTGATGCTGCAGTTCACCATCATGGCCGGCACCTTCGCGCTGGTGGAGATCGCCACCGAACTGCTGATCGCTGCCTTCGCGCAGCGCCTGAGCCCGTGGTTGAAGCGCGTGGGCCGACGCTTCAACCAGGCCTGCGGCGGCATCTTCATCGCCATCGGCGTGGCTTTGCCGCTGCGGCCTTGATCCGCCGGCCGGGCCGCGGCCCGGCGTCATGTACCCCACAACACGTTAGGAGAAGTCTGGGATGAATCGACGTATCGCTTTTCGGGGGGCCGTGGCCTCCGCTGCGGCGGCCCTGTTGCTCGCGGGCCTGGCCGCCTGCCAGTCCGACGGCGAGGAGGCCGCCGCGCCGGGCCCCGGTGTGGAAGGCAGTGCGGCGACCACGGTCTTTGCCGTCCGCAATGCCACCTCGGCCGCGGTCACGGTGCGCCTCTCGCTCGGCCCCGCCGTCACCGGCACCTGGATCCGCGACGTGTCGCAGTTGCCCAGCGACTGGGGCATCAGCGGCAGCGGCCTGGTGGGAACCTTCTCGCTGCCGGCGCAGACCACGCGCAGCTTCTCGCTGCCGGTGGGCGTCGGCCTGTCGGGCAATCTGCTGTTCGGCGGCGGTGCGGGCAACCCGGGTTGCGGCGCGCAGCCCGGCTTTCCGGATGCGGCGACGCTGGGCGAGTTCACGCTCGGCGTGCCCGGCAACGGCTACAACGGCCAGGAGACGGTGGACATCAGCGGCGTCAACGGCAGCAACGTCTTCATGCAGATTGCGCTGGCCAGCAGCAACCCGTGGAACGCCGGTAGCGGGCATCCGAACGTCACCTCGGCGTCCAGCGGAGCCATCGGCAGCAATGCCAACCGCATCGGCGTCTTCGGCTGGCAGGCCACCAACTGCACCAGCAGCGTCAATCCGCCCAATCCCCTGGCCAACTGCCCGGCGCCGGTGAATGCGCCGGCCGGCCCCGAGCTCAGCAGCGAACCGATCTGCACGCTGCAGCGTCCGACCAACGGCGGCAGCGTGACCTTCGTCTTCAACGGCTTCACGCCGGGATCGTCGAACTGAGGCCGCGCCTGCGGCGGGCCGGCTGCGCCGGCGGCGTGTTCAGGGATAGAACAGTTCGATGGTGTAGCCGGCGATGCGCCGTTCGCCCAGTTCGAGCGTGGCCTGCAGCGTGACTTCGCCGCCGGCCGGTACGGCGTCGGCGGCCTGGCCCAGCTCCGCGGCGGTGAGCACGCGCCGCACCGTCGTCTGGCCCTGCAGGTCGGTCAACGCCAGGTCGACCGCTGGCATGCGCACCCGCATCGGCGCCTTGTTCTGCACCACCAGCGAGAGTTGGTACAGCGCGCTGTCGGGCAGGCGGACCAGGCCGCTGCTGTCGACGTTGAGCGCATCGATGTAGCGCGGCGGTTCGACGCGGCAATTCAGCGCGGCACAGGCGGACTGCAGCCACGGCAGCGTGGCTGGCCAGCGCGCGGCGACATGGTCGCGGTATTGCAGGCCGACCTGGGCCACCAGCAGCAGCGCCAGGCACAGCGACAGCACAGCGAGCGCCGCGCGACGCCGGGGGCTGCGCCAGCGCGCCGCCCGCTCGGCGCGTCGCACGAAGCCTGGCGTGGCCGGCGACGGGGCCGCCACGACGGCCGGTGCGGCGGCGTCGGGCGCCTCGGCCGGGACACTCTCGGCGGACTCGGCGGACTCGGCGGACT
>JBGAII010000027.1:0-32977 GCA_044225625.1 Rubrivivax sp.
ATCAGCATCTCGTCTGCGCGCGCCGGGTCGTCGTCGCAGGGCAGCACCGGCGGCAGGCCGTGCACCGAAGCCGGCAGGTACGACAGGAAGCGCCGCGCGCAGGCGAAGGCCTCGTCCTCGGTGTCGACCGCGGTGTCGATCGCGCCGCTGCGCGTCTGGATGTCGGCGCCGCCCAGTGCCTGCTTGTCCAGCGCCTGGCCCAGCCGCGCCACCACCGGCGGGCCGGCGACGAACATCGCCGATTGCCGTGTCATCACCGAATAGTGCGTCGAGGCCAGCCGCGCTGCGCCCAGCCCGGCCACCGAGCCCAGGCCCAGGCCGACCACCGGCACCTCGGCCAGGTTGGCGGTCATGCGCCAGAAGCCTTGGGTGGTGCCGATGCCGCCGGGCAGGTTGGACGCGCCGGTGGTCTCGATGGTCTTGACCGAGCCGCCGCCGCCCGAGCCTTCGATGATGCGCACGATCGGCAGGCGGAACTCCGCCGCCATGTCCTCGGCCATCAGCGGCTTGGCGGCGATCGACGCGTCGGCCGAGCCGCCGCGCACCGTGAAGTCGTCGCCGACCACGACCACCGGCTGGCCGTCGATGCGGCCGCGGCCGAACACGCAGTTGGCCGGCGTCAGATTCTTCAACGTGCCGTGCGCGTCGTAGTCGGCCACGCCCGACAGCGCACCCACCTCGTGGAAGCTGCCGTCGTCCAGCAGCCGCTGGATGCGCTCGCGCACCGTCAGCCGGCCGGCGTCGTGCTGGCGCTTGACCTTGTCGGCGCCGCCCATGGCCTGCGCCATGGCCGTGCGGCGTGCCAGTTCCTCGAGTTCAGGCGTCCACGCCATCGTTGTCTCTTCCTTCGTCGATGATCCAGCACAGTCCGTCGCCGGACGGCTGCAGCTTCAGGTCCATGAAGGCGCGGTGCGAATGCACGGTGCCGCGCCACAGTTCGGTCCAGCAACTCAGCAGGTCGGCACGGTCGTCGTCGCCCAGGCCGCGCAGCAGGCGCAGCCCCCGATGATGCAGACGCACGCCGGTGGGGCTGTCTTCGATGCGACAGTCGTCGCCCATGCCGGCGAACATCGCCGCCAGGAAGGCGGCCGCATCGCGCGGCCCGCCGTCCACCGCGCCGACCGCTTTGGCCAGGTGGCGGTACTGTTGCAGGCCGGTGAGCCGTGCGGCCCGCGTCGCCAGTTTCCGCGCGCGCGTCCGGCCCAGCGTCTGCACCAGCGTCGGCAGGCCGTTGCGGATGTAGTCCAGCGCGTAGTTGCGCTTCGCCTTGGCCAGGCGCTCTGCGTCCCAGGCGGCGGCCGGCGGTTGCGGCTGCTGCGCCGGGTCGAAGCGCGGCGGACGCTCGTGCGGCGCAAACACCAGGCGCTGGTCTTCGGTCAGGTCCTGTGGGGTTTCCCTGAAGTAGCCGCACAGTCCGTACTGCCCGCTCATGTCTTCGGACACGCAGACGAAGCCCAGCCGCGGGTTGCGCAGCGACACGCCGTTGTGCGCATACCAGCCGCGCAGGAAGCCGCGGCTCGCCTCCAGCGGCACGCCGCAGATCGCCGCGCCGTCATACATCCAGCGCGGGTAGCGAAAGCGCACCCAGGCCTTGGTGTCCGACTCTTCCATGTATTCCACCGCCACGCCGCCGATGGCGTTGGACAGCACGTGGTAGCGCGCGCAGGCCACCGCGTGCGGCAGCCCCTGCAGCCCCAGCTTGCCGAAGCTGGAGAGGAACTTGTCCTCGTGCTGGCGCCGGAACAGGGCAAACATCCAGTCGCCGACCGCCTGGGGTCCGGCGCGCGTGGCCACCATCAGCTGCAGGCCCAGCAGCAGCTGGTGGTGCAGCTCGGCCTGGGCTTCGATGGCGGAATGCGGCGACGTCATCGGCGGCTCCTGAAACGTGCATTCTGTGCCGCGCGCGAACGACCGCGACGTGGCAACATCGGCTCATGAGCCAGAACTATGGCCGCGAAGCCCCGCAGCCGCACGTGCAGACCCAGCATCGCAAGCCGGCGCGCTACCTCGTCGTGATCGATGCCGGCGGCGTCGGCCTGGCCCGGCTGTTCCTGGCCAGCCGCGAGCAGGTCGCCGAGTTCGACGCCGGCACCGAAGAGGCGACGCAGATGATCGCCGGGCTGGTGCCTGCCAAGGGCGCCGATGGGCCGGAGTGGGACCAGGCGCTGCAGGGCCACAGCCTGGCCGAGCGCCGCGCCGCCGAGGTCTACACGCTCGACGTGTAGCGCGCGCGGCGGGCCAGTCAGTCGGCGATCGCTTCGGCGATCAGCCGCGCCGTCAGCGCAGGGTCCTCCATCGGCAGCATGTGCGTCTTGTCCATCAGCTGCAGGTCCTGCCCGTAGCGGAATTCCTGCGCCAGCCCCGGCCATGTCGGCGTGCCCAGTGCGTCCCAGGGCTGGATGTTCGGGTCCTGCGGGCGGGCGCGCAGCACCAGTACCGGAATCTGCAGCGCGCGGATGCTGGCGTAGATGCCGGCGTTCTGCCGCGCCTGCGGATAGATGCTGCCTTCGAAGGCCGGCGCGCAGGCCAGCTGGAAGCCCTGGCCGTCATCGGCTGGCTTCAGCCCGTGCTGGCAATAGTCCTGCAGAGCCTGCGTATCGAACACGGAATAGGGCGGCCGGTCGACAAAGCGCTCGAACATCTGCTGGGCCGAGCTGAACTGGTTCTTGCGCTGCGCCGCCGGGTGCAGCGCCCCGGGCGGCACCGGCGGCAGGTGGTACTCGGACGGCGCCAGGATCACCGGGTCGATCAGCACCAGCCGGCGGAAGCGCGTGGGCGCGAAGGCGGCGGCCTGCACCAGCGCGTGCGCGCCCATGCTGTGGCCGATGCCGACCGCGTCGTGCAGGTCCAGCGCCGCGGCGGCCGCGGCCTGGTCGCGGCCGAAGTCGGCCCAGGTCGTGAACGCATGGCGCTCGCTGCGGCCGTGGCCGCGCTGCTCGAAGGCATAGACGTGGTGGTCGGGCAGGCGGTGGATCACCTGGTCCCAGACGCGGCCATGGAAGCCGGTGGCATGCACCATCCACAGCGTGGGCGCCGTGCCGCGCAATGCGGCGCGCCATTCGAAGCAGGCGAGCGACAGGCCGTTGGCATTCAGGTGAAGCAGCTTGGGTTGATGGCTCATCGGGGCGGCGGCTGTCGAGGGAACGCGGCGCATGCTAGCCGCAGCGGGGCGGCGCCCGTGCCACCTGCGCGACGCCGGCGCGGCTCGCGCATCATTGGGCATGCGCCTGCTGTTCTGGATCGTGCTGCTGTGCGCGCTGCCGCGCCTGGCGCTGCCGGGCCCGGCCGGCGACGCGCCGTTCCGCGCCCACCCGCTGGACCCGCAGCCGCTGCGGGCGGCGATCGCCGCCGCGCAGCCGCTGGACCTGGGCGGCGCGGCCGTCACCGGGCTGGTGCTGCCGCATCACCGCGTCGCCACCGACCTGATCGCCAGCGGCATGGTCACGGCGGCGGCCGGCGTGCGGCCGGAGCGCATCCTGCTGCTGACGCCGGACCACTTCCAGCGCAGCCCGCGGCCCTTCGCGACCACGACGCGCGACTTCGACACCGTGCTCGGACCGGTCCGCACCGACCGGCGCGCGGCGGCCTCGCTGCTGGCGTCGCCGCAGGTCGCGTCCTCGCTGCTGTTCGAGCGCGAGCACGGCCTCGGCGAACTGCTGCCCTACGTGGCGCAGTTGTTCCCCGGCGTGCCGGTGCTGCCGGTGGCGGTGCACATCGGCGCCACGCGGGCGCAGTGGGACGGCATGGTCGAGCTGCTGACGCCCTGGGTGACGCCGCGCACGCTGATCATCCAGTCCACCGATTTCAGCCACTACCTGTCGCTCGACGCGGCACGCCGTCACGACCAGCAGATGCTGAACGTGCTGGCCGCGGGCAACCTGGACGCGCTGGCCCGCGCACGGCAGCCGGCGCACCTCGATTCGCGCGGCAGCCAGTACATCCAGATGCGGCTGCAGGCGCGGCTGTTCGGCGCGCGGCCGATCGTCTTCGGCAACTACAACTCCGCCGACCGCGGCGCCACCGGCGCCGACAACACCACCAGCTACGTGGCCCAGGTCTATGCACCGGCGGCGGCCGACCGCGCGGTGCTGCCGCCGTCGGCGGTGCAGCACCTGTGCGTGGCCGGCGATACCTTCTTCGGCCGCCACGTGGCCGACTGGCTGCGCGACGACGGTGTGCGCCGGCGCGTCGCCGCTGAGCTGCAGCGCCGCCTGCGCGGTTGCCCGCTGCTGCTGAACCTGGAAGGCGTGCTCGGCCCGCCCAGCCCGGATGCGCCGCCGCTGCAGCTGGCCATGCCCGCCGAGGACACGCTGCGCTGGCTGCGCGAGCTGGGCGTGGTCGCGGTCGGCGTGGCCAACAACCACAGCCGCGACCTCGGCGACGTCGTGTACGCGCAGATGCTGCAGCGGCTGCGCGCGGCCGGCTTCGTCGTGCTGGAGTCGGGCCGGCCCGACAGGGTGGGCCGGCTGCGCATCACCGCCTGGACCGATGTGGACAACCACCCGTCGCCGCGCAGCGGACTGCTGAGCGGGCCGCTGCCGGCCGAGGGCGAGCCGGTGCCGGACCTGGCGTTGCTGCACTGGGGCCGCGAGTTCGTCGCCACCCCGGGGCCGCGCGAACGCGCGCTGGCCGGCTCGCTGCAGGCGGCCGGCGTGCGCATCGTCGTCGGCGCGCATCCGCACCGCGCCAGCCGGGGCATCGAACTGCTGGGCGGGCTGGATGCGGTGTGGGTCTACAGCCTCGGCAACTTCATCTTCGACCAGCGCGCGCCGCGGGCGTCGGGCGCGGTGCTGCAGATCAGCCAGTTCGAGCAGGGTACGCGTGCACTGCGGCTGATCGCGCTGCCGGATGTCTTCGAACTGGCGCGGCGGGAGGACGCTGCCGGCTCACCGCCGTCTAGCCCGCGAAGTCCCGCAGGCCATCGACATCCAGCACCACCACGCCGCCCTTCTCGACCCGCACCAGTCCCAGGTCCTGCAGCCGCTGCAGCGCCACGTTGACGCGCTGGCGCGAAACGTTCGCCAGCAGGCCGATCTCGCGTTGCCCCAGGCTGACGCGCCGTGGCATGGTCGGGTACAGATCTGCATTGAACAGGCTGGCCAGGCCATGCGCCACGCGGGCGTCCGTGTCGACCAGACGGTCGTGTTCCAGCGTGCCGATGAACAGACTCAGCCGCGCATTCAGCAGGTCCTGCAGATAGTGGTTGAAAGGGAAGCTGGTGCGGCGCAGCCATTCGAAGGTCGCGCGGGGCAGCAGCGCCACGCGGGAGGGCCGGAGCGCGACCACGTCGTAGCGTCGCTTCTCGTGTTTGAAGAGCGAGCCCTCGCCGAACCACACCCCGGGGCCGACCCCCGTCAGTGTCGAAAGTCGACCGTCCTGTGACGTCACCGACATCTTCGCGTAGCCGTCGACCAGCCCCATCCAGTGTTCGACGACATCACCCGAGCGCGCGATGAACTGGCCTGCCGGTACGGCACGCTCCATGACCTCGCCCAGAACCACCTCGAGTTCGTCGGCCGAGAGGGCCAGGGCCCAGGGTGAACGGCGCACCATGGCCAGCGCGGGCGACAGCCGCCCTGCCAAGGGCTGAAGCCGGGCTCTAGGGATAGTACCGACCAAAACCACACCTCCTGTGTCGTCGCGACGACTTTGCGCTCTGTCCCGCGATCCTAAGCTCGTCGCCACAGCTACGACAAGGAGACACCGATGACCAGGACCGGCCTTCCACAAGAACATGCTTCGCGCCCATCGCGTCCATCGCGCCGATCTCGCCTGCAGTGGGCAAGCTTGGCATTGAGCAGCCTGGTTGCCGCATTGGCCATGACGGCTTGCGGCGGCGACGACAACGGGGTTCAGAGCCTGGAGTTGAAGGCCCTGTCGTCGAAGCCCGACATGGTGACCGGAGGCGATGCGCTCGTCGAACTGAAGTACACGCCCGGCGTCGATCCTGCCTCGGTCAAGGTCACGCTCAACGGCACCGACGTGACCGCCAAGTTCAAGACGCAGGACGCTGCCGCGCGCACGATGCGCGGCCTGGTCGACGGCCTGACGACCGACGCGCTGTCCGCGACCGGCAGCGTCAACACGCTGGTGGCCACCAGCACCGCGCCGGTGGCTGGCAGGGCCGAGCTGAAGCTGGTCAACTACCCGATCACCGGCCCGGTGCTGTCGGGCCCGCATCTCACGCCCTATGAATGCCGCACGGTGCAGAACGGCCTGGGCGACCCGCTGGATGCCAACTGCTCGGCCAAGACGCAGGTGGTGTACTACTACCGGGCCAGCAACAACAGCTTCAAGGTGCTGGCCGACCCGACGGGCGCCCGGCCGAGCGACCTCGTCACCACCACCACCACCGACGGCGTCACCGTGCCCTACATCGTGCGCGTGGAGTCCGGCACCATCAACCGCGGCGTCTACCGGCTGGCGATGCTCGACGATCCGGCGCCCGGCACGGCGGCCTGGGCGCCCGGCCCCGGCTGGAACAAGAAGCTCGTTGCGGTCTTCGACTGCTGCGGCTCGGCCCAGTACAACCAGGGCGTGCACCCGATCGGCACGATCCTGAGCCATCGCGAGCTGTCGCGCGGCTTCGCGATCATGAACTCCACCGAGCTGTGGAACAACCAGCACGCCAACCCTCACCTGCAGGGCGAAACGCTGATGATGATGAAGGAGCACTTCATCAAGCACATCGGCATGCCGAAGTGGACGGTCGGCATGGGCGGTTCCGGCGGCGCGATCCAGCAGTACCTGATCGCGCAGCTCTACCCCGGCCTGCTCGATGGCCTGCAGCCCAACGTGTCCTTCCCCGAGACGCTGATGCCGGAAGTGATGGAGTGCCGGCTGCTGAACAACGTCTACAAGACCGACACCGCGCGCTGGACGATGGCCAAGCAGACGGCGGTCAACGGCTTCAACGACAACACCTGCGTCAGCTGGGACCTGGCCTTCGCCAGCATCATCAAGTCGGACAACGCCGCGGGCTGCGGCGTGATCGAGCCGGCCAACGTGGCCAACATCTACAACAAGGCCACCAACCCGACCGGCCTTCGCTGCGACCTGTTCCAGACCAACGCGAACCTGCTGACCAAGGATACGAACGGCTACGCGCGGCGCCCGATCGACAACACCGGTATCCAGTACGGCCTGGGCGCCCTCAACCGCGGCCAGATCTCGCCGGCCGAATTCCTGGACCTGAACCAGGCGGTCGGTGGCTTCGACGGCGACGGCAACGTGCAGGCCGCACGTTCCGTGGCCGACGACGTGGCGCTGCGGCTGACTTACGAGGGCGGCTTCAAGAACAGCTTCACCGGCCCGGGTCTGGCGAACATCCCGATCCTCACGCAGCGCGCCAATGCGGACCTGGTGGGCGACATCCACGACACGCTGCAGGACCTGATCATCCGGGCCCGTCTGCAGCGTGCCAACGGCCGCACCGACAACCAGATCATCTGGACGGCGGGCTCCAAGTCGGGCGTGGACATCGGCGCCGCGTCGATCGACGTGATGAACGAATGGCTCGACCGCATCGCGGCCGACACCGGCGCCGCGTCGATCGACAAGGTGGTGCGCAACAAGCCGGCGCTGGCGGTCGACGCCTGCTGGGACGCGACCGGCACGCGCATCAACGAAGTCGCCTCGACCGACCCCGCGGCCGCCTGCAACAAGGTCTATCCGCGCTTCACCACGCCGCGCATCGAAGCCGGTGCACCGCTGGTCAACGACGTGCTGAAGTGCCAGCTCAAGCCAATCACGCCGTCCGACTACAAGGTGCCGATGACCGCTGGCGAGCTTGCGCGTCTGGCCGCCATCTTCCCGAACGGCGTGTGCGACTGGAGCAAGCCGGGTGCGAACCAGGTCGGGCTGAAGGGGACATACCTGAAGTTGCCGCTCAACTGAAGCGCAGTGTTCGCGCCGCGCCTGCGGCGTTCAGCGGGCTGGTGGCGGCAGCAGCGGTCTCCAGCCCGCTCGCGTCGCTGCCCGGCTCGCCGGACCTCGGCTCAGCGCACCTGCCGCGCCTCGTCGTTCTCCATGCGCGGCACGAAGTACAGCAAGTCCAGCGGGGCCGTGGTCACGCGCCGGCCGTCGCTGCTTTCCAGCACCACGCGGAACTGGTGCGATGACGCCTTCGGCGCCTTCAGCGTCAGCTGGAAGCGCTGGTTCTGGCCCGGCCCCAGCCGCGGCCGGTAGGGCAGCGGCAGGCGGTAGTTCTGGCGGTCCAGCTGCAGCATGATCGGCTGGAAGCCGGCTTCTTCGGGCGCCGCGCCACCCATCTCGGCGCCTTCGCCGGTGTCGAAGCGGAACACCAGCAGTTCCACGTTCACCGGATGCTCGCGCGGCTGCACACGGCCATCGACGTCCTTCCATTGGTAGCGCAACGTGCCGATCAGTCGCGTCAGCACCATGTCGTCACGCGTGTAGGCAATGTCGGCCACGCGCCCCATGCCCTGCGCACGCTGCAGCTGCGCCAGGCAGTTCGGCACCTGGCGGTTCGACGGGCACTTCGGCGGCTGGTCCAGCAGCCGCTGCACCGCCGGCACCACGGCGCTCATCGCCTTGACCGGCGTCACCTCGGCCGCGCCCAGCGCGCCCAGCGCCAGCGAAAAACCCGTGGCCACGGCCTGACGGTCGCGACCGAAGCCGAAGTCGAGTCGCGCGGCCTCCGCACGGCCCCAGCCGTAGTTGCGCAGGTCGAAGCTTTCCTGCTGCCAGGCGTTCAGCACCATGAAGGGCTGCAGGTCGCTGCGGCTGGACTGCATCTCCAGATAGGCATTCGTCACCTGCAGCGGTGAACCGGACTCGTTGCTCACGTCCAGCACCAGCAGCACCGGCAGGAACTGGTTCACGTCCTCGAAGGTCGCCTTGGTCTGCTGCCCGAGCGGGAAGTCGCCCTTCCATTGCCGCATCAGCTCGGGCGAGTCGAGGCGCAGCTCCAGTGCCTGCGCGCCCTGCTGCAGCCGGTAGGCATAGACCGGGAACGACAGGTTGTCCGGATCGACCTGCTTGCGCGCGGCGGCGATGCGCCGCTGGTCGACGAAGAGTTGCACGCGCACGCCGTCCTGCGCCACCGCGGCGCCGGGCGTGCCGCCCTGGGCCCGTGCCGGCGCGGCCGCGGCCAGCAGCAACGCCACCATGACCAGCCGGGATGGCAGCGCCTGGAACAGTTTTGAGTTCATGGGGCCAGTCTGCGGCGCGCGGGGGGCGTGCACAATCCCCAAAGACCACAGCCCCCGCGTCGACCGCGCGGCCCGTGCGCAGCGTCCTTCATGGCCCGCATCTTCGTCTCCCACTCCAGCCTCGACCAGGATCGGGCGCGCGAGATCATGGGCTGGCTGCGTTCGCTGGGCTTCGACAACGCCTTCCTCGACATCGACGAGCGCAACGGCATCCGCCCCGGCGACAAGTGGGAAGCGCGGCTGTACGAGGAACTGGCCGCCTGCAGCGCGGTGGTGCTGGTGGTCACGCCGAACTGGCTGGCCAGCAAATGGTGCTTCGCCGAGTTCGTGCAGGCGCGGGCCACGGGCAAGGCGATCTTCCCGATCATCTTCACGCCCGACGGCGGCCAGACCTTTGCCAGCGACCTGCAGCGCGTCGATTTCAGCACCGACCCCGAAGGCGGCAAGCGCAGCCTGGCGCAGCGCCTGAAGGACCTGGCGCTGGACGTGCAGAGCGGCTTCGAATGGGATGCGCGGCGTGCCCCGTACCCGGGCCTGCCGGCCTTCGAGGCCGAGGACGCGGCCGTCTACTTCGGCCGCGACCCGGAGGTGCGCGAGCTGATCGACCGGCTGCGTGCGCGCCGCGCGATGGGCGGCGCCCACATGATCGCGGTGCTCGGCGCATCGGGCTCGGGCAAGTCCTCGCTGCTGCGTGCCGGCGTGTTGCCGCGGCTGCGCAAGTTCGAGCCCGGCTTCGTCGTCGTGCCGCCGCTGCGCCCCGGTGCCGACCCCTGCACCGAGCTGGCCAAGGCGCTGGCCGAGGCCCTGGCCCAGCCGACCCAGTGGCGCATGCTGCTCGAGGACCTGACGGCCGATGCCGGCGCGGTGGCCACCGACCTGCTGATGGCCGCCGGGCGGCGCGAGGCCACGCTGCTGATCACCATCGACCAGGCCGAGGAGCTGTTCAGCATCACGCCGGCCGAGGCGCGCGCGCGCTTTGCCGCCTGGCTGCGCGCACTGCAGTCCCAGCCGGTGCTGGTGCTGCTGACGCTGCGCTCCGATCACCTCGGCGAACTGCAGCAGTGGGCGCAGGACATCGGTCTGTTCGAGCAGTTCTCGCCGCGCCGCTGCCGCCGGCGCGCCTGGCGCAGGTGATCGAAGGGCCGGCGCGTGTTGCCGGCCTGGGCATCGCGCCGGGCGTCGTCGATGCGGTGATGCACGACGCCGGCACCGGCGGTGGTGGCGACGCCATGCCGCTGCTGGCCTTCACGTTGCGCGAACTGTGGAGCCGCGCCAGCGCCGATGCCGGCGCCGACGGTCCGGTGATCCGGCTGACCGACTACCAGTCGCTGGGTGATGCCGGCGCGGGCCTGAACCCGCTGGAAAACGCCGTGCGCCGGCGCGCCGACGAGCTGGTGGCGCCGCTGGACGACGCGGCGCGCCGCACGCTGCGCCAGGCCTTCGTCGGCGCGCTGGTGCGCGTCGACGACCAGGGTGTCTACGGCCGCCGCGCCGCCGCCTGGGACGAGCTCGACCCCGCCGTGCACGGCACGCTGGAGGCCTTCGTCGGCGCGCGGCTGCTGGTGGCGCGCAGCGACGACGCCGGCCGCCGGCAGGTCGAGGTGGCGCACGAGGCGCTGCTGCGCAAGTGGCCGCTGCTGCGCGACTGGCTCGACGACGAACGCGGCTTCCTCATCGGCCGGCTGCAGCTGCAGCGCGCACTCGACGACTGGCAGACGGCCGCAGCCGAGCAGCGCGATTCGGCACTGCTGCAGGGGCTGATGCTGGAGCGCGCCCGCGTCTGGGCGGCCGACAAGCCGCAGTCGCTGACACCGGCGCAGCGCGAGTTCATCGCCGCCAGCGCGGCCCGTGCGCAGGCGCTGCGGGCGGCGGTGCGGCGCCGCTGGATCGTCACCGGCGCGGCCGGCGCGCTGGCGCTGACGCTGATCGCCGGGCTCGGTGTCTACCTGCGGCAGGAGCGGCTGGCCTCGGCGGCGCTGGCGGTGGAGGTCGAGGCCGACCGCTGGCTGCAGCGCGCCTCGGCGGCGCTGGCCTACGGGCAGAGCGACCGGGCGCTGGCGCAGGCCACGCAGGCCTACCAGCTGTCGCCCAGCGCGAAGACGCGCTCCGCGGTCTGGCAGGCGGGCGTGTCGCTGCCGCCGGCGTGGCGCTTCAGCATGCCGGCCGTCGACGGGCAAGGCGAGCTGCCGGCCAGCGCCATCGGCGCGGTGTCCGCGCTGGCCTGGAGCGCGGACCTGCAGCAACTGCTGGTCGGCGACCGCGGCGGTGCGCTGCACCAGCTGGTGCTGGACGGCGAACGACGCGTGTCGGCGCTGGCCGCGGACCGCGAACGCCCGCCGAGCAAGGATCAGCCCGAGGCCGTGCTGGCACTGCAGGCGCTGCCCGATGGCGCGCGCCTCGCGGTGCTGGAGGACGGACGGATCCTGCGCCAGGCGGCCGGCGCCGAGCGCTTTGCCGTGCTGTCCCAGGGCGATGCGCTGGAGGCGGCCGTGGTCGCGCCGGACGGCGGCAGCGTGCTCGTGCTGACGCGGGCCGAGCGCCAGCTGCGCTGGCTCGATTGCAGCGCGCGCTGTGTCGCGCGCCCGGTGTTCGACGGCCTCGGCGAGGTCACGGCGATGGCGCTGGAAGGGCGCAGCGGCAGCATCGCGGCGGTGGATGCGGCGGGCCATCTGTTCGCCGGCCGTGCCGACGAGCCCGCGCGCCGCATCGCACTGGCGCTGCCCGATGGCGTGCGCGTGCTGGCCCTGGCCGTCGATGGCCGCAGCGGCCGCATCGCGCTGGGCACCAGCGGCGGCGAGATGTGGCTGTTGACCCCGGATGGGCGCCTGCAGACGAAGCAACAACACCGGCGGCATCCTGGTGTTCGCGCTGCCGGGCACCTACCGCTTCGGCGACAACAACGGCACCATCGTGCGCAACAACAACGTGCACGACAACAACCAGCCGGTCGCCGCCACGGCCACCGGCTTCGTCCGCGCCGTGCCGCCGGGCACCGGCATCATGGTGCTGGCCGCGCAGAACACCGAAGTCACCGGCAACACCATCCAGAACCACGCCACCTCGGGTGTGCTGCTCGTGAGCTTCCAGTCCACCGGCATCTCCTACCCGTCGACCTACGACCCCTACCTGCGCGGCGCCTACGTGCACGGCAACACCATCAGCGGCTTCGGCACGACGCCCGGCGGCGCCTTCGCCGACCCGGCCGGCCTGAAGCCGGTGGTCGACGGCGTGTTCGCCTACCTCGGCGGCAACGGCCTGCCGGCGCAGCTGCCCGGCGTGATCTGGGACGGCATCGTCGACGTGGCCACCGGCACCACCGGCCCGGCCGGCAACGGCGGCAGCTACGCCGGCAACCTGCAGATCTGCTCCAAGGGCAACACCATCGATCCGGCATTGCCGAACATCCCGGGCGTGATCTCCTACGAGAACATGGACCTGGACCTGCTCGGCCTGATGAGCGGCCTGAGCTCGGCGCCGGTCTTCCCGTTCCCGCCGCGGCTGGACTGCACGATCACGCTGCCCGCGGTGACCGGCCTGCCTTGAGCCGCTGACCCGCACAACACCTACAGGACGTCGTTGACTCCCGACGCGGCGCGCATCCCCGGTGATGCGCGCCGCCCATTCAGGACCCGTATTGCCATGATCCGATTCCCCCATCCGTTGCGCGCGCCGCTGTTGGCCGCCGCGCTGGCCAGTGCGCTGCTGCTTGCCGCCTGCGGCGGCAGCGACGGCGGCGATGTCGCTGCCTTCTCGCCGGTCAAGACCTTCGAGCAGAGTGAGGCGCCCGACAAGCTGTCGGCCTGGAACTTCGTCGTCAGCGACGGCAAGAAGCTGACGCTCAACGCCACCACCGTGCCCTACGACCTGAACTCGGCGCTGTTCAGCGACTATGCGTTCAAGCTGCGCGCGGTCTATGTGCCTGCAGGCAAGCAGGTCGGCTACAACGCCGACGGCACGCTGGACTTCCCCGTCGGCACGGCCATCGCCAAGACCTTCTACTACCCCAGGGCCAGCGGCACCGACGCGGCCTACACCGGCGTCGCGCGCCGCCTGCAGGACGAGCAGGGCGAGTCGATCGACCTGACCACGCACGTGGTGGTCGAGACGCGCATCCTGTTCCGCCAGGCCGACGGCAGCTGGACCGGCCTGCCTTACGTGTGGGACGCCGACCAGAAGGACGCGACGCTGCAACTCGGCGGCGCCACCGCGAAGCTCGAACTGGTGCCGGCGGCCGGTGCGACCGAGAAGTTCGACTACGGCGTGCCCAACGCCCAGCAGTGCCAGAAGTGCCACTCGACGGCCAACGCCGGCGGCAAGGGCATCCTGCCGATCGGACCGAAGGCGCGCAACCTGAACAAGAGCTATGCCTATGACGGCACGCTCAGCGCCAACCAGCTGGAGCACTGGAACAGCCTGAAGATGCTATCCGGCTATCCGCCTGGCGGCGGTGCCGGCCAATGCCGACTGGACCGACACGACGAAGCCGGTCGAGGCCCGCGCGAAGGCCTATCTGGACGTCAACTGCGCGCACTGCCACAACCCGGGCGGCAACGCGCAGCAGAGCGGCCTGATGCTCGACTACGCGACCATCGGCTCGACCACGGCGCCGACCCAGTGGGGCGTGTGCAAGAAGCCGCTGGCCTACGGCGGCCCCGGCGCGCCGTACCGCTACGGCATCGAGCCGGGCAAGGCCGATGAATCGCTGCTGCTGTACCGCATGGCGCACACCGGCACCGCCGACGTGATGCCGGCCATCGGGCGCAAGGTCAACCATACCGAAGCGCTGACGATGGTGCGCGACTGGATCAACCAGCTGACGCTGCCGGCCTGCCTGTAGTCAGCGGCGCTGTGCGCAGGCCGGCCGAGCGGCCGGACCTCGCGCCTCGGCCGCCGCGCAGCGGCTGCGCGCGGTCCGAACGGCAAGCGCCTGAGGGCAGCGTCCAGCGATCCGTGGCCGCTCAGGCGCGCTTCAGGTACTCGGCTTCGCGCGCCAGCTGTCGTGCCAGCTCGGCGGCGGCCGGCGTCAGCGGCACCGCGCGGCGCACGAACAGCATCACCTCGTAGCGCGGCAGCACATCGGCCACCGGCAACACGACCAGCCGCTCGCGCAGCAGGCCCGATTGCAGCAGCGCCGCAGGCAGCAGCGCCAGGCAGTCGCTGCCGGCCACGAAGGCCAGCGTGTCGATCAGCCCGTCGGTGTGCAGCTCGATGTGCGGCGGGCCCAGGCCGGCCTGCTCGAACACCTGGTAGATGCCCGCTCCAGGTTGCCCCGGCGGCGCGGCCACGGTGAACGAGGCATCGCGCAATGCCGCCAGGCTGCGCGCATCGGCCAGCGCATGCCCCTGCCGCGCCACCATCACCATCTGGCTGTGCATCAGCGTGCTGCCGCTGAACTGCGCGTCTTCAGTGGCGGACGGACGTGGGCAGACGATGAAATCCAGCCGGCCGTCACGCAGCAGCGGCGCCAGCGTGTGATACAGCCCGCTGCGGCAGCGCAGTTCCACTTGCGGATAGTCGCCGCGGAAGCGCCTGATCGCCGCCGGCGCCAGCAGGATCGAGGCCGCGGTCGAGATACCGTATTCGACCCGGCCGCGGCGCTCGCCCACCATCTGCGCCAGCGTGTCGCGGGCCTGCTGCGCTTCCGCCGCCAGGCGCTGGGCATGCAGCAGGAAGCGCTGACCGAACTCGGTCGGCAGCATGCCCTTGGCGTGGCGCACGAACAGCGGCGCGCCCAGGTCGGCCTCCAGCCGGCGCAGCGACTTGGTCAGCGCCGGCTGCGTCTGCGCGCTGGCGCGCGCCGCCGCATGCAGGCTGCCGTGCTGGGCCACGGCCAGGAAATCCAGCACCTGCTGAAGCGTCATCGTGATGCCACGGGGTTATCGCTCACTCGATTCTGCTACTGGCGTGCCGGGCCGTGGCTGCCTACAGTGCGGCGCGGTGCCGCTGACGGCGCCGCAGCACAAGGAGACAAGCAGATGCAACGCAGACAGCTGCTGCGCGCGGCCGCCGCGCTGGGCCCGTTCTCGGTCCTCGGGCCGGTGGCCACTGCCCAGACGCAGCCCATCAAGGTGGTCGTCGGCTTCGCGCCCGGCGGCAGCGTCGACGCACTGGCGCGGTTGGTGGCCGAATCGCTGCAGAGCGGGCTGAACCGCACCGCCATCGTCGACAACCGCGCCGGCGCCGCCGGCCGCCTGGCGGTGGAACTGGTGAAGGCCGCACCGCCCGACGGCGACACGCTGCTGGTCGCGCCGCAGGGGCCGATGACACTGTTCCCGTATGTCTTCCGCAACCTGCGCTACGACCCGACGCAGGACTTCGTGCCGGTGACACGCCTGGCCAGCGGCGACTTCGCGCTGACCATCGGCCCGATGGTGCCGGCCAAGGACATGAAGGGCTTCCGTGCCTGGCTGGCCACGGCCGGCGACAAGGCGGCCTACGGCTCGCCCGGCGCGGGCACGATCCCGCACTTCATCGGCGTGGCCTTCGCGCGGCAGATCGGCGTGCCGATGACGCACGTGCCCTACCGCGGCTCGGCGCTGTCGATGAACGACCTGGCTGGTGGCACGCTGGCCATGGCGGTGAGCCCGGTGACCGAGGCGCTGGAACTGCACAAGGCCGGCCGCGTGACGATCATCGCCACCGCCGGCGCGTCGCGCAGTCCCTTCGTGCAGGGCGTGCCCACGTTGAAGGAACTGGGCATCGAGGTCGACGTCCCGTCGTGGTTCGCGCTGTATGCGCCGGCCGCCACGCCGCCGGCCACGCTGGACAAGCTGCGCCAGGCGGTGCATGCCGGGCTGACGACGCCGGCCGCCAAGGAACGCCTGGCCCGCCTGGGCCTGGTGCCCACGCCGACCAGCACGCCCGAACTGCTGGCGGTGCAGGCGCGCGAGCGCGCGATGTGGGAGCCGGTGATCAAGGCCTCGGGCTTCACGCCGGGAGAATGAACGTGGCACAGAAGCCGAACCTGATCTTCATCGTCGCCGACGACCTGGGTTACGCCGACCTGGGCTGCTACGGCGGCCGCGACGCTGCCTTCGGCAAGGTGTCGCCGGCACTGGATGCGATGGCCGCCAACGGCCTGCGCTTCACCCAGGGCTATGCGAACTCGCCGGTGTGTTCGCCGACGCGCTTTGCGCTGATGACCGCGCGCTGGCAATACCGGCTGCGCGGCGCCGCCGAAGAGCCGATCAACAGCAAGAGCCGCGGCAGCACCACGCTGGGGCTGCCGCCCGAGCATCCGACGCTGCCTTCGCTGCTGCGCGACGCCGGCTACCGCACCGCGCTGATCGGCAAGTGGCACCTCGGCTATCCGCCGCACTTCGGCCCGCTGCGCTCGGGCTACGAGGAATTCTTCGGGCCGATGAGCGGCGGGGTCGACTACTTCACCCACGCCGACTCGTCCGGTACCCATGACCTGTGGCTGGGCGAGGAGCGCAAGGTCGAGGAGGGGTATCTCACCGACCTGATCACCGGGCGTGCGCTCGACTGGGTCCAGCGCGTGAGCCGCGAGGACAAGCCCTTCTTCCTGAGTCTGCACTACACCGCGCCGCACTGGCCCTGGGAGACGCGCGACGACCGCGAGCTGGCGCACAACCTGAAGGGCAGCCTGTTCCATCTGGCCGGCGGCAACATCCACACCTACCGCCGCATGATCCATCACATGGACGAGGGCATCGGCCGGCTGGTGGAGGCGCTGCGCCGTGCCGGCCGGCTGGACAACACGCTGATCGTCTTCACCAGCGACAACGGCGGCGAGCGCTTCAGCGACAACTGGCCGCTGGTCGGCGGCAAGATGGACCTGACCGAAGGCGGCATCCGCGTGCCCTACATCGTGCAGTGGCCGGCGGTGATCCGGCCCGGCGGCGTCAGCGCGCAGCACTGCCTGACGATGGACTGGTCGGCCACGCTGCTGGACGCGGCCGGTGTGGCTGCCGATGCGCAGCATCCGCTGGACGGCGTGTCGCTGCTGCCGGTGCTGCGCGATGCGTCGGCGCGCTTCCCGCGGACGATGCAATGGCGCATGAACCACCGTGGCCAGCGCGCGCTGCGCGATGGCGACTGGAAGTACCTGCGCGTGGACGGCAACGACTACCTGTTCAATATCGCCGACGACGAACGCGAGCGGGCCCACCGCGGCGGCCTGGAGCCGCAGCGCCTGGAGCAGCTGCGCGCCGACTGGGAAGCCTGGAACGCGTCGATGCCGCCGATTCCCGGCGACGCCACCGTCAGCCTCGGCTATTCGGTCAAGGACATGCCGCAGCGCTGACGCAGGCGCCTTGCCGATCGCCGCGGCGGACGGACGGCCAACGCTCGGTGAACGCGCAGCGCCACTTCAGCCGTGCAGGCGGCTGCTGCGCGGCACGCTGGCCAGCAGGAAATCCATCTGATCGGCCAGGATGCGCCGGCCGCGCAGGATCATGTCCTCGTGCAGGCTCGGGACGTAGGGCAGGTACAGCAGGCTCATGCGCGCCTCTTCGGGCAGGCGGTTGCCCTTGTGCCCGTTGCAGGCGCGGCAGGCGGTGATGCAGTTCATCCAGCTGTCGACGCCGCCGCGCGACACCGGCGTGATGTGTTCGCGCGTCAGCTCGTCGAAGCCGAAATGGCCACCGCAATAGGCGCAGACGTGGCGGTCGCGGTTGAACAGCTTGTGATTGCTGAGCGCCGGCGCCTGCCGCCATGCGCGCGACGGGATCGCGCCACGTACCGCGACGATCGGATGCAACTCGATGCGCGACTGCAGGCCGCTCGCGCGCTGGATGCCGCCGCGCAGCACCTGGAAGGTCTCGCCCAGCGTCCAGGCGATCGCATCGCTGGCGTACAGCACGGCGGCTTCACGCGGCGCGATCCACGCCTGCGGACGACCGGAGACATCGAGTTGCAGAACGTCCATGGTGCCCGAGCGTAATCCAAGTCGATGGCGTGCGCCTGCATCCGACGGCAATACTTGTTGCGCCGCAGCACGTGTGACGGTGCCAAGACAGGCTCGCGCCATGAGGATTTCTAGAAACTTCTCCCTAGAAAGACCGAAATTCCGCAGGTGCATGTGCCGCGAGCCGCCGTTGCCTGCAAAATAGAACGATCGTTCGTTTCTGCAGGATCACTGCCGTCGCCGTGTCCGCACTCCCATCGCACCGTTCGCCGCAGGTTCCCGGTTCCAGGCCGCTGCAGAAGGGCCAGGCCACGCGGGCCGCCATTCTCGATTCGGCACTGAGCCTGGCGTCGCAGATGGGCCTGGAAGGCCTGTCGATCGGCGCGCTGGCCGAAGTCGCCGGCATGAGCAAGTCGGGCGTGTTCGCGCACTTCGGCTCGCGCGAGGAACTGCAGATTGCCGTCATCCGCGAATACCACCGCCGCTTCGAGGAAGAGGTCTTCTTCCCGGCGATGCGCGAGCCGCGCGGCGTGCCGCGCCTGCGCGCGCTGTTCGAGCGCTGGCTGCGGCGCGTGTCGATCGAGATGGACTCGGGCTGCATCTACATCAGCGGCGCGGTCGAGTTCGACGACCGGCCCGGCCCGGTGCGCGATGCGCTGGTCAGCATGGTCCGCGCCTGGCAGGACGCGCTGGAGCGCGCGATCCGCATCGCGGTCGACGAAGGCCAGCTGAAGCCCGACACCGACGCCCATCAGATGCTGTTCGAGATGCATGGCCTGATCCTGGCGCTGCACCACGACGCGCGTCTGATGCGCACGCCCGATGCACCGGAGCGCGCTCGCCTGGCCTTCGAACGTGTGGTCGACCACTACCTGGCGGCCGGCGCCAAGCCGCGCCGGCCGCGTCCTTGAAGCCCATCACCTTTTCCCCTCTGGCAGGAGCCTGAAGATGCCCCAGTACACCCCCCCGCTGCGCGACATGCAGTTCGTGATGCACGAACTGCTCAACGCCGTCGACGAGCTGAAGATGATGCCCCGCCACAAGGACATCGATGCCGAAACCATGAACTCCGTGCTGGAAGAAGGCGGCAAGTTCGCGGCCGAGGTGATCGCGCCGCTGAACGTCAGCGGCGACGGCCAGGGCTGCACGCTGGACAAGAGCACACACGAGGTGCGCACGCCCGAAGGCTTCAAGGCCGCGTATGCGCAGTACGTCGAAGGCGGCTGGCCGGCGATGGTCTGCGACCCGGCCTTCGGCGGCCAGGGCCTGCCGGTGCTGATCAACCAGTGCATCTTCGAGATGCTGAACTCGGCCAACCAGGCGTGGACCATGTACCCGGGCCTGTCGCACGGCGCCTATGCCTGCCTGCACGAGCATGGCACCGACGAACAGAAGGCGCTGTACCTGCCGCATCTGGCCAAGGGCGACTGGACCGGCACGATGTGCCTGACCGAGCCGCAGTGCGGTACCGACCTGGGCCTGCTGCGCACCAAGGCCGAACCGCAGCCCGACGGCAGCTACCGCATCACCGGCCAGAAGATCTTCATCAGCGCCGGCGAGCACGACCTGGCCGACAACATCATCCACCTGGTGCTGGCGCGGCTGCCGGATGCGCCGCAGGGCAGCAAGGGCATCTCGCTGTTCATCGTGCCGAAGTTCCTGCCCCAGGCCGACGGCGGTCTCGGCGCGCGCAACCCGATCTTCTGCGGCGCGCTCGAGCACAAGATGGGCATTCACGGCAACGCCACCTGCCAGATCAACCTGGACGGCGCCACCGGCTGGCTGGTGGGCCAGCCGAACAAGGGCCTGCCGGCGATGTTCGTGATGATGAACGCCGCGCGCCTGGGCGTGGGCAACCAGTCGCTGGGGCTGACCGAGGTGGCCTACCAGAACGCCGCGGCCTATGCGAAGGACCGGCTGCAGATGCGCGCGCTGTCCGGCCCGAAGGCGCCGGACAAGGCGGCCGACCCGATCATCGTGCACCCCGACGTGCGCCGCATGCTGCTGACCGCGCGCGCCTATGCCGAAGGCGGCCGCGCGCTGGCCATGTACTGCGCGCTGCTGCTCGACAAGGAACACGCGTCGGACGACGAGGACGAGCGCAAGGAGGCGGCCGACCTGGTGGCGCTGCTCACGCCCATCGTCAAGGCCTTCCTCACCGACAACGGCTGGATCGCCACCTCCAGCTGCCTGCAGGTCTTCGGCGGCCATGGCTACATCAAGGAATGGGGCATGGAGCAGTTCGTGCGCGATTCGCGCATCAACATGATCTACGAAGGCACGAACACCATCCAGGCGCTGGACTTCCTGGGCCGCAAGGTGCTGGCCGACAACGGCGCCAAGATGCGCAAGTTCGGCCAGCTGGTGACCGAGTTCGTCGAGGAAGAGGGCACCGACGAAGCGATGCAGGAATTCGTCAACCCGCTGGCCGACCTGGGCGAGAAGGTCACCAAGCTGAGCATGGAGCTCGGCATGAAGGCCATGGGCAACCCCGACGAGGTGGGCGCCGCGGCCACCGACTACCTGCGCGTCTGCGGCCACCTGGTGTTTGCCTACTTCTGGGCGCGCATGGCCAAGCTGGCGCTGGCGAAGAAGGACTCGGGCGACCCGTTCTACACCGCCAAGCTGCACACCGCGCGCTTCTACTTCGCCAAGCTGCTGCCCGAGACGGCCGGCCTGATGCGCAGCGCGCGCGCCGGCCTGCAGCCGCTGATGGCGATGGACGAAGCCCTTTTCTGATCAACCCCCCGCAACCTGGAGACAAGCCATGAAGACCCTGCTCGCCAGCCTGCTGCTGTACGCCGCTGCCGGTTCAGCACTCGCGCAGAACACGCCGACCGGACTTTGGAAGACCATCGACGACGAGACCAAGGTGGAGAAGTCGCTGGTGCGCATCATCGACGCCGGCGGTGTTCTCCTCGGCAAGGTGGAGAAGATCCTCAGCGACAAGCCCGACGCCAAGTGCCTGGAATGCACCGACGAACGCAAGGGCCAGCCGGTTCAGGGCATGACCATCCTGCGCGACATCAAGCCCGATCCCGACGACAAGGCGCTGTGGATCGGCGGGGACATCCTCGATCCGAACAACGGCAAGGTCTACAAGGTGCGGCTGAAGCCGGTGGACGGCGGCAAGAAGCTGGAGGTGCGCGGCTACATCGGCACGCCGCTGCTCGGTCGCACCCAGACCTGGCTGCGGGTCGAATAGTTTCCGGAACGGAGAGCGAAACCATGAATCGATTCAATGTGCGCAAGGTGGCCGTGCTCGGCGCCGGCGTGATGGGCGCGCAGATCGCCGCCCATCTGGTGAACTGCAAGGTGCCGGTGGTGCTGTTCGACCTGCCGGCGAAGGAAGGCCCGAAGTCCGGCATCGCCCTCAAGGCGATCGACGGCCTGAAGAAGCTGAAGCCCGCGCCGCTGGGTGTGGCCGACGATGCGGCGCTGATCCAGCCCGCCAATTACGAGGAACACCTGGAGCTGCTGGCCGGTTGCGACCTGGTGATCGAGGCCATTGCCGAGCGCATGGACTGGAAGCTCGACCTGTACAAGAAGATCGCGCCGCACGTCGCGCCGCAGGCCATCCTGGCGAGCAACACCTCGGGCCTGTCGATCACCCAGCTGAGCGACGCCATCCCCGAGGCGATGCGTGCGCGCTTCTGCGGCATCCACTTCTTCAACCCGCCGCGCTACATGGCGCTGGTGGAGCTGATCCCGACGCCGAACACGGAAAGCCAGGTGCTGGACCAGCTGGAAGCCTTCGTCACCAGCACGCTCGGCAAGAACGTGGTGCGCGCCAAGGACACGCCGAACTTCATCGCCAACCGCGTCGGCATCGCCGGGCTGCTGGCGACGATGGTCGAGGCGCAGAAGTACGGCCTGACCTACGACGTGGTCGACGACCTCACCGGCAAGAAGCTGGGCCGCGCCAGCAGCGGCACCTTCCGCACCGCCGACGTGGTGGGCCTGGACACGATGGCGCATGTCATCAAGACGCTGCAGGACACGCTGTCGCCCGAGACCGATCCGTTCTATCCCAGCTTCGCCACGCCGGCCGATCTGAGCCAGCTGCTGCAGGCCGGCGCGCTGGGCCAGAAGACCGGCGCCGGCTTCTACAAGAAGGTCGGCAAGGAAGTGCAGCGCTTCGACGCGGCCAGCGGCGCCTATGTCGCGGCCGGCGGCAAGGCCGATGCGATCGTCGACCGCATGCTGAAGAAGCCGGCGGCCGAGCGGCTGAAGCTGCTGCGTGAGTCGAGCAATCCGCAGGCCCAGTTCCTGTGGGCGCTGCATCGCAACAGCTTCCACTATGCCGCCGTGCACCTGGGCACCATCGCCAACAGCGCGCGCGACGTCGACTTCGCGATGCGCTGGGGCTTCGGCGTCAAGCAGGGCCCGTTCGAACTGTGGCAGCAAGCCGGCTGGAAGCAGGTGGCCGAATGGGTCAAGGCCGACATCGACGCCGGCAAGGCCTTGAGTAGCGCACCGCTGCCCGACTGGGTGTTCGACGGCCGCGATGGCGTGCACACGGCCGAAGGCTCGTGGAGCCCGACGCAGAAGGCCTACCTGCCGCTGTCCGCGCTGCCGGTCTACCAGCGCCAGCACTTCCGCGAAAACGTGCTCGGCGCCGGCGCGCTCGACCCGAACACCGCCGGCAAGACGCTGCACGAAGACGAGTCGATGCGCCTGTGGACGCTGGACGACGAGGTCATCATCGCCAGCATCCGCACCAAGGTGCATGCCATCGGCCCGGGCGTGATCGAAGGCCTGGCCAAGGGCATCGCGCTGGCCGAACAGCAGTACAAGGGCCTGGTGATCTGGTCGCCGGACGACCCCTTCAGCTACGGCGCCGACCTGCAGGCCATGCTGCCGACCTTCATGAAGGGCGGGGCCAAGGCCATCGCGCCGGAAGAGAAGAAGCTGCAGGACGCGATGCTGGCCATCCGCTATGCCAACGTGCCGACGGTGGCCGCGGTGCGCGGCATGGCGCTCGGCGGCGGCTGCGAGGTCGCGGTGCATTGCGCCAAGCGCGTGGTGGCGATGGAAAGCTACATCGGCCTGGTGGAAGTGGGCGTGGGCCTGATCCCCGGCGGCGGCGGGCTGACCTACATCGCGCGCCGTGCGGCCGAGATGGCCGCGGCCGGCGCGGCCAACGCCGACCTGTTCCCCTTCATTCGCGAAGGCTTCACCGCCGCGGCGATGGCCAAGGTGGGCACCAGCGCGCTGGAGTCGCGCAAGCTCGGCTACGTGCTCGACGACGACATCGTCGTGTCGCACAAGGACGAACTGCTGTACGTGGCCATCGCACAGGCCAAGGCCATGGCCGATGCCGGCTGGCGTGCACCGGTGCGCAAGCTGTTCCCGGTGGCCGGCCGCTCGGCCAAGGCCACGATCCAGGGCCAGCTGGCCAACATGCGCGACGGCGGCTTCATCAGCGCGCACGACTATCACATCAGCAGCCTGATCGCCGACGTGATCACCGGCGGCGATGTCGATGCCGGCAGCCTGGTGAACGAGGAATACCTGATGGCGCTGGAGCGCAAGCATTTCTGCGCGCTGCTCGACCACCCCAAGACCCAGGAACGGATCATGGGGATGATGCAAACGGGCAAGCCAGTCCGCAACTGAACGGAGCACGAGCATGAGCAAGCAAGTTCAAGACGCGTACATCGTCGCCGCCACGCGCACGCCGATCGGCAGGTCCGGCCGCGGCTACTTCCGCAACACCCGCCCGGACGATCTGCTGATCGCCGCCATCCGCCATGCGCTGTCGCAGGTGCCGAGCCTGGACCCGAAGGCCATCGAGGACGCGGTCATCGGCTGCTCGTTCCCCGAGGCCGAGCAGGGCATCAACGTGGCGCGCGCCGCCGCCGTGCTGGCCGGGCTGCCGCATTCGGTGGCCGGCGTCACCGTCAACCGCTTCTGCGCGTCGGGCCTGAGCGCGCTGCAGATGGCGGCCGACCGCATCCGCGTCGGCGAGGCCGACGTCATGCTGGCCGGCGGCACCGAAAGCATGAGCATGGTGCCGATGGGCGGCAACAAGCCGTCCTTCAACCCCGAGGTGTTCGCGCGTGACGAGAACCTCGGCATCGCCTACGGCATGGGCATGACGGCCGAGAAGGTGGCGCAACAGTGGAAGGTCGGCCGCGAGGCGCAGGACGCCTTCGCGCTGCAGTCGCACCAGCGCGCTTTGCGCGCCATCGCGGCCGGCGAGTTCGCGGCCGAGATGACGCCGGTGGAGGTGCTGGACCGCCTGCCGAACCTGGCCACCGGGGAGACGACGGTGAAGACCCGCACCGTCAGCATCGACGAAGGCCCGCGGCCCGACACCTCGCTCGAAGGCCTGGCCCGGTTGAAGCCGGTGTTCGCCGCCAAGGGCAGCGTCACGGCCGGCAACAGCAGTCAGACCAGCGACGGCGCCGGCTGCCTGATCCTGGCCAGCGAACGCGCGGTCAAGCAATTCGACCTGAAGCCGCTGGCGCGCTTCGTCAGCTTCGCCGCGCGCGGCGTCGACCCGAAGATCATGGGCATCGGCCCGATCGAGGCCATCCCCGCGGCGCTGAAGCTGGCCGGCCTTCAGCAGGACGCGCTGGACTGGATCGAGCTGAACGAGGCCTTCGCCGCACAGTCGCTGGCGGTGATCAACACGCTGGGCCTGGACCAGGCCAAGGTCAACCCGATGGGCGGCGCCATCGCGCTGGGCCACCCGCTGGGCGCCACCGGTGCCATCCGCTCGGCCACCGTCGTGCACGCGCTGCGCCGCCACAACCTGAAGTACGGCATGGTCACGATGTGCGTGGGCATGGGCCAGGGCGCGGCCGGCATTCTGGAACGCGTATGAGCATCAAGACCGCCACGCTGAACGGCGTCGCCACGATCGAGATCGCGCGGCCCGAGAAGAAGAACGCGCTGACCATCGCCATGTACCAGGCGATGGCCGACGCGATCAACGCCGCCAAGGCCGACCCGGGCGTGCGCGCGCTGCTGATCACCGGGCAGCCGGGCATCTTCACCTCGGGCAACGACCTCGAGGACTTCATGCAGCGGCCGCCCGGCTCGGGCAGCGGCAACGACGAGTCGCCGGTGTTCCGCTTCATGCGTGCGCTGATCGACTGCGACAAGCCGGTGGTCGCGGCCGTCACCGGCGCCGCCATCGGCATCGGCACGACGATGCTGCTGCATTGCGACCTGGTCTACGTCAGCGACGAGGCGCGGCTGGCCATGCCCTTCGTCGGCCTGGGCCTGGTGCCGGAGTTCGGCTCCAGCCTGTTGCTGCCGCAGCGCATCGGCCAGGCGCGTGCGGCCGAGAAGCTGCTGCTGGGCGACCCGTTCACCGGCGCCGAAGCCGTGGAACTGGGACTGGCCAATGCGGTGCTGCCGGCGGGTGAGGTGGCCAACCATGCGCGGCGCGTGGCCGAGCGCTTCAACGCGCTGCCGCCGGGTGCGGTGCGCGAGACCAAGCGGCTGCTGCGTGCACCGCAGGCCGAGGCCACGTTCATGGCCATCCGCACCGAAGGCGAGCTGTTCGCCGCGCGCCTGCGCAGCCCCGAGGCGATGGAGGCCTTCCAGGCCTTCTTCCAGAAGCGCCGGCCCGACTTCTCCAAGTTCTAACGTCGCGGAGCCCATGTCGCTTGCGCTCAAGCTGGTGCTCGCGCCGGTGCTGGTGGCGCAGGCGGTGGGCACGCGGCGGCGCGCGCCGCTGCTGCCCGAGGCGGCCGGTGCCCGTGCGGGCCGCCTGGGCGACGGTGGCGAGGTACTGCGCGTGCTGATCGCCGGCGATTCGTCGGCTGCGGGCGTCGGTGTCGAGCAGCAGGAGCAGGCGTTGGCCGGTTACCTGAGCCGCGCGCTGCACCAGCGTGCGCAGCGGCCGGTGGACTGGACGCTGCATGCGAAGTCGGGCCTGACCACGCGCCAGGTGCACGCGTTGCTGCTGAGCGAATCCCTGCCGCCGGCCGACGTGGCCGTGGTGGTGACCGGCGTCAACGACGTGATCGACCTGGTGTCGCCGAAGCGCGCGATCGCGCACCGTGCTGCGCTGGCCGACTGGCTGCTGGCCGAACACGGCGTGCACCATGTGCTGTTCACGCCGCTGCCGCCGGTGCACCGCTTTCCGCTGCTGCCGCAGCCGTTGCGCGGCGTGATGGGCCGCGATGCGCTGGCGCACAACGATGCACTCCGGCGCTGGACATCGACGCGCCGCGACGTGTCCTGCGTGACGATCGACATTCCGCTCGAGCCCGATGCGATGGCCCGCGACGGCTTCCACCCCGGCGAGCCGGTGTACCGAGCCTGCGGCGACGCCATCGCCGCGCACATCGCGGCATACGTCGCGGCGCCTGATACGGGGTCGCTTTCCAGGAGGTAGGTCGAGTGCCGGCTGTCGGCGCAGAGCTGACGCTCGTTGATCGCTTGTTGCTGCCTGTCGTTCAGGCGTTTGCCGAGGCTGACGGGGAAGCGAATCCGTCCATGTCCCCCGCCGGTCTGACAGACCGGGCTCCTCTTCGCCCGGATTCGCTTCCCGCCATCCTCGGCTGGACGCCTGTGGATGCGTTCGTGGCGCGGTGGATGCCACGGCGGCGGTTGCCTTGTCTCCACCACAACGAGCGATGCCGGGGTCACGGGCGGACCGCCGGCAGGGCGCCTATGCGACGCCGAGGAGGCGCAGGTTTCGGCCAGCGCGCGCAGGCGCGCCTCCGCCTACGACTTCGTCGCGACTGTCTGAACGTAGCGCGCGATCAGCGAAGTGAGTTGGCGACAAGGCCGTGAAAGCCGAGCACCGCAGGGCACCACCCACCGGGCGGGCGTCACATTCGAGAAGTACCGGCGGTTCGCCGTGGCCCGCCGGGCTTCAGCGGGCCACAAACGAACGGCCGCTATGCACCGAAAGCAGTGTCGGCAAGCCCCATATGATCAGTCCCCGAATCGATACGCGCTATCGGCGCGGCAGGCCGGCGCCTGGCGCCGCCGCCAGTACTACAGAACTCGTCCTCTTGGAATTCGATGTCCAGTTCCTGAGCGCGCTGCAGCAGCCGCTCCTGCAACTGGCTGACCGTCTGGTTGTAGACCAGCGGGCCGATCTCCTCGAGAAAGAAGCCCAGCAGCGCGCCGGCGGCGATGTTGCCGATGCGCTGGTCAGCTCCTCGCTGAAATAGCGTTCGATCAGGCGATGGCCTGTTGGCGACCGTCGCGCTTCAGTTCGATGGCCATGGCCGCTCCACTCTATCCCAGCAATGCCGGGTTGCGTTGCCAGACCGACCAGGTTGCGCCGCGGCATAGCTGACCCAAGCCAGGTACGGCAGCAGCAGCAGCCCCGCCGGCCGGTGCAGGCGCCAGAACACGACCAGGTGGCGGCCACCAGCGCCCACAGGGCCAGTGCACCGATGAAGGCCCCGCCACCTGACGCCAGGCGAAGAACAGCCAGCTCCACAGCGCGTTGGCCACCAGCTGGGCCGCAAAGACTCCGAGCGCCGGGCGGGAGCGCAGCCAGCCCGCCGCGCGCCACAGCCACCAGGCGGCGATGGCCATCAGCGTGTACAGCACGCTCCATGCGGGGCCGAACAGCCACGCCGGCGGCGCCCAGGACGGCTTGTCCAGCTGCGCATAGAACGCCGGGGCATCGATCGCGGCCAGGCCGCCGATGGCGGCGGCCACGTACGTGATCGCCAGCGCGGCGGCCAGGCCGACGGTCTGGCGGGCCAGGGAAGGAGGGGACGGCTGCATCGGGCGCATCATGCCGCGCGCAACGGCGGCCTGTCCTTGGCCACCCATTCCTGCACCGAGGGCCGGGCCCACTGGGCGGCCGCGTAGTCGCGCAGCACCGGCGGCACCGCGTCGCCGTGCAGCACCAGGCGGTTGAGCATCAGCGCCAGGTCGACGTCGGCCACGCTCCAGGCTGCGCCCAGGTACGGCTGGCCGGCACCGAGCAGCGCGCCGGCCACCTGCAGCAGCTTGTCGGCCGCCGCCGCGCCGGCCGCCGACAGCGGCGCGGCCTTCGCGCCGTAGAACACCACCTCGGTCGAGCGCTCCTGCCGCAGCGCGGCCAGGTCGCTGCGCAACCAGGCCTGCACCTGGCGGCATCGCGCGCGCGCGCGGAGTCCAGCAGGTAAAGGCGCTGGCCGAGGAACATCTCGTCCACGTATTCGGCGATCGCCGACGATTCGGTCAGCGCGAAATCGCCGTGCACCAGCGTCGGCACGCGCCAGGTCGGCGATTGCGCGCGAAAGCCGGCCGTGCCCTGCGCGCCGGCGCCCAGGTCGACCGTCTCGATGTCGAAGTCCACCTGCTTCTCGCGCAGCGCGACATGTAGGCGGACAGGGCATAGGGGCTGGCGTATTGGGTGTCGACGAGCAGCTTGATCATGGGATACGGTGGCTGGGGCAGGGGCCGAAGTTGGGGCGCGCTGATTCTGTCCAGTTTCGCGGCGGGTTGCGCTGCAGGCATGCCTCAGGCAGGGCCTTGCTTCCAGGCGGCCGGTGTCTCGTTGGCTGGGCGGTCGACGCTGGCGCGCTGCGCCTCGAGCGGGCGGATCTCGAAGCTCAGGCCGAAGGCGATGCAGGGGTTCTCGGCCGCGATGGCGGCCGCTTCGTCCAGCGTCTGCGCGACGATGAACCAGTAGCCGCCGACCAGTTCCTTCGCCTCCGCGAACGGCCCGTCGGTGATGCCTTGCCTGGACACGAGCCTGCCGCGGTTCTCGAGCCGGCTGCCGCGCTTGAACCGGCCTTCGTGCAGGCCCTGCTCGTACCAGACGTAGAAGCGGTCGACTGCCGCCTGCACCGCCGCCGGGTCGGCGTCGTCGTCCCATTGGCCGCGGGAGATCAGCAGGTACTCGTTCTTCGCCATGCGTTGCGCTGCGGGCTCACTGCCGCAGGATCTTGTCCATCGGCTTGCCCTTCGCCAGCTCGTCCACCAGCTTGTCCAGGTAGCGGATCTTCTGCATCAGCGGGTCTTCCACCGTCTCCACGCGCACGCCGCAGACCACGCCGGTGATCAGCCGGCAGTTCGGATGCATCGCCGGCGCCTGGGCAAAGAAGTCGCGGAAGTCGGTGCCCCGTTCGATCTGGCGCCGCCGCACCCCATCGCTGTAGCCGGTCAGCCAGCGGACGATGCGATCGACCTCCTCCTGCGTGCGGCCCTTGCGCTGCGCCTTCTGGACGTAGAGCGGGTACACGCTCGCAAACGGGGTGGTGAAGATGCGGTGCTGCATTCGGCTCGTACGATCGATGGGCCTGCGCCACGGACGCCGCCGGCAATCTGCGCAGTCTATGCGCACGGCTCTTACGGCATTCCCCGGCGCGGCTGCGGTCTGTGCCGCGTTCTCCGCATACCTCGCGGGCGGCCGTTCGTTGTTCCCGCCCCGCGGCCCTGGCAACCGGTGGTGCGCGAAGCAAGCTCACTGCGCGCTGGGCGCCTGCACGAACATTTGTCGGCGTTGCCCAGCACCACTGCTGCATCCGGCCGAGGATGGCGGGGAAGCAGATCCGGGAAGTAAAGGAGGAGCCCGGTCTGTCAAGACCGGGTGGACCGGGAGACATGGACGGATTCGCACGCCCCGACCGTCCTCGGCTATGCGCCATTGCATCGAAGTCTTCTCGATGTTTGGACGCGAACTCTCAGTGGAAATCCCGCGAGGACGTGGTCAGCCGCCCCAGCCACGGCGTCAGGTCGACCAGCCGGCGCGCGATCAGGTGCGACACGCCGTTCGCCGTCTGCCACTGGCCACCCACCGCCAGCAGCCTCGACTGCAGCAGCGCGCGGCGGTGTTCTTCCCGCACATGCTTCCAGACGATGACGTTGACGTTGCCGGTCTCGTCCTCCAGCGTGACGAAGATGGTGCTGTTGGCGGTTTCCGGCTGCTGCACCGTCACCAGCCCGCAGGCCCAGACCTTGCGGCCGGCGGGCATGCGCGCCAGTTCGGCGGCTGCGTCCGCCGCGCCGCGCGATGCCTCGCGCAACCGCCAGCAGATGGCGGCGCAGCGTCCAGCCCCGGTGCGCGGCGTAGTCGCCCCCGGCCGCTGCCCTCGGGCGCCAGCGGCAGCTCGGGCTGCTCGGCCGCGGCTTCGCGCACCGGCGCGTCGGCCAGCAGCGCGCGCGTGCGCTCCTGGCCGCGCCGCGCTGGCGGCGGCGGTGTCCGGCAGCAGCAGCGCCAGCGTCGGCGCGTGCCAGCGCTGCGCAACTCGCGCGCGTCCAGCGCGCGCGCGCAGCAGCTCAAGTCGTCGATGTCAAGGAGCCGTTCGCTGCGCGCGCGCATCAGCCGCAGCGCCGCGGCCTCGGACAGCACGTGGCCACCAGCCACCAGGCCCAGCCGGACCGCCGGCTGGCGCCGCCCGCGCTGCGGCGCGTGGGGTCGGTTCTCGCGCACTTCGAGCGTGCAGTCCCAGTCGCTGCGCAGCACGTCGGCCGCGCGCACTTCGACACCGTGGCGCCGCGCGTCCTGCACCAGCTGCGACGGCCCGTAGAAGCCCATCGGCTGCGAATTCAGCAGCGCGGCCAGGAACACCGCCGGCTCGTGCTTTGCCTTCATCCATGCTGAGTAGGCCCGGATCGCGAAGCTGCCCGCGCAGCAGCTTTCGGGGAAGCCGTATTCGCCGAAGCCGCTGATCTGCCGGAAGATGGCTTCGGCGAAGGGGCGGTGATGCCGTTGGCGACCATGCCTTCGATGATCTGGTGCTTGTGGTCCTCGACCGTGCCGGTGCGCCGCCACGCCGCCATCGAGCGGCGCAGCTGGTCGGCCTGGCCGGTGGTGAAGCCGGCGGCGATGGTGCAGATCTGCATCACCTGCTCCTGGAAGATCGGCACGCCCAGCGTGCGCGCCAGCGCCGCGTCCAGCGCGGGGTAGGGCGTGGCCTGCACCGTGCCGCGGCGCGTCAGCTCCTCGCGCTTCTTCAGGTACGGGTGCACCATGCCGCCCTGGATCGGCCCAGGCCGCGCGATCGCGACTTCGACCACCAGGTCGTAGAAGCGCTCGGCACCAGCAGCGCTGCTCGCGCGCGGCTCTCGATCTGAACACGCCCACGGTGTCGGCGACGAAGATCATGTCGTAGACCTTCGGGTCCTCGCGCGGGATGTCGTAGAGCGACCAGTGCAGCCCGCGCCAGCGGTTCATCAGGTCGAGCGAGCGGCGCATCACCGTCAGCATGCCCAAGGCGAGCACGTCCACCTTCAGCAGCCCCAGCGATTCCAGGTCGTCCTTGTCCCACTGGATGACGCGGCGGTCGTCCATGGCCGCGGTTTCGATCGGCACCAGCCGCGCCAGCTTGTGGTCGGCGATGACGAAGCCGCCGACGTGCTGCGACAGGTGGCGCGGGAAGCCGCGCAGCTGGCCCACCAGCGCCACCCACAGCCGCACCGGCGCGGCGTCGGCGTCCAGGCCGGCTTCCTGCAGCGCCTGCTGCATGCGCGCGTCGTCGTCGAACCACTGGAACGAACGCGCGAACGTGTCGATCTGCGAAGCCTCGAAGCCCAGCGCCTTGCCCACGTCGCGCACCGCGCCGCGCCGGCGGTAGGTGGCCAGCGCCGCGGCCAGCGCCGTGCGTTCGTGGCCGTACTTGCGGTAGATGTACTGGATGACCTCTTCGCGCCGCTCGTGCTCGAAGTCGACGTCGATGTCCGGCGGCTCGCCGCGCTCGCGCGAGATGAAGCGCTCGAACAGCGGGAAGCTCTGCTCCGGCGGCACCGCGGTGATGCCCAGGCAGTAGCAGACCACCGAGTTGGCCGCCGAGCCGCGGCCCTGGCACAGGATGCCCAGGCGGCGCGCCTCGCGCACGATGTCTTCCACCGTCAGGAAGAAGGCCTCGTACTTCAGCGCCTCGACCAGTTGCAGCTCCTTGTCGATGTAGGCGCGCACCTTGTCGGGCACGCCGCCGGGGTAGCGCAGCGCGGCGCCTTTTTCGGTGAGCGCACGCAGGTGCTCGATGGCGGTCAGGCCTTCGGGCACCAGCTCGGCGGGGTATTGGTAGGCCAGTTCGTCCAGCGCGAAGCGGCAGCCGCGCGCGATGCGCACGGTCTCGGCCAGCCATTCGGCGCGGTACAGCCGCGCCAGGCGCGCGCGCGGCCGCAGGTGCTGCTCGGCATTGGGCGCCAGCGCGAAGCCGCATTCGGCCACCGGCGTCTTCAGGCGGATGGCGCTCAGCGTGTCCTGCAGCGGCTTGCGCGCGCGCCGGTGCATCAGCACCGCGCCGGCCGCCGCCAGCGGCAGCCCGGTGGCCGCGGCCACGGCCTGCAGCCGCGCGGCATGCGCCGCATCGTCGGCCCACAGCAGCAGCTCGACGGCGATGGCCGCCTGCGCGAACGTGGCCTGCAGCCAGCGCGCCTGCGCAAGCAGCGTGGGCTCGTCGTCCGTGCGCCGCGGGATCAGCAGCGCATGGCAGTCGGGCAGGCGCCGCAGGCCGCGCAGGTGCTGCGGGTCGGCCGGCGGCGTGTCCAGGTCGCGCACCGTCAGCCGGTATTCGCCCTTGGCGCAGCGCAGCCGCGCCAGCGTGATCAGCTCGCCCAGGTCGCCATAACCGGCGCGGTTGCGCGCCAGCAGCACCAGGCGGCAGCCGGGCGTGCCGCCTTCACCTTGCACATCGAACACGCTGCCGACGATCAGCTGGATGCAGCGCGCCTGCTGCGGCGGCAGGCCCATCGCGCGCATCGCCGTTTCGGCGGCTTCCTTCTGCCGCTTGATTTCCTCGTGCGCGCGCACGATGCCGGCGACGCTGCATTCGTCGGTGATGGCGATGGCCTCGTAGCCCAGCTCGGCGGCGCGCGCCACCAGCTCGCCCGGATGCGAGGCGCCGGTCAGGAAGCTGAAGTTCGAGCGGCAATGCAGCTCGGCATAAGCGGGCAGGCCGTCGTCGTGCATGGCGCGTCAGGCAAACAGGCCGTGCAGGAACCAGCCGGACTGCGCGCCTCGACGTTCGTGGAACACCCAGCGCAGCCGGTGGTCGGTGCCCAGGGCGACGTG
>JBGAII010000028.1:0-36367 GCA_044225625.1 Rubrivivax sp.
CGCGCTGCTCGGCCGGCCGGAACTGGTGATCGCCGACGAGCCGACTTCGGCGCTCGACGCCGCGCTGCGCGACAGCTTCATGGCACTGCTGCTGCAGCAGTGCCGCGACGCCGGCAGCACGCTGGTCTTCGTCAGCCACGACGAGCGGCTGGCCGTGCAGTTCGACACCACGCTGGCGCTGGCGCAGATCAACCGCACGAGCACGGAAGCCTGCGCATGACCAGCGCTGCAGCCACGCGGGCCGGGCGCTGGGCCGCTCCCGAGCCGGCCCGCGTCCCCTCGGGGGACCGGCCGGCGTACGCGCCGGACGAGGGGCTGTCATGAACGCCATCCTGTCGATCGCGCTGCGCAGCGCCTGGAGCCGGCGCGGCACGCTGGCGCTGGTGCTGCTGTCGGTGGCGCTGTCCAGCTTCCTGCTGCTGGGCGTGGAGCGGCTGCGCCAGGACGTGCGCGAGAACTTCGCGCAGTCGGTCAGCGGCACCGACCTGATCGTCGGTGCGCGCGGCGGCTCGCTGCAGCTGCTGCTGTACGCGGTGTTCCGCATCGGCGGTGCCACGAACAACGTCGACCTGAGCAGCCTGGAGGACGTCGCCAGGCACCGCGCCGTGGCCTGGATGGTGCCGCTGTCGCTGGGCGATTCGCACCACGGCTTTCCGGTGCTGGCGACGACGACCGGCTACTTCGAGCACTTCCGCTACGGCGACCGGCAGCCGCTGCGGCTGGCCCAGGGCCGCGTCTTCAGCGGCGACCTGGCGGGTCTGTACGACGTGGTGCTGGGCGCCGAGGTGGCCGAGCGCCTGGGCTACGGCCTGGGCCGCCAGCTCACGCTGAGCCACGGCGGCAGCGAGATGCCGGGCGCCGAGCATGCGGACAAGCCCTTCACCGTGGTCGGCATCCTGCAGCGCACCGGCACGCCGGTGGACCGCACGCTGCACATCAGCCTGCAGGCGATGGAGGCGATCCACCTGGACTGGGCGGCCGGCGTGCCGCTGCCGGGGCAGAAGATCTCGGCCGAACAGGCGCGCCAGGCCGACCTCAGGCCGAAGCAGGTGACGGCGGCGCTGCTGGGCCTGAAGAACCGCGCCGCGGTCTTCGCCGTGCAGCGCATGGTCAACGACTTCGAGGCCGAGCCGCTGATGGCGGTGCTGCCCGGCGTGGCGCTGGACGAACTGTGGGACGTGGTCGGCAGCGGCGAGCGCGCACTGCTGGCGATGTCGGCGCTGGTGGCCGCGGTCAGCCTGGCCGGCCTGGTGGCGGTGGTGCTGGCCGGGCTGAACGAACGCCGCCGCGAGCTGGCGGTGCTGCGCGCCGTGGGCGCGGCACCGCGCCACGTGCTGCTGATGCTGGCGGCCGAAGGCGCGCTGGTCACGCTGGCCGGCGTGCTGCTCGGCTGCGCGCTGCTGGCGCTGGCGATCGTGGCCGCCGGCCCCTGGCTGCAGCTGCACTACGGCATCGGCCTGACGCTGGCCGCGCCGGGCGCCACGCAATGGGCGCTGCTGGGCGCGGTGCTGGCGGCCGGCTTCGGCGCCAGCCTGGTGCCGGGCTGGCGCGCCTACCGGCTGTCGCTGGCCGACGGGCTGTCGCCGCCGGCCTGAACCGCCGCCGGCGGCGGTGGCGGCACATCGTCGTCGGCGCCCTCGTCCTCGGGCGCGCCGCCGAGCAGGTGATAGGCGTCGTCGGCGCGGCCGTGGCGCTCGAGTTCTTCGCGCAGGCCTTCTTCGGACAGATCGATCGGCCGCGAATGGCTCCAGTCGTGCGCCAGCGTGACCTGCAGCGTCTTGATCACCGCCGCGTCGTCGGTCTCGATCGCCAGCTCGCGGCGGCGGTCCAGGCTGGCCGGGCTGAAGTTGACCGAGCCGACCAGCGCCCGGTCGCCGTCGGCCAGCAGCAGGTTGCCGTGCAGGCGCAGGTGCTTCAGCCGACGCACCTGCACCCCCAGGTCGTCGAGCATGCGCAAGCCGCCGACGTCGCTGGTGATCTCCTTGGCCTGCATGCGGTGCACCGAATGCGCCATCAGCTGCAGCGCCACGCCGCGGCGCTGCGCGCGCACCAGCCGCTCGATCATCACCGGGTCCTGGTAGCGCGCGTTCTGCACGATCAGCGTGTGGCGCGCCGCGTCGATGAAATCGGCGATGCGCTGGCGCGCGTTCAGCGGGCCCCACACCATGCGCAGGCGACCGTGGCCGTGCGGCTTGAAGCCCTGATGCGCCCAGTCGGCATCGAAGCAGGCGGCGATCTCGTCGACCTCGTGCCGGTGCGTCGTCAGCACCAGGTAGTCGCGCGCCTGGCTCACGCCGAAGACGTCCCAGTCGCAGGACATCACCAGCGCGCGCTCGTCGTCGATGACCAGCGACTTCTCGTGCAGCACCGACAGCTTGTGCGGCGCATTGGCCACCTCGGCGCCGGCCGCCTGCAGCGCCGTGCGTGCGGCGGCGTTGTCGGACACGCCGCCGCGCCCCGGCTTGTTCAGCAGCACCCGCACCTGCACGCCGCGCCGCGCCAGCGCGGCCACGGCCTCGATCAGCTCCGGCGCATTGAACTCGACGGCCTTCAGCCGCAGCGAAACCTTCGCCGACTGCAGCAACGAGACGATCGACGCCACGCCCGCGTCGGGCAGCACGATGACGTTGCGGGACATCGGCTCAGGCCTGCTGCGGCGGCGCGGCCGGCGGGTCGCTGCACAGCGTGCCGGCGACCGCCCAGTCGTGCTTCTGGATGTCGTAGAACAGCACCTCGACGGCGCTGGCCGGCACGCCCAGCGCGCGCACCGTGGCGTCGGTCAGCTCGCGCGCCAGCGCGCGCTTCTGCTCCACGGTGCGGCCGGCGAACATTTCCACTCGAAGGGTCGGCATGGTCGGCTCAGGCGGTGGGCAGCTTGTGATCCTTGTAGATCTCGCGCAGCTTATTCTTCTGCATCTTGCCCGTGGCACCCAGCGGGATGGCCTCGGCGAAGACCACGTCGTCCGGCGTCCACCACTTGGCGATCTTGCCTTCGAAGAACTTCAGCATCTGCTCGCGCGTCAGCTCGGCACCGGGCTTCTTCACCACCACCAGCAGCGGGCGCTCGTCCCACTTGGGGTGGTAGGCGGCGATGCAGGCCGCCATCGCCACCGCGGGGTGCGCCATCGCGATGTTCTCGATGTCGATCGAGCCGATCCATTCGCCGCCGGACTTGATCACGTCCTTGCTGCGGTCGGTGATCTGCATGTAGCCGTCGGGGTCGATCATGCTGACGTCGCCGGTGGGGAACCAGCCGTCGACCAGCGGGTCGCCGCCCTCGCCCTTGAAGTAGGTCGAGACGATCCACGGCCCCTTGACCAGCAGTTCGCCGCTGGCCTTGCCGTCGCGCGGCAGTTCCTTGCCTTCGGGGTCGATGATCTTCATGTCGACGCCGAAGATCGCGCGGCCCTGCTTGGCCTGCACCGCCATGCGCTCGGCGGCCGACAGCGTCAGGTGCTTGGGCTTGAGCGTGCAGACCGTGCCCAGCGGGCTCATCTCGGTCATGCCCCAGGCGTGCAGCACGTGCACGCCGTACTTCTGCTCGAAGGCTTCCATCATCGCCGGCGGGCAGGCCGAGCCGCCGATGACGGTGCGCTTCATCGTGCTGAACTTCAGGTTGTTGGCGTCGGTGTAGGCGAGCAGGCCCTGCCAGACGGTGGGCACGCCGGCCGACATGGTCACGCCTTCGCTTTCGAACAGCTCGTACAGGCTCTTGCCGTCCAGCGCCGGGCCGGGGAACACCAGCTTCACGCCGACCATGCAGGCCACGTAGGGCAGGCCCCAGGCGTTGACGTGGAACATCGGCACCACCGGCAGGATCACGTCGCGTGCCGAGGCGTTCAGCGCATCGGGCAACGCGGCCGCGTAGGTGTGCAGCGTGGTCGAGCGGTGGCTGTAGAGCACGCCCTTCGGGTTGCCGGTGGTGCCCGAGGTGTAGCACAGCGAACTGGCGGCGTTCTCGTCGAACTGCGGCCAGTCGTACTGGTCGTCCTGCGCCTCGACCAGCTCTTCGTAGCACAGCAGGTTGGGGATCTTGCTCTGCGCCGGCATGTGCGCACGGTCGGTCATGGCGACGAAATGCTTGACCGTCTTCAGCCGCGCGGCCACCGCCTCCACCAGCGGCAGGAAGGTCATGTCGAAGCACAGCACCTGGTCTTCGGCATGGTCGGCGATGTAGACCACCTGGTCCGGGTGCAGCCGCGGGTTCAGCGTGTGCAGCACCGCGCCCGAGCCGGACACGCCGTAATACAGCTCCATGTGGCGGTAGCCGTTCCAGGCCAGCGTGCCCACGGTCTGGCCCGGCTTCACGCCCAGCGCCGCCAGCGCCTTGGCCACCTTGCGCGAACGCGCCGCCAGGTCCTTGTAGGTGTAGCGGTGGAGGTCGCCTTCGACACGGCGCGAGACGATCTGCTGCTCGGCGTGGTGACGCTCGGCATGGATCAGCAGGTTGGAGATCAGCAGCGGGTGCTGTTGCATCAGGCCGTTCATGGTTGTTCCTTTCTTTGCGGGGCCGTGGCGGCGCTTCCGCCCGGCGCGAGGGCCGAAGTGTGCCTCAGCCGGCCTGCGTGCTGAATTGACGGAAGCCCGATGTCGTCCATCGTTCAGGGTGCGAGCAGCCGGACGACCGCGAGCCGGCCGTCGCTGCGCCAGGGGTCTCCGCCGCCGTTGCGCCCCTCGCGCTGCCGATGGAAGCCATCGATCCAGTCGACACCGCCGCTCCACCGGGCAGCGCCCAGTTCGGCGACGATCCGGTCCCGTTCAGCGTCCACGTCGGCGGCAATGTGGTGCGTCACCTGGCCGGTCGTGTAGCTCAATCCGGCGCGATCGTCGTAGGTGACCGCACCGAACCACACCGGCGAGCCGTCGCGCAGTTGGTCCCAGCGCCAGAAGCGGACATGATGGCGGTGGCGCGGCCCGCCCGGCACGGGCTGCTCGAAGGCCAGGTCCTGCCGGCGGCCGAAGAGGAACAGCGGGCTGACGGGCGCACTGTCGTCGCTGCGCCGCATCACCGTGTCCACCGCGATGCGCAGGCTCGATGCGAGCGTGACCGGGTCGGCCGGCGTCCAGCCCGCCGCCAGCATCGCCTTGACCACCTGCGGCTCGCTGCCCTGCAGCGCGACGTTGACCGGATCGCCGGGGTGGCCGTCGGAGGTGTGCGAGACCCGATCGACATCGGGCAGCGGCGTCGTGTGCTCGAAGTAAAGCCGCCACAGCGCGGGTGCAGCCAGATAGGCGGCGACGGCCCAGGCCGCCAGCACCAGCAGGACCCCGTGCCGTCGCGTCATCGGCCGCTCACGCCGTTGCCCTTGCCCTGCCCAGCCTCGGGCAGGGGCCAGACCTTCGACAGCAGCCAGGCCACCAGGATGCCGACCAGGCACCCGAACAGCACCTCGCCCACACGACGCAGGCCCTGTTCGACGGCGGTCAGCTTGACGTGGTGCTGCAAGCCTCCGGCAATGACGATGGCCGCGGTGATCGGCGCCTGGCGCCACATCGTCGGCACGCGCACCACGTAGGTCGACAGCAGCACCGTCACGGCCAGCGCGAACGGCAGTTCCCAGTCGGTGCGGCCCAGCGCGACGAACACCAGGCCCACCGCACAGCCGAGCAGCGTGTTGACGATGCGGCCCCGGAAGGTCGACACCGCCTGCTTCATCAGCGGATCGCTGGTCGCGACCATCGAGCTGATGGCCCAGATCGGATTGGCGTCGCCGACCCGCTGGACGATGATCCACAGCACCGTCGTTGCGATGAACATGCTCGCTGCATAGTGCAGGCCGCGCATGTCGTCTGCGCGCAGGCGTTCGATGGCGCTCAAGAACCACCCCCCTGCCACGTCGCTGCGGGCGGCGCGCCACGCAGCACCTCCTCGGGGGACGTCAGATGATCCACTGGCATCGGCCACCCCTGTGTTCACGCGGTCGTTTGCGGCGGCCGTACCGTCACTCGTGCGACTGCGGCGGGTTGCCGTTCAGCCGGTAGACCATGCCGGTCTTGGTGGCGCCCAGGTAGATCCACTCGCCGGCGATCTGCTGCAGCCGGATGAAGAACTTGGCGCAACGCTCGCGCGCCTTGTCGTGCACGTCCTCGCGGCGCTTGAACTTCACCTGGTAGGCGAACTCGCCGACCAGCGGCAGGTGCTCGCCGCGCGTGCGCCACAGCGCCACGTTGGCATCGGCCGTGACGCCCTTGCCGAAGTCCAGCGTGCCCAGATCCTGCAGCACCTCCTCGACAATGGTCTGGTTGACCAGCGACAGCCGGTCGCCCTTGGAGCGCTTGAGCACCTTCATCGCCGGGAAGATCTCGGCCAGCCGCTCCATCGCCATGCGGTCGCCGTCCTTCGGCGCATGGCTCAACGGGAACTGCACGTTGTGCGAATAAAGCAGCCGGTAGCCGCCGACGCGGTCCTTCAGCGGCAGCGCCTCGGCCTTGAACTTGACGCGGTAGTCGGCCGGCAGGTTGGGCCGCACGTCCACCTCTGCCGCCTGCTGCTGGTCGGGGTGGCGGAACTTGAAGACGATCTCCGGCTCCTCGGCCGCGAAGCCGTCTTCGAAGCGCACGCGGCGGCGCAGGATGAAGGCGTTGTTGTAGAGGCGGAAGTCCTCGGTATCCAGGAACTGCACTTCGCGCACCGCCGGCCGCGTGCCCTTGGCCGCCGAGGTGTCGAAGCCGACGCCGCAATCCTTGGCGGCGCGCGCGACCAGCTTGCCGTACTTCCTGAAGCCGGCCGGCGAGGTGAACTCGTCGGTCTTCAGGATCAGCTTGCATTCCAGGTACTGGATGTCGTGCAGTGCGCTGCCGTCGGCGTACTGGCCGGGCTGCAACGCGGCCACCCGCGTGTTGCGCGGGTCGTTCATCTTCACTGGGGCCATGGCGCTCGTCTCCTGTTGATGTGTCGGTTGTCAGGGCGCGCCGCCTGCGGCGGCCTCGCGCTTGCCGAAGAACAGGCTGCCCAGACGGCTCAGCCCCAGCACCCGCCCCAGCTCCGAGAATGCGCAGAACGGAACCAGCGCCACGGTCAGCATCAGCGTGCGCGCGCCGATCTCGTAGGGGCCGACCTCGGCGATCTTCTGCAGCCCGGAGAGCATGCCCTCGCGATGGATCAGGCCATCGACGGTCTTCTCCAGCAGCCCGAAAGCCAGCACCAGCAGCGCGAACAGCAACGACTTGTAGATCACCGGCACGACCAGCGGCAGGTGGTCGTAGCGCCGGCTGAAGCCGAAGATCCGGCCGATCAGCACCACCTTGGCGATGATCATCGCCTCGATCAGCGCGATGCCGTAGTGCAGGTAGGGCACGCCGGTCTCGGCCAGGATCAGCCGGCGATAGATGGTGAAGCTGCCGAGAAAGAGCCAGAGGTACAGGGTGATCACCCAGTAGGCCTTGAACTCTTCCCAGGCGCGTTCCTTCAGGCTCTTGGCCTCGGCGTGGCCGGTGCTTTCCATGTGGATTCCTTGTCTGTTCACGCCGGCGTGCGCCGTGCCAGTTCCTCGGCCAGCATCGGCACGCCCAGGTTCAGCGCCTGCACGCCCTGCACCACACACAGCTTCAGCACCTCGTTGATCTCCTCGATCGTCGCGCCGGCCGCCAGCGCGCCCTTGATGTGGCGTCGCGTGCCCGGCGCGTACATGTGGGTGTACGAAGCGTCGAAAGCGATGCTCAGCAGTTCGACCTCCTTGGCCGTGAACAGGCGGCTGGCGTAGATGCCGGCGCCGGTGGCCATGAAGGCATCGGTCCAGCCGGGGTCCAGCGCGAAGAACGGGTCCCAGGCGACGTTCCACTGGCCCATCGCCCGCATCTGGTCACAGGCCGGCGTCGGCACGGCGGCCTTGGGCTGCAACTGCGCACCCGCCGCCTTGGCTTCTTCCAGCAGGATCGGCGCACCCAGGCTGCAGCTGTGGATGGCCATCACCGAGGCCATCTTCAGCACCATCAGCACCTCGTCGCGCGTCGCGCCGGCATCGAGCGCGCCGCGGATGTGGCGGCGCGTGCCTTCGGGGTTGAGGTTGGTGCAGGCCGCGTTCACGGCCAGGCCGACCAGCTCGACCAGCTTGCGCGGCAGCACGCCCGAGCGCCACGGGTCGCCCGCCATGCGCGCGCAGGTGTCGGCCCAGGCCGCATCCCACTGGTGCAGTTGTTCGAAGGCCTCTTCCCAGGGGCCGTTGCTCGTATCGCCTTGCATGTGCTGCTCCTGCACTGGGGTCTACTTCGGGCCGTTGATGCGCGCCAGGTAGCGCGACAGGGCCTGCTCCTCGTCCACCGGGATGGGCGCGCCCCACAGGGCGCGCATCTTGCGGATCTCGGCCAGCCACTGCGCCTGCGGCTGCGGCGGCTGACGCAGCACCGTGCCGGCCGAATGGCAGATCAGGCACTGCGAGGTGGCGATCGTCGAGCCGTCACCAGCGGGGAAGTCCACATCGCCGGCCGGCAGCGTGGCCTTGACCACGTTCCACTTCACCGGGGCCGTAGCCGCAGGACCCTTCACCGGCTGGGCCTGGGCCCGCGCCGCGCCGGGCAGGGCCAGCACCAGCGCGCAGACCAGCCACCCGGACCCGAGCTTCATGCGTGTCTTCATCTCGTGCCTGCTTTCAGCTGAGCTTCAGCGTCACCGATTCGATGACGTTGCGCATCAGGCCGCCGGGGTTCCAGTTGGCCTGCGCCGGCTGCGACACGCCGGCCGTGTTGGTGCACATCACCATCAGCGTGTGGCTGCCGGGGCCGGCCAGGTGCACGGCGGCGGTCCATTCGCGGAAGCCGTAGCGCCCGAGGTCGGGCCCCAGCCGCGCCGGCTGCCACTGGCGGCCACCGTCGCTGGACACGCGCACCTGGGCCACGCCGGCATCGCCGCCGAAGGCGATGCCGCGCAGTTCCACGGGCGCGCCCGCCTTGAACGCGGCGCCGTCCTTCACGTTGGTGAAGAAGGAACGCGGCACCATGCGGCTGATCGGCACCATGCGCACCCCCGTCTGGCCGGGCTGCATGTCGGCATGCGGCGTGTCCGGCACCTGGTATTCGGTGCTCATCCAGAAGCTGTCGTCCGGCTTGTCCAGCACCTCGATGTCGCTGAGCATCTTTACCCAGTAAGGCGCGAACCAGCCCGGCACCACCAGCCGCACCGGATAACCGTTGAGCAGCGGCAGCGGCTCGCCGTTCATCAGGAAGGCGATGATCACCTCGCCGTCGCGCGCGTGGTCGATGGCCAGCGAGTGGCGGAACTGCGGTGTCGCCGGCAGCACGCCGGTGTCCAGCCCGGTGCAGCGCACCGCCACCGCACCGGCGGCCACGCCGGCGCTGTCGAGCACGTCCTTCAGCCGCACGCCCGTCCAGCGGGCATTGCCCATCGCGCCGTGGGCCCATTGCGCGCCGAGCACGCGCGGCGCGAAGAAGCCGCGCGAATTGCCCGAGCACTGGTTGACGGCGGCCACCTCCACCCGCTCGAAGCGGGTGGTCAGGTCGTCCAGCGACAACTCGATGGTCTTGTTGACATGGCCGCGCACCTTGATGCGGAAGGCCGCGGGGTCGATCTCGGTCGGGATGTTGGCGAGGTGCCAGCGCACGAAGAAGCGGTCGTTGGGCGTGAACACGCCCTGGTCGAAGACCTCGAAGGGCGTCTCCAGCTGCGGCGGCCGCGTGCGCTGCAGGATCATCGCGCCCTTCTGCGGGAAGTCTTCCGTGATCGGCCGTTCGCCGTTGCCGAAGGGCAGCACGATGCCGCCTGCGCTCTGCGCACGCGCGCCGCCGGCGCCGAGCAGCCCGCCCAGGCCCAGACCCGCCGCTTGCCCGATGAAGCGGCGCCGGCTCGGCGCCCACGTGGATTGCGTCATGGCTGCTGCCCTCCCGAAACCCTGTGCCCGCGCCACATCAATCGACCGCGACCAGCACGTCGCCGGCCACCACCTGCACCGGGTAGGTGGCGACGCCGTAACCGTCGATGCCGTTGGCAAAACCGGTGGTCACGTCGTACTTCCAGCCATGCGCGCGGCAGCGCACCACCTTGCCGTGGAATTCGCCGCAGCCCAGCGACTGCCCGGCATGCTTGCAGGCGTCGTTGATCGCATGCACCTGGCCGTCGACGTTGAACAGCGCCACCGCCGTGTCGCCGGCCGACACCGTGGTGCAGGCACCCGGCGGCAATTCGGCCAGCGTGGCCACCTTGATGAATCCAGCCATGGGGCTTTCTCCGTGTGAGGCGGGCCCGGCCGCCCGTGCGGGCAGAGCCGGGCCCGAGGGGCAGGTGCCCTAGAGGATGCTCACCGGGCTGGTGCCGCTGCCGCTCGCCTTCGGCAGCTTGCCGTCGGTCTCGTAGGACACGAAGCCCTTGTAGCCCTCGGGCCGGTTCGGCGGCAGGCCCAGGTTGAACAGCGTTTCTTCCACGCTGTCGTACCAGACGCCGACCTTCATGATCTTGCGCGCCTCATCCGCCGTGGCCACCTTGCGGCCGAACTGCTCGCTCTGCTTCACCGCCCACTCCACCTGCTTGACGGTCGACCAGCGCTTCTTGTGCATGTCCCAGATGTTGTCCTCGTTGCCGACGCGCACGTTCACGCCGAGGATCGTGGCCATCGTCTGGATCGCGATGTTGCCGCGCATGCTGCTCCAGAAGGTCACGCTCGACGCGCCGTGCGGCGTGCGGCGCAGCATCTCCATCCAGTCGAAGGGGTTGCGGCCCATCGAGCCGCCGCCGTAGCCGCACAGCGCCACGTTCAGCGGCCCCATGTAGACGCCCGAGCGGACCAGCCGCTCGATGATCTCGAGCTGGTGCACGTGGCCCGGCACGAAGTACGGCTGGATCTTGTTCTTGCGCAGCCGCTTCAGGTGCTCGATGTAGAACGCCGGCAGCGAATCGACGACCATGCCGCTCCAGGCTTCGGCCACCTTCGGGTCGGCCAGGTGCGTGCCGTCGGCGTCGCCGGGGATGAAGGCCTGCGTGATGTCCCACAGCGTGGTGCCGGTGGTGATGGTCACGAAGTCGGGCTTCGGGTCCAGCTCGGTCAGCATGTGGCGCGTGTCGTAGTCCAGCCACTTCGCCTTGGCACCTTCGGTGTGCGGCGCGAACGAGATCGAGCCGCCGACCTGGATGATCATCTTCGGCACCGCGGCGCGCACCCGGGCGAGCAGCTCGTTGTAGTGGTCGAAGTTGCTCGAACCCTGGCCGGTCTTCGGGTCACGCACGTGGAAGTGCAGCATCGTCGCGCCGGCGTTGTAGCAGTCCACGGCGGCCTGCACCTGCTGGTCGAAGCTGATCGGCAGGTCTTCGACATCGCCAGGCAGCCACTCGGGTCCGTAGGGCGCCGCCGTGATGATCGTCGGTGCCATGTTCTCGGGGAACAGGGAGTCGTCGGTGAAGTACATCAGTTGCTCCTTAAGCTCGGCGTGGCGCCGGTCGGCGCGAAAGAACCATCGATCCGCGAGCCCGGCATCGACAGCAGTGGAAAAAGCATCGGGTCTGCAGACGGCGCGTCCGCCTCAAGGCGCGGCCACCACGGTGTAGTGAACGCCGTTGGCGCCGAAGGCCGGCAGGAACCAGGTGTTGCCGTTGAGGTAGTAGGTCTGGCCGTTCTTCTGCACCGACATCGAGCCCGGCGGCAGCGCGGCGTAGCTGGCGCCCATCACGAAGGCAGGCTTCGGGGCGCTGGTCGCGCCGGCCGCATAGCCCTGCTGGTAGGCCGCGTTGGTGTTGGCGCTGCCGGTGGCCACGCCGGCCGCATAGGCGTTGGAGGTCGCCGCGGCATTGGCCGCCGTGGTCGTCGAGTAGGCGATCGCTCCGCCGACGGCCATGCCCGCCACCGCGCCGGCCGCGGCCGCGCAGCCCATGCAGCCGGTGGAGTAGTACGGCACCGCCACCGGCGGGTGGTAGGCGCCGTAGGCCGGGTACGCGCCGTTGACCGGCGGGTGGTAGTAGCTGGCCCCGCCCGGCGTGGTGCTGACCGCGCCGTAGCCGGCCTTGCCGTAGGTGGTGGTGCCGGTGGTGCTGGTGTGCTCGGTGCCGCCATAGACCGAGTGTTCGGTGCTGCCGCCGGCCGCGTTGGTGTGTTCGGTGCCTTCGCCGGCCACGTGCTGGGAGCTGCCGCCCCAGCGGTTCTCGTGCGCGGTGTCGCCGGGGGTGTGCTCGGTGCGCCCGCCCATGCGGTTGGCCGAGGCCCAGGCGTCGGCCCGCGGCGCCCAGCCGAGCAGCGTGCTGCCGACGGCCGCGACGAGCAGGGCAAGGGTTGCGTGCTTCATGGGCTGCTTCATGGGCTGCTTCATGGACGGCCTTTCGGGGGTGGGCTGCGCGCTCATTGCGGCTTGGCTGCGGGCTTGGCTGCGGGCTTGGTGCTGCCGCCGACCAGTGGCTTGACGCCGATGGGAACCTTGCGCCCGGGGGTGGCGAAGGCCATGGGCATGCCGGCCTTGGCCTTGGCGGTGCTGAAGGTGTCGGCGGCGATGGCGCCGTCGAGCTGCCAGTTGCTCAGCTCCAGGTCGTGGCGCAGTTTCTTCGGGTCATCGCGGAACTGTGCGCGGATGCGCCGCGGCAGTTTGTCGTCCGCACCGAGCCAGATCTGCAGGAAGACGTCGTTGTTGGCCCACACGAGCATGTCGGTCTTGACGCCGCCGACGATGCCGGACGGTCCGATCATGTAGGCCAGGATGGCTCCGGGGCTGATGGCCGCGTACGGGTCGGGCAGCAGCAGGTCGGTGAAGGGGAAGTAGATGGCCGCGCGGTCGAAGGCTTGTTTCAGCGCGCCTTCCAGCGTGGGCGGCGCGGACTCGACGGCGACCAGGTTCTCCGCCGGGGCGAAGGCGACCATTTCCTTGCCGTCCCAATAGAACTCGCTGCCCGGGCCGTCGCCGGGCACGACGATCTTCAGCTGGTTGGGCCGCTGCAGCGCGACGTCGTAGCGCATGCTGTAGACGATCGGCGGGCCCAGCCGGCTGGGGTATTCGTAGCTGGCCACCGCGGTGAAGCTCAGGCTCTTGGCCGCCGCCAGCTTCGCGCTCATGGCTTGCAGCAACTCCACCGCGCGCGGCTCCAGCACCGGCTTGAACGGCGCCGGCTTGGCCGCGGCCTTCTTGGCGGCGGGCTTGGCGGCCGGCGCGGCGGCGGTCTGCGCCGCGGCCGGCAAGCTCAGCGCGGCACCCAGCAGCAGCGCCAGCGTCGTGCGCAGCAGCCGAGGCCTCATCGCGCCGTGCCCGTGCCTGGTGTCGTCCATGGTGATTGCTCCCTGTGCGTCTGGCGCGCCGTGCTGGTGCGCCGTAGCGAGTTTTTAGCCGGCACGCCCGTCGGCTGTCGCCGCAGTTCAGGACATTCATCGGGACACTTCGGGACAGCGCACTTGACCTTTCTGGACATCGCCGCACTCCCTCACAATTCATGGCATGCCCTTTTCTGCCTCACCTCCCACGCAGCCCTTTCAACTGCCTTCGGAAGAGGAGCTCTGGCGACAGCGGGTCGGCGCCCTGTGCCTGGTGCCGCAGCTGATCCGCGAACTGGGGGCCAACCCCTACCAGGCGTTGGCCGCCGCCGGCCTGCATGAGTCGGCCTTCGACCTGCCGGAGAACACCATTCCCTATGCCGCCTTCGGCCGGGTCATGCACGGCGGCGCACAGCTCACCGGCCTGGAGCACTTCGGGCTGCTCGTGGGCGAGGCCTGGGACCTGCAGAGCCTGGGGCTGCTGGGGCAGCTGATGCGCCACGCGGCGACGGTGCGCGATGCGCTGCACGTCGGGACCGTCTATCACCACCTCAACAGCCAGGGGGGCGTGGTTTTCCTGCGCGACCACGGCGCGGTCACGGAGTTCGGCTACGCCATCTATCACCGCGGCGTGCTGGGCGCGCGCCAGATCTACGACGGCGTGCTGGCCACGCTGATCAACTTCATGCGCGAGCTGTGCGGGCCGGGCTGGGTGCCGAGCGAGGTGCTGCTGGCCCATTCGGCGCCTGCCGATGCGGGCCCCTACCGTCGGCTGTTCCGCTGCCCGGTGCGCTTCAACTCCGAGTTGAATGCCTTGCGCTTCCCGAGCACGTGGCTCGTTCGTCCAGTGGCCGGCGCCGACCCCGCCGAACGGCGCCGCCTGGAGGCGCTGGCCAACGCGCAGGCCCAGCCGGAACTGATCGAGAAGCTGCGGCGCTCGCTGCGCGTGCTGCTGTTGAACCGGGTCGATTCGGGCGATGCCGTGGCCGACATGCTGGCCATGCACCGGCGCACGCTGAACCGCCGCCTGCGTGCGCTGGGCACCACCTTCCGCGAGGTGCTGGAGGAGGTGCGCTTCGAGGCGGCGTGCCAGCTGCTCGAATCGACCGAGCTGCCGCTGGACGACATCGCCGACGCGCTGGGCTATGCGGGCGACAGCCCCTTCACCCGTGCCTTCCGCCGACACGCGGGCACGGCGCCGGGGCAATGGCGGCGCGCCGTGGCGGAGGGCGCGGCGCCGGCGCAGCGGCCGGCCAAGGCCCCCTGAGACGGAAGGCCGTGCAAAGACTCAGCCAGGCAGAAGGCGCTGCGCGTGTGCGACACGCGCAGCCCTTCGGCAGGCGGGCGTCCGTCCGCAGGGACGGCCACCCGCCCGGGCTCAGCCGCCCAGGTCCTGCGGCTTGATGCCCAGCGCGCGCAGCGTCGCGCCCTGCTTGTCCGAAGCCTCGCGCAGCGACTTGGCCAGTTCGTCCGGCGTGGCGCCGCTGCCTGCGTCGCTGCCCATGTCGGCCAGGCGCGCCTGCACCGCCGGCTGCGACATCACCTTCAGCGTGGCCTGGCGGATCCTGGCCTGGATGTCGTCGGGCACGCCCGGCTTGATCCACAAGCCCATCCACGCCACCTCGTCGAGCATCGGGTAGCCCTGCTCGGCGAAGGTCGGCACGTCCGGCAGCGCCGGGTTGCGCTTGGCGCCGCTGACGGCGAAGGCCTTGATCTTGCCGCCCTTGATCATCGGGATCGAGGTCGCCGGGCCGTCGAACATCAGCGCCACGTGGCCGCCCATCACGTCCTGCAGCGCCGGCGGCGAGCCCTTGTAGGGCACGTGGTTCAGGTCGATGCCCGCCGCCTTGTTCAGCTCCAGGCCCATGGTGTGCGAGATCGTGCCGGCGCTGTACGAGGCGTACGACACCTTGCCGGGGTTGGCCTTCACGTAGGCCACCAGCTCGGGCACGTTCTTCGCCGGCAGCGCGGCGTTGCCGACGAACACCAGGCCGCTGCGCGACAGATCGGCCAGCGGTTTGACGTCCTTGAAGGGGTCGAAGCGCACCTTGATGACGTGCGGGATCTCGGTGACCAGCGCGTTCACCGACACCAGCAGCGTGTGGCCGTCGGCCGGCTGCGTCAGGAAGTCCTGCATCGCGATCATGCCGGCCGCGCCGGGCTTGGGCTCGACGATCACCGGCTGGCCCCATTCCTTCTGCAGGCCTTCGGCCAGCAGGCGCGCGACGATGTCGGCGGTGCCCCCGGGGGGCGCGCCGATGACGATGCGCACCGGCTTGGTGGGCCAGGCCTGGGCGAAAGCGGCGGGCGCGGCGGCCAGCAGCGCGGCGCCGGCCATGACGCTGAGAGTAGCGCCGAGCGCAGCGCGGCGGGTGGTGTTCAACAGGTTCTTCATCGCTTGTCTCCGTGTGTGTTGATGTTCAGGCCGCCAGGCGCAGTGTCGCGCCGCGGGTGCCGGGCTTGCGGTTCGGTGCATAGCCCAGCTTGGCGAGCGTCTCGTCGGCCGAGCTGTAGTGCTCGCCGATGCGGTAGATGGCCTTGGCCTGGGCGCCGGTGGCCACCTCACGGTGCAGTTCGCGCGACAGCCGCACCATCTGCTCCACCTGCTGCACGCTGGTCATGCGCTCGCCCTTGCGGGCCCACAGGTTGTCCTCGATGCCGACGCGCACATGCAGGCCCATCGCGATGGCCATGGTGTTCAGCGGCAGCACGTTGCGCATGATGCTCTCGACCGTCAGCACGGCATTCTCCGGGCAGCGGTTGATGAACTCCATCAGGTTGCGCGGGTTCGGGCCGTCGGCGCCGCCGCCGATGCCCACCCAATTGAGCACCAGCGGGCCGGTGTACACGCCGCGGCGGATCAGCCGTTCCACGGTCTCCAGCTGGCCGGCATCGCCGAGCATGAAGTGCGGCTGGATGCCGTTGGCCTGCAGCCGCTTCAGGTGCTCGGCCACGAAGTCCGGGCCCGAGGGGATCCACATCTCGCGGTAGGCCGCCTGGTAGGCCGGCAGGGCCAGCGAGGTGCCGGCCACGTCGTCGGCGGTGAGCAGCTCGCAGACATTCATCTGGTTGGTGTTGATGGCGATCGTCACCTGGTCGGGCTTCGGATTCAGCTCGGCCAGCATGTGGCGCGTGTCGTCGTTCAGCCACTTCGCGTCGGCGCCTTCGCCTTCGGGCGCGAAGGAGATCGAGCCGCCGACCTGCAGCAGCATGCCGGGCACCGCGTCGCGCAGCCGCGCCAGCATCTCGTTGAACATCGACAGCCGCTTGCTGCCCTTGCCGTCGGCCTCGCGGCAATGCACGTGCAGCACGGTGGCACCGGCGTTCCAGCAGTCCACCGCCTTCTGCACCTGCTCGGCCATCGTCACCGGGATGTCGTCGGAGTCGCTGGGCAGGAACTCGGGGCCGTAAGGCGCCACCTGGATCACCAGCGGTTGCTGGTTTTCGGGCAGCAGGGAATCGTCGAGGAATTGCATGGTGTCTCCTGGTCGCGGGTCGGTGAGGGTCGATGAGGGTCGGTGAAGGGGCGGCAGCTCAGAGCGCCGCGGGTTCGGTGGCGTGCTCGAGTGCGGCCACTTCCTCCAGCAGGATCGGCGCGCCCAGGCTCATCGTGTGGATGCCCAGCACGCTGACGCACTGGAGCACCGCGGTGATCTCCTGCTTCGTCGCGCCGAGTTCCAGCGCCTTGCGGATGTGACGGCGCACGCCAGGGCCGTACATGTGGGTGCAGGACGCGTCGACCGCGATGGCGATGAACTCGATCACCTTCGGGTCGAGCACGCCGGACAGCATCGGCTTCGTGCCCATGGCGATGAAGGCCTCGGTCCAGGCCGGGTCCAGCTCGTAGAACGGGTCCCAGTTCGGGTTCCATTCGCCGGCGGCGCGCAGCCGGTCGCACAGCGGGGTGTCAGGGCGAGAAGCACTCATCGCGCGTCTCCTGTGTCGTTGTCGATGGCCGGATTGTTCGCGGAGCGGTTTTCCGCGACTTGACAATCCGTGACATTGACTTGGCATTTCGGGACAGTCGCCCTTGGCGTCTGCCCTGACAGATGCGGTGTCACGGCGGTCCGCGCGATGCGCCGGCAGAGGGGCGCGGCCGCGAGATCTTCAGGCCGGCCACCAGGCCGTCGCCGCGCCGAGGGCCTTCGTCCACGCGGCGCCGCCCGCGGCCGCGAGCCCGGACCGATGCCGCACGGCAGCCAGGACGCCCGGCGCGAGCGCGGCGGATGGTCTCAGTGGTGCAGCGGGAAGCCAGGCAGGCTGCGGCGACGAGGGGCCGTCACCGAAGTAGGGCGGCTCGCACAGGCACGAAACACATGTCGCCGGAGGCTGCGCCGGGCAGCGACGTGCCCCAGATGCGGCGCACCGCGGCCGGCGCCCGCGGCATGGACGCGCCGGCGCACCCGCAGCTGCGCCCTACTTGGCCTGTGTCCAGCCGGGGCCGGGGTCGAAGGCGTTGATCTTGCGCACCGCCGCCGCGGTATCGGGGCCGAAGTCGCGCTCGTAGATCACGCCGTCCAGGTTGCACTGGAAGGTCTTCACGCCGGAGGCCAGGTAACTCGCCGGCCACGCCAGCAGCGCCACGCCGCCGATCAGCCGGCCGTCGACGATGTAGTTGCGCTTGCCGCCGGACGCATGTTCGCCCTGAGCGGTGAGGATGCGGAAGTAGTAGCCGTGGTAGGGCCGGGGCGACGTCTTGCCGGCCGTCGGCTGCAGGTTGGCCGCGGCCAGCCGCGGCCCGGCCGGGCTCTGCGGCTCGCCGGCCCGGGCCGGCCAGTACAGGCCATCGCGCTTGCCCGGCGTGGACACCAGCCGCGTCGCGTATTCGAGCAGGCCATTGCCGTTGTGGTCGGACGACGCGTATTCCAGCTGCATGTCGATGAAGGCCAGGCAGACCTGCATCGCATCGAGTTCGTTGCGGCCGATGCGCCGGGCGATCAGTTCCTCTTCGCCGGCATCGGCGTCGAAGGTCCAACCGGCCGCCTGCTTGACCAGCGGAATCGGCATCGGCCAGTCGGAGTCACCGATGCTGAGCACGGCTTGTGTGTCCGTGGCCTGGATGGCGTGCTTGGCCTCGTAAGCACCGACGAAGTTGCGTGCCGCCTCGCGGTCCGCCGCACTGTCGCCGGAATCGGTGATGCGCTGATGGCCCGGGCCGAGCAGTCGGTCCACCGCCTTGAAGTCCGGCTTGCGCAGCGCCGCCACGAGCGCGCTGAAGCCGTCTTCCGGCGTGGCGAAGTACACGCGCTTCGGCGCAGGCTGGGTGGTGGCCGCGGCCGTGTTCTTCGGCGCGTCGGCCGCCGTGGCGAAGCCGCAGGCCAGCGCCAGCGCCAGCGCCAGCGCGACGGTGATACGCCCCATCGGGGCAGAAAGTCGATCCATGGTGTTCATCCTGTGCAGTGTGCTGGGCAGGTCAACGGGGGCGCCGGGCGCCTCAGCGCCTTCCTCCGCCGCCGCCGCGTGCGCCGCCGCCCCCCGCCGGGCGCGCGCCCCCTCCGCCTGCCGGTCGCTGCGCCGCCGCCCCGCCCACGCTGGCACGGCCGCGGTCGGACGCGGCGCGCCTGCGCCCGTTGCCGCCGGAGAAGGCGCCGCGATCCGCCTGCCGTGCTGGGCCGTGCTGGGGCGCTGGGCCGCCGCGGCACCGCCTTGACTGCCGGCGCCCAGGTCGCGCGTGCCCGCGGTCGCGCCGCCGCGGTTGGCGGCGCACAGGTCGCGTACCTGCGCCTGCGCCGGCACCGCCGGCGGCACCTGCCCGGTCGCGGGCCGCAGCGTCACGCACCGCCGGGTTCTGCTGCGCCTGCTTCAGCCCGGCCCGGTCATTGAGCCCCGCACCCCCGAGCGAGTCGTCGCGGCCGCGGAACTGCTCGCGGGCCGCGGCGGCCTGCCGGTCCGTGGCCTTGTACTTCTCGCGTGAGCCGGCATCGCGGTACGGCACTGCACCGCGGTGGCTGACGTTGTGGTTCCAGTTGCTGTTGTTGATGTTGGTGCGATTGAAGCTGTTGTAGCGGTTGACGTTGATGTTGACGTCGCCGCGACCCCAGTTGCAGCCGCCCCACAGCGCCGCACCGGCCGCGATGCCAACGCCCCAGAAGAAGCCGCTGACGAAGGCGCCGCCCACCGGCGCCCAGTACGGCGGGTAATAGGGCGGATAGGCCGGGTAGCCCCAGGCGCCGTAGACCACGGTGGGCTGGTAGGTCGGCACGTAGACCACCTGCGGGTTCGCCGGCTGGATGACGATGACCTGCTTGCCTTCCTGCTGCTGCACCTCGACGGTCTGCTTGTCGTTGCTCTGCAGGTTGCCGGCGGCCTGCGCCTTGTTGCGCAGCGTCTGCACCGTGGCCAGCATCTGCTGCTGCTGGCCGAGGAAGGCATCACCCAGCTTCTGCGTCCAGGCCAGGTCCTTGTTCATGCGTTCCAGCACGTCGGGAAAGGCCGTCAGCGACTTGACGCTGGCGTCCCAGGGCTGCGACTCCAGCGCGCTCTGCAGCGCGTCGCCCTGCAGTGACGCGTTCTCCTTGCGCCAGCGCGCCGCCTCGACGATCTCCAGCGGATAGGTCGACGCCATCAGCATCTGCGACAGCAGCGCGTCCGGATACAGCGCGATCGGCGCCAGCATCTGCTCGAGTTCGCCCTGCGTATAGGGCGCTGCAGCCGGTGCCGCCGCGGCCGCCGGCGCCGACGGCGCGGTCTGCGCCTGCAGCGCGGGCGGCGCCGCGATCGCCAGGGACAGGATGCCGTAGAGAGTGCTTCTGATCTTCATCATGGGGCCTTGACTTGCGCAGGCGGAACGGTATCACGTGCGACTTTGGCGGGAATGTCCACCGCGTGGCCACCGCCGGACTTGAGAAAACGCAAGAATCAGAACTTCGGCGCCCGAGGCAATCAGGTCATGGTCGAGGCAGTTCCGGACGACTTCAAGTTCCAGCAGGCCGCGACGCTGCGCGACGGCCGCGTGGCGACGATGCGCCTGATGCGGCCCGACGACCGCCAGCGTCTGCTCGACGCCTTCGCCAAGCTCGACCGGCAGTCGGTCTACACGCGCTTCTTCTCCTACCGCAAGCAGTTGCCGGCAGGCATGCTGGAGCAGATCGAACACATCGACCTGCTGCACTTCGCCGCGCTGGTGGTGACGCTGGGCAGCGGCGCCGACGAAACGGCCATCGGCAGCGCCGGCTACGTGGCCAGCACCGCCGACGACGGCGCTCGCGAAGCGGAAGTCTCGTTCACCGTCGAGGAGGACTTCCAGGGCCAGGGACTGGCCAGCCAGCTGCTGACCGCGCTGTGCGGCATCGCCCGCCGCCATGGCATCACGCGCTTCACCGCCGAGGTGCTGGCCGAGAATGCGCCGATGCATGCGGTGTTCCAGCGCAGCGGCCTGCGGCTGCGCACGCGCCAGGTCGGCGGCGTGGTGCACTACGTGCTGGACCTGCCCCCGGCCTGAGCCGCGATGCACGAGTTCCCGCCGCCTCTTCCCGGCCGCGACCCGGCGCAGATGCTCGAGCGCACGCGCACGCAGTGGGGCGGGCGCGGCGACCTGTGGGTGTTCGGCTATGCGTCGCTGATCTGGCGCCAGGAGTTCGAGGCGGTGGAACACCGCAGCGCGCTGGTCCACGGCTGGCACCGCGCGCTGCGCATGCGCTCGCGCGTCAACCGCGGCTCGGTGCAGCAGCCCGGGCTGGTGTTTGCCCTGCTGCCCGGCGGCGCCTGCCGCGGCGTGGTCTTCCGGTTGCGGCGCGAAACCGCCAACGATGAGCTGCAGCGCCTGTGGCTGCGCGAGATGCCCACCGGCGTCTATGACCCGCGCTGGCTGCCCGCACGCACGCCGCAGGGCGAGGTCAAGGCGCTGGCCTTCACGCTGGGTCGCCGCAGCGAGGCGCTGATGGCTCGGCTCGACGATGGGCAGATGCTGCACATCCTGCGCCACGCCAGCGGACGCTACGGCAGCACGCTGCAGTATCTGGCGGCCACCGCGCACGCGCTGCGCGAGCGCGGCGTGCACGACCGCGAGGTGCAGCGCCTGATGGCGCTGGCGGCGCAGCACGGCCTGGTCTGAGCGCTGCCACAATGCGCGGCGATGGACCTGCCGCGCCACCAGCTGACGATGACGGTGCTGATGACGCCGGACATGGCCAACTTCGCCGGCAACGTGCATGGCGGCACGGTGCTGAAGTTCCTGGACCAGGTGGCCTATGCCTGTGCCAGCCGCTACGCCGGCCGCTACGTGGTGACGCTGAGCGTCGACCAGGTGATGTTCCTCGAGCCGATCCACGTCGGCGAGCTGCTGAGCTTCCTGGCCTCGGTCAACCACACCGGCAGCTCATCGATGGAAGTCGGTATCAAGGTGGTGGCCGAGGACATCCGCAGCCAGCGCAGGCGGCATGTCAACAGCTGCTTCTTCACGATGGTGGCGGTGGACGACGAACGTCGCCCGGTACCGGTGCCGCCGCTGCAGCCGGCGCCCGGCGACGAGACGCGACGCTTTCAGGAGGCTGCGCTGCGCAAGCAGCTGCGCCGCGAGCTGGCGGCGCGTTTCCAGTCGATCAAGCAGGCCACCGCCGCGCCGCCGGTGTAGCGCGACTCAGCGCCCGGCGGCGGCCGCGGCGAAGGCCGCGTCGAGTTGCGCGCGCCACCGTGCCTTGTGGGCGTCGTCCGCGAAGCTGGCTTCGAAGCTGTTGGCCGCCAGCTGCCAGGCGTCGCGCGCCGTCAGCGCCGGCACGGCGGCGAAGGTCTGCAGGTAGTTCTCGTTGACGTAGCCGCCGAAGTAGGCCGGGTCGTCGCTGTTGACGGTGGCGCACAGCCCGGCGTCGAGCAGCGCCTTCAGGTTGTGCTGCGCCAGCGTGTCGAACACGCGCAGCCTGACGTTCGACAGCGGGCACACCGTCAGCGGCATGCGGCTCGCGGCCAGGCGCTGCACCAGCGCCGGGTCCTCGACGCAGCGCACGCCGTGGTCGATGCGCTCGACCTTCAGCACGTCGAGCGCACTGTCGATGTAGGCCGGCGGCCCCTCCTCGCCGGCATGCGCGACCACGTGCAGCCCGAGTTCCCGGCACTTCGCGAACACGCGCGCAAACTTCTCCGGCGGATGGCCGAGTTCGCTGGAATCGAGGCCGACGCCGATGAAGTGATGCCGGTACGGCAGCGCCTGCTCCAGCGTGGCGAAAGCGGACTCCTCGCTGAGATGGCGCAGGAAGCACAGGATCAGCTTGGCGCTGAGGCCGAACTCGGCATGCGCGCGCCGGCAGGCGTGCTCCAGGCCGACGATCACCGTCTCCATCGCCACGCCACGCTCGGTGTGGGTCTGCGGGTCGAAGAAGATTTCGGCATGCACCACGTTGTCGGCCGCGGCGCGCTCGAAGTAGGCCCAGGCCATGTCGAAGAAGTCCTGCTCCGTCAGCAGCACGCTGGCACCGGCGTAGTAGATGTCGAGGAAGCTCTGCAGGTCGCTGAACGCATAGGCCGCGCGCAGTGCCTCGACGCTGGCGTACGGCAGCGCCACGCCGTTGCGCTGCGCGAGCTTGAAGATCAGCTCCGGCTCGAGCGAGCCCTCGATGTGCAGGTGCAGCTCGGCCTTCGGCATGGTGCGCAGCAGGGCCGGCAGGCGCTCGCGCGGGATGGCATCGAAAGCAATGGCGGTCATGATGACAGGGTCCTCAGCAAGGTCCGGGCCCGTTCCGCACGCACGCGGCGCGGGGTTACTTGGGGTCGATCTTGGTGATCTTGTTGCCCTGCACGCCGAGCCCGGCCATCAGCCCCTGCTGACTGAAGATGAAGGCATAGATGTCGTCCTTCATCGTCGTCGTGGTGGCGGATTTGGCCATGCCCTGGTCCACCACCACCACGCTCGGGCCGACACCGACTTCGAAGCCGTCGTTCGCACCCAGCTGCGCCAGCGCCTGCTCGTTCATGAAGAACAGCGCGTAGCCGAAGGTCTGCGCCCCGGCCTGCAGGCCGAACGACGCACCGGCGGTGTTGTAGTAGCCGACCACCTTGCCGCCCTGGATCAACGCGCCGTCGCCGTACTGGCCGCCGATGCCCAAGCCGGCCTTCGTGACCTTCGGGAACACCAGCACCGCCTTCGCATCCCTGGCCAGCGCCTTGGCCGCAGGCATCTGCGCCGTCAGCTTCTGCAGGGCGGCCTTGGCACTGGCCGACAACTCCGCGGCCGAGGCCGCCATGGCGGGCATCCCACCAAGGCCCAGCAACAGGGCCACCGAACCGGCGAGCAGCCGGCGGCGGGACGAAGGAAGGCGAAGCGGGTTCATCGGAGGCCTGCACGACAGTGGAGATGCACCATTGTCCTCCGTCGCCGACGCCGGTTCTTGCGGCGGTGCACGCTGCGCCGCCCTAGCAGCAGCCGTGCGTGAAACCGATGTCCTTCAGCCAGCGCCGATAGGCCGCGCTGAAGCGGTCGGCGGCGCTGTGCACCTCGCCGCCGGACAGCGGCAGCCGGCGCGGCCGCTGCGATTCGAGCACCGGCTGGTCCTGCGAGAAGATGGTCTGCTGGAAGCGGCGCAGCGCCTCGTCGTCGGCCGCGAGGTCGGAGGTCGCAATCGTGAACCACGCGCGGCAGCTCTCCGCCCCGGTGGGGCTGGTCCACAGCACGTAGGCCTCGTCGGTGCCGCCGGCCGATGCCTGCTTCTGCAGCAGCGCCGACAGCGGCGACAGCACCTGGTAGCGGTAGTCGATCCACGCCCCGCCGGTCGCCGCCGAGCTGGCCTGCGGTTGCCATGCGCGGTAGTGCGGCACGCCGGGGCGGCCGAGGCCATCGGCCTGCACCTGGTAGTCAGGTACCGTCAGATGGTCGCGCGCGCCGAGCCAGCCCTCGTGCACGAAGCCGAAGTGCGCGGTGTCCAGGAAGTTCTCGACCACGCGCGGCGCGCTGGTGGCCACGTCGAAGGGGCCGCACAGCACCCGCTTGGCCGGCAGTTCGCCGAGCGCCGGCGGCGCGTGCGGCTCGGCGTCGGCCGCCTGCGCGCCGGCCACCCACAGCAGCCCGTGACGCTGCTGCAGGCGCCAGACGCGGGCAGCATGCGTGGCCGGCGGCTGGAAGCCGGGCACCGCCGGCACCGCGATGCAGCGGCCGTCCTGCGCGAAGCGCCAGCCGTGGTAAGGGCATTCGAGCTGGCCATCCTGCACGCGGCCCAGCGACAGGCTGGCACCGCGGTGCGGGCAGCGGTCGTCGAAGACGGCCGGCCCGTCGCTGCCCTGCCACAGCACCAGCTTGTGCTCGAAGTGCTGCGCCGGCAGGCAACGGCCGGGCACCAGATCAGAGACGGCCGCCAGCGGCAGCCACCATTCAGACAGTGCGCTCATCGCAAATCCGCAAACGCCGCGGCCTTCGAGCGGCCACCGCGGATCCGGCTCTGCCGGTCCGCAGCGGGTCTTGCAGACCGCGCCGGGCCAGTGGCCAGGCCCCTCGCCAGGCACGAAAGGTCCACTGGACCTTTCGTGTCCGGGCTCGGCCCCCTCGAGGGGGCGGCCGAAGGCCGTAGGGGGTGGGCTTTATTTCCCGCTCGGGATCTTGCCGTCCACGCCCTTGACGTAGAAGTCGATCTTGTCCTTCCAGGCCTGGTCGGCGGTGGTGTCCTTGGCCAGCCGCTCCTTGCCCTCGTTGTCGACGATCGGGCCCTTGAAGACGTCGAAGCTGCCGTCCTTGTAGCCGGCCTTGATCGCTTCGATCTTCTTCTTCACGTCTTCAGGCACCGAGTCGGCGATCTTCACCACCTCGTTGACGCCCTCCTTCGCGCCCCAGACGATGCGGTCGGACTTCCAGCTGTTGTCCAGCACGTCCTTGATGTACTTCTTGTAGGCCGGGCCCCAGTCGGCGATGTTCGACGCGAGGTGAGCCTTCGGCGCCACCGCGCTCATGTCCGAATCCCAGCCGAAGGCGAACTTGCCGGCCTTCTCCGCGGTCTGCAGCACGGCCGACGAGTCGGTGTTCTGCAGCAGCACGTCGGCGCCGGCATTGATCAGGCTCTGCGCGGCTTCCGATTCCTTCGGCGGATCGAACCAGGTGTTGACCCACACCACCTTGACCTTGGCCTTCGGGTTGGTGGCCTGCGCGCCCAGCGTATAGGCATTGATGTTGCGCAGCACCTCGGGGATCGGGAACGAGCCGACGAAGCCCAGCGTGTTGGTCTTCGTCGTCGCGCCGGCGATCATGCCGGAGATGTACGCGTCCTGGTAGAAGCTGGCGTCGTACACGCCGACGTTGGGCGCCAGCTTGTAGCCGGTGGCATGCATGAACTTCACGTCGGGGAATTCGCTGGCCACCTTGATCGTCGGCTCCATGTAGCCGAAGCTGGTGGTGAAGATCAGCTTGTGGCCCTGGCTCGCCAGGTCGCGCAGCACGCGCTCGGCGTCGGCGCTCTCCGGCACCTTCTCGACGAAGGTGGTCTTGATCTTGTCGCCGAACTCGGCTTCCGCTGCCTTGCGACCCTGGTCGTGCGCGAAGGTCCAGCCGGCATCGCCGACCGGGCCGATGTAGACCCAGGCGACCTTCAGCGGCTCCGGCGCGGGCGCGGCGGCCACCGAGGCCGGCGCGGAGGGCGCGGCCGCGGCCGGCGCAGGTGCTTCTTCCTTCTTGCCGCAACCGACCAGCGCGGCCAGCGTGGCGGCGGCGGTCAGACCCAGCAGGGTGCGTTTGTTCATCGGGCTCATGCGAAAAGGCTCCTGTGAAAGGTTTGGCAGGCGAAACAACGAAGGGCGCAACGATTCTAGGCGCCGGGATGGAAAGGCTTGCCCAGCGACGCCGGCATGTTGATGCGGATCCACGCCGGGTTGCGGCTGATGATCGCCAGCACGACGATCGTCGCCACGTACGGCAGCATGGCCAGCAGCTGGCTGGAGATGTCGACGCCGGCTCCCTGCAGCGCGAACTGCGCCATCGTCACGCCGCCGAACAGGTAGGCACCGAACAGCACGCGCAGCGGGCGCCAGGTGGCGAAGGTGGTCAGCGCCAGCGCGATCCAGCCGCGGCCGGCGACGAGGCCCTCGACCCACAGCGGCGCATACACCACCGACAGGAACGCGCCGGCCACGCCGCACAGCGCGCCGCCGGCCATCACCGCGGCCAGGCGGATCCAGCGCACCTTGTAGCCGAGCGCATGCGCCGATTCAGGCGACTCGCCCACCGCGCGCAGCACCAGGCCCGTGCGGCTGCGGTACAGGAACCACATCGTCAGCGCGACCAGGCCGATGGCGACGTAGACCATCGGGTGCTGCTTGAACAACGCCGGCCCGAAGAAGGGGATCTGGCTCAGGCCGGGCACCTCGAAGGGCTGGCGCTCGGACAGCTTCTTGCCGACATAGGCCACGCCGACGAAGGCCGAGAAGCCGTAGCCGAACAGGCTGACCGCCAGGCCGGTGGCGTACTGGTTGGTGTTGAGCCAGATCACCAGCGCGCCGAAGGCGGCCGCGACCAGCGCGCCGGCCACCGCCCCCGCGGCAAAGGCCAGCGTGTCGCTGCCGGTATTGAAGGCCGTGGCGAAGCCGGCGATCGCGGCGACCAGCATCATGCCTTCGGCGCCGAGGTTCAGCACCCCGGCCTTCTCGTTGATCAAGAGCCCCAGGCCGGCAATGGCCAGCGGCGTGCCCGAGGCCAGCGTGGCCGCGATCAGCAGTGCGAATTGGTCCATCGGTTCAGCCCTTTCAGTGCGCGTGCGCCAGCGCCGAGCGCAGGCGGATGCGGTAGTGGATCAGCGTGTCGCAGGCCAGCAGCAGCACCTGCAGCAGCCCCTGGAAGACGCCCGACAGCGCGTTCGGCAGGCCCAGCCGCGACTGGCCCTGTTCGCCGCCGATGATCATCGTCGACAGCAGCACGCCGGCGAAGACGATGCCCACCGGGTGCAGCCGGCCGACGAAGCAGACGATGATGGCGGTGAAGCCGAGGCCGGTGGAGACATGCGGCGTGATCTGCCTGAAGGTGCCGATCGCCTCCATGCCGCCGGCCAGGCCGGCGAAGCCACCGCTGATCAGCAGCGCGGTCCACAGCGAGGTGCTGGCCGAGAAGCCGGCGTAGCGCGCCGCCGCCGGCGCCAGCCCGCCCACCTGCAGCTGGTAGCCGCGGTACAGGCGGAACATGAACACCCAGGCCAGCGCCACCAGCACCAGCGCGATGACGAAGCCGATGTGCAGCCGGGTGCCCGGCAGCAGCGCCGGCAGGAAGGTCGACGCGTCGAAGCTCTTGGTCTGCGGGAAGTTGAAGCCCATCGGGTCCTTCCACGGCCCGAAGACCAGGTAGTTGACCAGCTGCTGCGCCACGTACACCAGCATCAGACTGACCAGGATCTCGCTGGCATTGAACTTGTCGCGCAGCAGCGCCGTCAGCCCGGCCCAGGCCATGCCGCCCAGCACCCCGCCGATCAGCACCAGCGGCACGGCAACGATCTTCGGCAGCACGATGCCGTTCGTGGTGAGCCACAGCGCCACGCCGCCGCCGGCCAGGATGCCCAGCAGGAACTGCCCCTCGGCGCCGATGTTCCAGACGTTCGAGCGGTAACACACCGCCAGCCCGAGCGCGATCGTGATCAGCGGCGTCGCCTTGAGCAGCAGCTCGCTGATCTGGCGCTGGTTGGAGAAGGGCTCGAAGAAGTACATCGACAGCCCGCGCACCGGGTCCTTGCCCAGCAGCGCGAACAGGATGCCGGCGAGCAGCGCGGTCAGCACCAGCGCCAGCACCGGCGACAGCAGCGACATCAGCTTCGAGGGCTGCGGACGGGGTTCAAGCCTGAGCATGGCGCACTCCGATCGTTTGCGAGGCCGCGGACTGCGCCGCCGCGCCACCCGCCTCCGCCGCCTTGGGCCACAGCCCGGACATCCATTCACCGATGCGCTCGATGGTGGCCTCGCCGGTGGCGATCGACGGCGACATGCGGCCCTGCGCGATCACGATCAGCCGGTCGGCGATCTCGAACAGTTCGTCCAGTTCTTCGCTGACCACCAGCAACGCGCAGCCCGCATCGCGCAGCTTCAGCAGCTCGCCGCGGATCAGCGCCGCGGCGCCCACGTCCACGCCCCAGGTCGGCTGGCTGACGATCAGCAGCTTCGGGTCGGCGTCGATCTCGCGGCCGACGATGAACTTCTGCAGGTTGCCGCCGGACAGGCTCTTCGCCGCCGCGCCGGTGCCGCCGGCCTTGACGTTGAAGCGGCTGATCAGGTTGGCCGCCAGCAGGCTGACCTTGGCGGTGTTGACCCAGCCGGAGGCGTTGACCGCTTCGGTGCGCGTCAGCAGCGTGTTCTGCGCCAGGCTCATCACCGGCACCGCGCCACGGCCCAGGCGCTCCTCGGGCACGAAGTGCAGGCCCTCCTTGCGTCGTCGTCGCGGCGAATGGCCGGCGATGTCCTTGCCGAAGAGCTGGATCGAGCCGGCCGGCGCGCGGATGTCCTCGCCGGACAGCACGGCCATCAGCTCCTGCTGGCCGTTGCCCGACACGCCGGCCACGCCGACGATCTCGCCGGCGCGCACGTCGAAGGCGATGTCGGCCAGCGTGGTGCCGAACTGGTCGAGCTTCGGGCAGGACAGCCCCTTGACCGCGAGCACCACGTCGCCGGCCTTCGACTGCTGGTGCTGCAGCTGCGGCGGCTCGGCGCCGATCATCAGCTTGGACAGGCCGGCATTGCTTTCGGTGCGCGGGTCCACGGTGCCGGTGACCTTGCCGCCGCGCAGCACCGTGCAGTTGGTGCACAGCTCGCGGATCTCGTCGAGCTTGTGGCTGATGTAGAGGATCGAGCAGCCGTCCCGGGCCAGCTGGCGCAGCGTGACGAAGAGCTTCTGCACCGCCTGCGGCGTCAGCACCGAGGTCGGCTCGTCCAGGATCAGCAGCTTCGGGCTGGTGAGCAGCGCGCGCACGATCTCGACGCGCTGGCGCTCGCCCACCGACAGCGAATGCACCGGCCGCAGCGGCTCGACGTCCAGGCCGTAGTCCTTGCTGACCTTGCCGATACGCTCGGTCACCTCGGCCAGCGTCATGCTCTTGTCCAGGCCGAGCCAGACGTTCTCGGCCGCGGTCAGCGTGTCGAACAGGCTGAAGTGCTGGAACACCATGCTGATGCCCAGCGCCCGCGCCTGCTGCGGGTTCTTGATGTCGACCTTCTCGCCGTTCCAGCGGATCTCGCCTTCGTCGGGGCGGACCGCGCCGTAGATCATCTTCATCATCGTGCTCTTGCCGGCGCCGTTCTCGCCGAGCACGGCATGGATCTCGCCGGGCTGCACCTTCAGGTTGACGTTGTCGTTGGCGCGCACCGCCGGGTACTGCTTGCTGATGCCGATCAGTTCGAGTCGCAGCATGGGTGTCTCCTGGCGTAGGGGCTTGTGTTGGACGTGGTCGAGACGATGGCGGGTCAGCGTGCGGGGTCGCGCCGATGGCGGCGCTCACCGGCGACCCAGCTTTCGATCAGATCGCGTTCGTCGCCGAGCGTGATCCAGGCAAAGACCTTCTCATGCAAATCGCGCGCCACCTGCTGGCGACGCTGCGCGACCGGGCTGCCGCCCCAGTCCCAGATGCACAGGTCGGCCGAGGCGCCGCCTTCGAGCGAACCGATCTCGTGCGCCAGGCCCAGCGCCGCAGCCGCACCGCGCGTGGCCGCATGCAGCAGCGCCCAGGCGCTGAGCTTGGTACCGGCCATCGCCTGCACCTTGTAGGCGTCGGCCATCGTGCGCTGCATCGACAGGCTGGTGCCGCCGCCGACGTCGCTGGCCAGGCTGATGTGCACACCGGCATCCTCCGCCGCGGCCCAGCCGAACAGACCGCTGCCGAGAAAGAGATTCGAGCTCGGGCTGTGCGCGATCTGCGCGCCGCGCGTACGCAGCAGCGCGCGGTCGGCGTCGTCGAGCCAGACGCCGTGCGCCAGCACCGCGCGTTCGTTCAGCAGACCGAAGCGCTCGTACACGTCGAGGTAGCTGCGCGCGCTCGGGAACAGCTCGGCCACCCAGCGCACCTCGTCCCGGTTCTCCGCCACGTGCGTCTGCATGTACAGGCCCTCGCGGCTGGCCAGCAGGCGGCCGGCCATGGCCAGCTGCGCCTCGCTGCTGGTGGGGGCGAAACGCGGGGTCAGCGCGTAGGCCAGCCGGCCGCGACCATGCCAGCGCTCGATCAGCTCGATGCAGTCACGCTCGGCACCGTCGACGTCGTCGCTGAGCGCGGGCGGCGCATGCCGGTCCATCAGCACCTTGCCGCTGATCAGCCGCATGCCGCGCTGCAAGGCGGCTTCGAACAGCGCATCCGCCGAGACCTTGTGCACCGTCGGGAAGACCACCGCGCTGGTGGTGCCGTGGGCCAGCAGCGCATCGAGGAAGAACTGCGACACCTGCTGCGCGGCCTGCGGGTCGGCCAGGCGCTGTTCGGCCGGGAAGGTGTAGGTCTCGAGCCAGTCCAGCAGCTGCGCGCCCCAGGAGCCGATCACGTCCAGCTGCGGGCTGTGGACGTGCGTGTCGATGAAGCCGGGCAGGATCAGCCTGCCGGCGTGATCGATGCGCTGCCAGGTGATGTCCGGCGCGCCGGCCTGCGCGCCGACGATGGTCGCACCCTCGATCAGCAGCCAGTGGTCGGGGCGCCAGCGCACCGCCGGGCTGTCCCGCTCGGCCCGCGCCGGCGCGGCGACGAAGTCCAGCAGGTCGCCGCGCAGGGCGATGCGGCGCGATGTCATGCGCCCTTCTCCGGCTTGTCCGGCGTGGCCAGTTCCCGAGCCACGTCGCGCACGCGCTCGCGCAGCCAGCGCAGCGGCGGCGCGGCATGGGTGCGCTCGTGCCACAGCTGGTAGTAGGTCAGCGGCGGGAACTGCACCGGGCAGCGCACGATGCGCAGGCCCAGCTCGTCGACGTAGCGGCTGCAGAACAGGCGGCCGGTGGTCAGCACCAGCCAGCTGCCGCGCACCATCAGCGGAATCAGGCTGAAGTGCGCGCTGCGCACCACGATGTTGCGTTGCAGGCCCTGCGCCGCCAGATGCTCGTCGATGACGCCCGGCGCAGCGGCATGGAAGGCCATCGGCGCGACATGCTCGCTTTCCAGGTAGCGCTCCACCGTCCAGTGGCGCCCGCCGCGTGCGGCCGGATGGTCCGGGGCCACCAGGCAGACGATCTCGTCGCTCATCAGCCGGCCAAGGTGCAGTTCCTCCGGCGGACGCAGCCAGTTGCCGATCACCAGGTCGACGTCGCCCGAGGCCAGCTTGCGCCGGTAGTCGATCTCCGCCGACAGCGGGTGCAGCTCCACCTGCGCCTGGGGCGCCTCGCGCTTCAGGCGTTCGACGATGCCCGGCAGGAACAGCGGATCCAGATAGTCGCTGGCGGCGATGCGGAAGCTCAGCGAGGCGCTCGCGGGGTCGAACGCGCCGCCGCGCTGCTGCGGCGCGAACAGCAGTTCCGCATCGCGCAGCAGCCGCGCCGCCGGCTCCAGCATGGCCAGCGCGGCGTCGGTCGGCGCCAGCCCCTGGCCCGAGCGCACCAGCAGCGGGTCGCCCGTCAGCTCGCGCAGCCGCTTGAGCTGTGCGCTGACCATCGGCTGCGTACTGCGCAGCCGCATCGCGGCACGGGAAACACTGCGTTCAGCGATCACGGTGTGCAAGACCTTCACCAGATGAAGGTCAATCTTGGCGGTGATCGGCCGCTGCGTCATACGGTTGATCATATATTTGGTAGCGACAGATACATATGCCTTGCGGGGCCGCACGCGCTAGTGTTCGTACCGATGTCATCCAGCGAGGGCCCCATGGACAGCCGACCGATCCGCTTCGTGCACCGCAGCCGCATCGTCGAGGTGGAGGCGGCGCCCGTCACGCGCAGCGTGCTCGACTGGCTGCGCGAGGACGTGCGCTGCACCGGCACCAAGGAAGGCTGCGCCGAAGGCGACTGCGGCGCCTGCACGGTGATCGTGGCCGAGCTGGCCGAACAGGGCACGGCCAGCGGCAGCGCCGCCGCACAGGCCACCGTGGTCGGCGGGCTGTCGCTGCGGCCGGTCAATGCCTGCATCCGCTTCCTGCCGACGCTGGACGGCAAGGCGCTGCTGACGGTCGAGGACCTGGCGGCGATCACCGGCCCCGCGGCGGTACCGCAGGCGGGCGCCGACGCGCTGCACCCGGTGCAACAGGCGATGGTCGAGTGCCATGGCTCGCAATGCGGCTTCTGCACTCCGGGCTTCGTGATGACGATGACGGCCTCCTACGAGCAGCACTGTGAAGCAGGCAACGTGCCGAGCCGGCAACAGCTGGCCGACGAGCTGGCCGGCAACCTGTGCCGCTGCACCGGCTACCGGCCGATCCTGGACGCCGGCCAGCGCATGTTCGAGCTGCCGAAGAAGCGTCTGGACACCGCGCCGATCGTCGCGCTGCTGCGGCAGCTGCGTGCCGACACACCACTGCACCACGTGGCACCGAACCCGGCGCAGCCGGGCCGGCGCGACCACTTCCATGCGCCACGCACGCTGGACCAACTGGCGGCGCTGCGCGAGCAGAAGCCCGACGCACGGTTGCTGGCGGGCTGCACCGACATCGGCCTGTGGGTGAACAAGATGTTCCGCGACCTCGGCGACATCGTCTACGTCGGCGAAGTCGACGAGCTGAAGCGCATCGCCACCGCCGACGGCCTGCTGCAGATCGGTGCCGGCGCAGCGCTCGAGGACGCCTGGTCGGCGCTGGCCGCCCACTGGCCGTCGCTTGGCGAAGCCTGGCGGCGCTTCGCCGGCCCGCCGGTGCGCCATGCCGGCACGATGGGCGGCAACGTCGCCAACGGCTCGCCGATCGGCGACAGCGCGCCGGTGCTGATCGCACTGGGTGCACGCATCCTGCTTCGCCGCGGTGCGGCGACACGCGAGATGCCGCTGGAAGACTTCTACCTCGACTACATGAAGAACCAGCTGCAGCCCGGCGAGTTCGTCGTCGGCATGCAGGTGCCGCTGCCGACGCCGGCCCAGCGGCTGCGCGCCTACAAGATCAGCAAGCGCTACGACTGCGACATCTCCGCGCTGTTCGCCGCGCTGGCGCTGGAGCTCGATGGCGGCATCGTGAAGAGCGCCCGTTTCGCCTTCGGCGGCATGGCGGCGGTGGTCAAGCGCGCGCGCGGCGCCGAGGCCGCGGTGACCGGCCAGCCGTGGACCGAGGCCACGGTGCAGGCGGCGATGGCCGCGCTCGATGGCGACTACACCCCCCTAACTGACCTGCGCGCCAGCGCCGACTACCGGCGCCAGGTGGCACGGGGGTTGCTCAAGCGCCTGTGGCTGGAGACGGCGCCGGATGCATCGCAACCCCAGGCAGCGGTGCCGACCAGCGTCTGGGCCGCGACGGCGGACGCAGCCTGAACAGGGAGGAGGCAGCATGAACCAGATCACCGACGCGCCCTTCGTCGCCGCCGCGCCGCCGCAAGGCGCCAGCGCCGTGGTCGGACGCGACCATGCGCACGAGTCGGCGCAGCTGCACGTCGCCGGCAGCGCCACCTACGTCGACGACCTGCCCGAACTGGCCGGCACGCTGCATGCGGCGCTGGGCCTGTCGCCGGTGGCCCACGGCCGGCTGCGCGGCATCGCGCTGGACAAGCTGCGCGCGTTGCCGGGCGTGGTGGACGTGGTCACGGCGGCCGACATCCCCGGTGCCAACGACTGCGGCCCGATCGTGCACGACGACCCGATCCTGGCGCACGACCTGGTGCAATACCTGGGCCAGCCGATGTTCGCGGTGCTGGCCGACAGCCGCGAAGCCGCGCGCCGCGCCGCGGCACGCGCACGCGACTTCGTCACCATCGACCCGCTGGTGCCGGTGCTGACGGTGCGCGACGCGCACGCGAAGCAGTCCTACGTGGTGCCGCCGATGCACCTGACGCGCGAATCCGCGCCCGGCGCGCTGCAGCGCGCGCTGCAGACTGCGCCGCGCACGCTGAAGGGCAGTTTCGTGCAGGGCGGCCAGGAGCAGTTCTACCTGGAAGGCCAGATCTCCTACGCCGTGCCGACCGAAGGCGGCGGCATGCGCGTGCACTGCTCGACGCAGCACCCGAGCGAGATGCAGCAGGTGGTGGCCCATGCGCTGCATGTCGCGTCGCACGCCGTGCTGGTGGAGTGCCGGCGCATGGGCGGCGGCTTCGGCGGCAAGGAATCGCAGTCGGCGGTGTTCGCCTGCATCGCCGCGGTGGCCGCGCGCAAGCTGAACCGGCCGGTCAAGCTGCGGCCCGACCGCGACGACGACTTCATGATCACCGGCCGGCGCCACGGCTTCGAGTTCGACTACGACGTCGGCTACGACGACAGCGGCCGCATCCTCGCGGCCGAGGTCACGATGATCTGCAACGCCGGCTTCAGCGCGGACCTGAGCCCGCCGGTGATGACCCGCGCGATCTGCCACTTCGACAACGCCTACTGGCTGCCCGAAGTGGCGATCCACGGCTACTGCGCGAAGACGAACACGCAGAGCAACACCGCCTTCCGCGGCTTCGGCGGGCCGCAGGGCGCGCTGGTGATGGAGAACATCCTCGACACCATCGCGCGCGAGCTCGGCATGGACCCACTGGCCGTGCGCCGCGCCAACTTCTACGGCACCACGTCGAACAACGTCACGCCCTACCGCCAGACCGTCACCGACAACGTGATCCACGCGCTGGTCGACGAACTCGCCGCCACCTCGGGTTACGCGGCGCGGCGCGAGGCCGCGGCGCGCTTCAATGCGATCAGCCCGGTGCTCAAGCGCGGCATCGCGCTGACGCCGCTGAAGTTCGGCATCTCGTTCAACGTCAACCACTACAACCAGGCCGGTGCGCTGGTGCACGTGTACCTGGACGGCTCGGTCCTGGTCAACCATGGCGGCACCGAGATGGGCCAGGGCCTGAACACCAAGGTGGCGCAGGTGGTGGCTCACGAGCTGGGCTTGCCGCTGGCGCGCGTGCGCTGCAGCGCCACCGACACCAGCAAGATCGCCAACACCTCGGCCACCGCGGCCAGCACGGGCAGCGACCTCAACGGCAAGGCGGCGCAGGACGCGGCGCGGCAGATCCGCGAGCGGCTGGCGGCGCTGGTCGGCCAGACCCAGGGCGTGGAGCCGAAGAGCGTGCGCTTCGAAGGCGGCCGTGTGCGCGCCACCGGCGTCGACATGAGCTTCGACGACCTGGTTCAGCAGGCCTACGTCGCCCGCGTCCAGCTGTGGAGCGATGGCTTCTATGCCACCCCCGGCCTGCACTGGGACCGCAACACGCTGACCGGCCGGCCGTTCTACTACTTCGCCTATGGCGCGGCGGTCAGCGAGGTGGTGATCGACACGCTGACCGGCGAATGGAAGCTGCTGCGCGCCGACCTGCTGCACGACGCCGGCCGCTCGCTGAACCCGGCGCTGGACATCGGCCAGGTCGAGGGCGCCTTCGTGCAGGGCATGGGCTGGCTGACCAGCGAAGAGCTGGTCTGGCACCCGAAGACCGGCGCGCTGCTGACGCACGCGCCCAGCACCTACAAGATTCCCACGGCCAACGACGTGCCGACCGCATTCCACACGCGCCTGTTCGACAACGGCAACGTCGAGGACAGCATCCACCGCAGCAAGGCGGTGGGCGAGCCGCCGCTGCTGCTGCCCTTCAGCGTGTTCTTCGCCATCCGCGACGCGGTCTCGGCAGCGGGCGACCACCGCCGGCAGCCCGCGCTGTCGGCGCCGGCCACACCGGAGGCGATCCTGCGCGCGGTGAATTCGGTGCGCTGAATCGATCAGGTTCGCGTGCGCAGAAGTCGTCTGCTTGCCGGCCGTCGGCGCTTTGCCGACGCCCGCTGACCACGCTGTCGTTCCCGTCGTTCCGTTGAAGCGTCGGCGCGGGCCGATGACCGCGGGGAACGCACGCCTGTTTCCCGGGAATCAGACGTAGCGGTCGTAGTACACCCGGTCAGCCGACACGCGTCCGCTGCGCACGAGCCGTTCCGTGGCATGCGCTATCAGCCCCGGCGGGCCGGCCATGTAGAGCGACTGCAGGCCCTGCGGCGGCAGGTCGGCCGCCAGCACTTCCGCCACAGGCCCATGCCGGCAATCCGGCGGGTCGGCGGCCGAAGGCTCGGCGAGCGCCACCACGATCTGCAGCGCGGGGGCCGCCGAGGCCACGCGGCGCATCTCGTCCAGCCAGAACGCATCGCGAGCCCGCTGCACGCCGAAGTACAGGCGCACCGAGCGCTGCGGCACGGCCGCCAGCGCGGCCTGTGCGGTGGCCCAGACTGGCGCCAGGCCGGAGCCCCCGGCCAGCAGCCACA
>JBGAII010000029.1:0-19088 GCA_044225625.1 Rubrivivax sp.
GCACCGCGCGCACCGAAGAGGCGGCGCTGGAGCTGGCGCAGCAGATCGGCTACCCGCTGGTGGTGCGGCCGAGCTACGTGCTCGGCGGCCGCGCGATGGAGATCGTGCACGGCGACAAGGACCTGCAGCGCTACATGCGCGAAGCGGTCAAGGTGTCGGAGAAGTCGCCGGTGCTGCTGGACCGCTTCCTCGACGACGCCATCGAGGTGGACGTCGACTGCATCAGCGACGGCAGCCACGTGATGATCGGCGGCATCATGGAGCACATCGAGCAGGCGGGCGTGCATTCGGGCGATTCGGCCTGTTCGCTGCCGCCTTATTCGCTGAGCGCGGCGCTGCAGGACGAACTGCGCCGCCAGACCACGCTGATGGCCAAGGCGCTGAAGGTGGTCGGCCTGATGAACGTGCAGTTCGCCATCCAGGGCGAAGGCGAGGAGGCCACGGTCTACGTGCTGGAAGTCAACCCGCGCGCCTCGCGCACGGTGCCCTTCGTCAGCAAGGCCACGGGCCAGCCGCTGGCCAAGATCGCCGCGCGCTGCATGGCCGGCCGGCGCCTGAGCGACCAGCGGGGCGGCGACGGCAAGGAGCCGCACGAGGTGGTGCCGCCGTACTACAGCGTCAAGGAAGCCGTGTTCCCGTTCAACAAGTTCCCCGGCGTCGATCCGATCCTGGGCCCGGAGATGCGCTCCACCGGCGAGGTCATGGGCGTGGGCTCGACCTTCGGCGAGGCGATGCTGAAGAGCCAGCTCGGTGCCGGCTCGCGGCTGCCGGACAAGGGCACGGCGGTGATCACCGTGAAGAATGCGGACAAGGCGCGTGCGGTCAAGGTGGCTGGCGATCTGGTCGGGCTCGGCTTCCAGGTGGTGGCCACCAAAGGCACCGCCGCGGCCATCGCCGAAGCCGGGCTGCCGGTGCGGGTGGTCAACAAGGTGAAGGACGGACGTCCGCACATCGTCGACATGGTCAAGGCCGACGAGATCCAGCTGGTGTTCAGCACCGTGGACGAAACCCGCACGGCGATCGCGGACTCTCGCCACATCCGTACTGCGGCGCTGGCCCATCGGGTGACCTACTACACCACGATGGCCGGCTGCGAGGCGGCCACCGAGGCGATGAACCATCAGCACGAGCTGGAGGTGCGTCCGCTGCAGGAACTGCATGTCGATCTGACATAAAATTACGGCACGTACCGCCGCCGCCGCGGGCCGGCTGCCGATGCAGCCGGAGCCGACGCGGCGGTTTCCCTTTTTGCGAGCGCCAAGATCATGAGCAGCACCATTCCCCTGACACGCCGCGGCAGCGAGAAGCTGAAGGAAGAACTGCACCGCCTGAAGACCGTCGAGCGGCATGCGGTGATCCAGGCGATCGCCGAAGCGCGCGCCCAGGGCGACCTGTCGGAGAACGCCGAATACGAGGCCGCCAAGGACAAGCAAGGCTTCATCGAGGGCCGCATTCAAGAGATCGAAGGCAAGCTGGCCACCGCGCAGATCATCGATCCGTCGACTCTCGATGCCGGTGGCCGCGTGGTGTTCGGCTCGACCGTCGACCTGGAAGACGAAGCCGGCGGTCAGCGGGTCACCTACCAGATCGTCGGCGACGACGAAGCCGACCTGAAGCTCGGACTGATCTCGATCAGCAGCCCGATCGCCCGCGCGCTGATCGGCAAGGAGGCTGGCGACGTGGCCGAGGTGCAGGCGCCCGGCGGCATCAAGAGCTACGAGATCATCGAGGTGCGCTACCTCTGATGGCCGAGCGTCTGGCCCGCCTGCTGCCCGCATTGTGGGCCGGGCTGTTGCTGGCCATCGCGGTCGTGGCGGCGCCGGCCGCCTTCGCGGCACTGCCGAGCGCCGATGCCGGCCGCGTGGTCGGCCGCATGTTCATCCAGGAGGCCTGGGCCAGTCTGGCGCTGGCGGCGGTGCTGCTTCTGCTGCTGCGCACTCGCGGTGGCAGCGTTCGGGCCGGCCTGACGCCGCTGTTGTGGGGCACGGTTGCCTGCACCGTACTGGGATATTTCGCCGTGCAGCCGCTGATGGCGGCGGCGCGCGCGGGGCAGGGCGCGCTGAGCTTTGGCCAGTTGCACCTGATCAGCACCGTGTTCTACGGCGTGAAGACCCTGCTGGTACTGGGCCTGGCATGGCGCGCCACGGCGCCGGATGCCTTCAGTCGACGGCCTTCTTCTTGATGCTGGTCGGTCGGGCCTTCGCCCGCTTGATCGACCCGCCCGCGGTCACACGCTGGTTGCCGAAGACCTTGACCTTCTGGATCTGGGGCCGGTGGTTGCCGCTCTTGGAGAACTTCAGGATCTTTACCACCCGGGGCGCGGCAGGGTGCGCCTCCACCGCCGCGGACGCCCGCGCCGGGACCGGACGCCACAGCACCAGCAACTTGCCGATGTGCTGCACCGGCGCCGCATGAAGCGCTTCCGCCAGCTTGCCGAGCGCCAGTTCGCGTTCTGCGCGCTGGTCGGAGAACATGCGCACCTTGATCAGGCCATGGGCCTTCAGCGCGGCGTCGGCTTCCTTGAGCACGGCGGGCGTCAGTCCGTCGCCGCCGACAAGCACGACGGGATCCAGATGATGCGCCTGACCCCGCAGGGCCTTGCGTTCGGCAGGGGTCAGGCTGAGTACAGGCATGCCCGTATTATCGACGCGCGATGAAGATCCTCAGCAAGAGCCGCAAGATCAACAAGGCGTGGCTCAACGACCACGTCAACGACCCCTATGTCAAGCTGGCCCAGCGGGAAGGCTATCGCGCGCGTGCGGCCTACAAATTGAAGGAGATCGACGAGGCGCTGGGGCTGGTCCGGCCAGGGCAACTGGTCATCGATCTGGGTTGCGCGCCGGGGGCATGGAGCCAGTACCTGCGGCGCAAGTTTGCCGGCGAGGGCGCGGCGGTCGGAGAACTGAACGGCCGCATCATCGCCCTGGACCTGCTGGACTTCGAGCCGATCGAGGGTGTGCAGTACATCCAGGGTGACTTCCGCGACGAGGCGGTGCTGGCTCAGTTGGTGACGCTGATGGCGGGCCGACGCGCGGATCTGGTGGTGTCGGACATGGCACCGAACCTGTCGGGCGTGGCCTCGGCGGATTCGGCCCGGATATCCCACTTGGTGGAACTGGCGGTGGAGTTTGCCGGCCAACATCTGCACCGGGATGGGGCGTTGGTCTGCAAGGTCTTCCATGGCAGCGGCTACAGCCAGTGGGTCAAGCTGTTCAAGGACAGCTTCCGTGTGGTCAAGCCGATCAAGCCCAAAGCCTCGCGGGACCGCTCGGCGGAAACCTTTCTGGTCGGGATCGGTCCGAAACAGGCAGCCTGAAGCGCGCGGAGCCTGCGCAGATCTGCACGGATGTTCCGCAGGGGATGCCTTGACGCACAGGGCATCTGCCCACCTTGTGTGCACTAGAATCGACCTCATATGCCGTGGAATCCGGCGCGGGCTCGAGATCTCTGGCCGGATCGGGCCGAAGTGGAATAGGAGCCGCGGTGAACAATCAATGGTTCTCTAAAGTCGCAGTCTGGTTGGTGATCGCCCTCGTGCTGTTCACCGTCTTCAAGCAGTTCGACCGAGGAGCGATGCAGGGTAACCAGATCGGTTACTCCGATTTCCTGGAAGAGGTGCGCAACAAGCGCATCAAATCCGTCACCCTGCAGGAAGGCAACGGCGGCACCGAGATCCTGGCGATCACCAACGACGACAAGCGCCTGCGCAGCACCGCCACCTACCTGGACCGCGGCCTGGTCGGCGACCTGATCGCCAGCGGCGTCAAGTTCGACGTCAAGCCGCGCGAGGAGCCCTCGCTGCTGATGAGCATCCTCGTCAGCTGGGGGCCGATGCTGCTGCTTATCGGCGTGTGGATCTACTTCATGCGCCAGATGCAGGGCGGCGGCAAGGGCGGCGCCTTCAGCTTCGGCAAGAGCAAGGCGCGCATGCTCGACGAGGCCAACAACTCCACCACCTTTGCCGACGTGGCCGGCTGCGAAGAGGCCAAGGAAGAGGTCAAGGAACTGGTCGACTTCCTGAAGGACCCGCAGAAGTTCCAGAAGCTGGGCGGGCGCATTCCGCGCGGCGTGCTGCTGGTCGGCCCGCCGGGCACGGGCAAGACGCTGCTGGCCAAGGCCATCGCCGGCGAGGCCAAGGTGCCGTTCTTCACCATCTCGGGCTCCGACTTCGTCGAGATGTTCGTCGGTGTCGGTGCGGCACGCGTGCGCGACATGTTCGAGCAGGCCAAGAAGAGTGCACCCTGCATCATCTTCATCGACGAAATCGATGCGGTGGGCCGCCATCGCGGTGCGGGTCTCGGCGGCGGCAACGACGAGCGCGAGCAGACGCTGAACCAGATGCTGGTCGAGATGGACGGCTTCGAGACCAACCTCGGCGTCATCGTCATGGCGGCGACGAACCGGCCGGACATTCTGGATCCGGCGCTGCTGCGCCCTGGCCGCTTCGACCGTCAAGTCTTTGTGTCGCTGCCCGACGTGCGTGGCCGCGAGGCGATCCTCAACGTGCACATGCGCAAGGTGCCGGTGGGGCAGGACATCCGCGCCGACGTGCTGGCGCGTGGCACGCCGGGCTTCTCGGGTGCCGATCTGGCGAACCTGGTCAACGAGGCGGCGCTGTTCGCTGCGCGGCGCAATGCCCGCGTGGTGGAGATGGCCGACTTCGAGAAGGCCAAGGACAAGATCATGATGGGCCCCGAGCGCAAGAGCATGGTCATGCCCGAGGAAGAGCGCAAGAACACCGCCTACCACGAGGCCGGCCACGCGCTGGTGGCGCGCCTGCTGCCCAAGACCGACCCGGTGCACAAGGTGACGATCATCCCGCGCGGCCGCGCGCTGGGCGTGACGATGCAGCTGCCCGAGGGCGACCGCTACAGCCTGGACAAGGAACGCATGCTCAGCACCATCAGCGTGCTGTTCGGCGGGCGCATCGCCGAAGAAGTGTTCATGAACCAGATGACCACCGGTGCCAGCAACGACTTCGAGCGTGCGACGCAGATCGCCCGCGACATGGTCACCCGCTACGGCATGACCGACGAACTCGGCCCGATGGTCTATGCCGAGAACGAGGGCGAGGTCTTTCTCGGTCGCTCGGTCACCAAGCATGTCAACGTGTCCGAGCAGACGATGCAGAAGGTGGATTCCGTCATCCGTCGCATCATCGACGAGCAGTACGCGCTGGCGCGCCGGCTGATCGAGGAGAACCAGGACAAGATGCATGCGATGGCGACGGCGCTGCTCGAGTGGGAAACGATCGACAGCGACCAGATCGAGGACATCATGGGCGGCAAGCCGCCGCGGCCGCCCAAGGACTGGTCGCCGGTGTCGCCGCGACCGCCTGGCGCCACGCCGCCGGTCAATCCCGATGGGGCGCATGCGCCAGCCTGAGGCGTCGACGTCAGCTCGAACGGGGCCTGCGGGCCCCGTTTTGCGTTGCTGTGCACCTGCGGCCTGCCGACATTCGGCGACAGAATCTCGCAATGGCCGCGCGAGCGCGCGTGCGGCAGCGACCCTTGGACGAGCGACTTCATGAGCAGACGTCATTTCGGTACCGACGGGATTCGGGGGACGGTCGGCATGACGCCGATCACGCCCGACTTCATGTTGCGGCTGGGCCATGCGGTAGGCAGCGTGCTGCGGCGCAGCGTTGCGCGGCCGACGGTGATCATCGGCAAGGACACGCGCATCTCCGGCTACATGATCGAGTCCGCTCTCGAAGCCGGCTTCGCGTCGGCCGGCGTCCACGTGCTGCTCAGCGGTCCGCTGCCGACGCCCGGCGTGGCCTACCTGACGCGCGCGCTGCGTCTCGACCTGGGTGTGGTGATCAGCGCATCGCACAACCCCTTTGCGGACAACGGCATCAAGTTCTTCTCCGCGCGCGGTGAAAAGCTGCCTGACGAGTGGGAAGCCGCAGTCGAGGCGGCGTTGGAAGAGGCGCCGCGCTGGGTTGATTCGTCGAGTCTGGGGCGGGCGCGCCGGCTGGACGACGCCAGCGGCCGGTACATCGAGTTCTGCAAGAGCACGGTGGGCAGTGAACTGTCACTGCGCGGCCTGAAGCTGGTGATCGATGCTGCGCACGGTGCGGCCTATCACGTGGCGCCGGACGTCTTCCATGAACTGGGTGCCGATGTGGTGCCCATGGGTTGCAGCCCCGATGGCTACAACATCAATCAGGACGTGGGTGCCACGGCACCGGCCGCGCTGGTGGCTCGCGTACGCGCCGAAGCGGCCGACTACGGCATCGCGCTGGACGGCGATGCCGACCGTCTGCTGATGGTCGATGCGCAGGGGCGCCTGTACAACGGTGACGAGTTGCTGTATGCCATCGTGGTCGATCGGCTGGCGCGCCGCCAGCCGGTGCCCGGCGTGGTCGGCACGCTGATGACCAACATGGCAGTGGAGCTGGCGCTGCGGCGGCGCGACATCCCGATGGTTCGCGCCAAGGTGGGCGACCGCTACGTGCTCGAGGAACTGGTCGAACGGGGCTGGCAGCTGGGCGGCGAGGGCTCCGGCCACCTGCTGGTGCTGGACCGTCACACCACCGGCGACGGCATCGTCAGCGCCTTGCAGGTGATGCAGGCGCTGCAACACGCCGGAGGCGGCCTGGCCGGCCTGTTGAGCGACGTCCAGCTGTATCCGCAGACGCTGCTGAACGTGCGCCTGCCCGAAGGCCGCGATTGGCGTGCCAACCCGGCGCTGGCTGGCGCGCAGCAGGCGGTGGAAGCCGAACTCGGCGACGCCGGGCGGGTGCTGATCCGCGCGTCGGGCACCGAACCGGTGCTGCGGATCATGGTCGAGGCGCGCGACGCCGAAACCGGCCGCATGGCCGCGGAACGTCTGGTTGCCGCTGCACTGACCTAGCCTCGAGCTGCCTCGCGCCGGGTCCGTGACCATGCCATGACGACTCGATGACGGTCATCACCGTCCACCGCGGGACTGTCACAAAGCCGTCATGGGGGCTGCCTACAGTGAAGGAATCGAACACTTCACTGCAGGTGGATCCATGTTGAAGCTCTTCATTCGTGGCGCGGTGGCCGGCTCGGCTGCTCTGTCGCTTTCCGGTATGGCGCTGGCGCAGGACGTCACGGGAGCGGGTGCTACGTTTCCGGCGCCGATCTATGCCAAGTGGGCCGATGCCTACAACAAGGCCACCGGCGTACGCATCAACTATCAGTCTGTAGGCTCGGGTGCCGGCATCAAGCAGATCAAGTCGAAGACGGTGGACTTCGGCGCTTCCGACATGCCACTGTCGGACGAAGAACTCGCCAAGGACGGACTGCTCCAGTTCCCCACGGTGATCGGCGGCGTGGTGCCCGTGGTCAACATCGCCGGTATCAAGCCGGGGCAGATCAAGCTCACCGGCCAGGTGCTCGGTGACATCTATCTTGGCAAGATCACCAAGTGGAACGACCCGGCGCTGACGGCGCTGAACCCCGGTGTGCCTTTGCCGGATGCGGCGATCGCGCCGGTGCGGCGTGCCGACGGCTCGGGCACGACCTTCATCTTCACCAACTACCTGTCGAAGGTGAATCCGGAATGGAAGGCCAAGGTCGGCGAAGGCACTGCGGTGAACTGGCCTACCGGAGCCGGTGGCAAGGGCAATGAAGGCGTGGCTGCCTTCGTGCAGCGCCTGCCGAACTCGATCGGCTACGTCGAGTACGCGTACGTCAAGCAGAACAAGATGACCTACACGCAGATGAAGAATCGCGATGGTGTCTTCGTCGAGCCCAGCGACACGGCCTTCAAGGCCGCCGCTGCGGGCGCGGATTGGAACAAGACGTTCAACCAGGTCACGACCGAGCAGCCTGGCAAGGACGCCTGGCCGCTGACCAACCCGACGTACATCCTGATGTACAAGGCGCAGGACAAGGCGGCCAGCGCCGCCAATGTGCTGAAGTTCTTCGACTGGGCCTACAAGAGCGGCGACCAGATGGCCGACGACCTGGACTACGTGCCCCTGCCCGATGCGGTGAAGAGCCTGGTGCGCAAGCAGTGGAGCGATCAGATCAAGGACGCGGGCGGCAAGGCCATCGCCTTCCATTGAGCTGAAGCCCCGAGAGGCCGCAGGCCTCCCGGCACGGATCGATGCTGCAAGCAGGAGGCTTCGTGGCCGCTACACTTCCCGCGACTCCCTACGAACCGAAGACAGTCATGGAGCGAACGACGCCGCATGGGCGCCCGCCGGGGCGGCGACGCGTGGCCCCATGGGCAGACAGGCTGTTTTCCGTGCTGACGCACGGCGCGGCGTGGATGACGCTGCTGCTGCTGGTCGGCATCATTGTTTCGTTGTTCTTCGGGGCGGCGCCGGCGATCAAGCAGTTCGGGCTGGGCTTCCTCTGGTCGACGGACTGGGATCCGGTGCAGGAGAAGTTCGGCGGCCTGGTGATGATCTACGGCACGCTGATGACATCGTTCATCGCGTTGCTGATCGCCGTCCCGGTGAGCTTCGGCATCGCGCTGTTCTTGACCGAGCTGTCGCCGGGCTGGCTGAAGCGGCCTTTGGGCATCGCGATCGAGTTGCTCGCCGCGGTACCGTCGATCGTCTATGGCATGTGGGGCCTGCTGGTGTTCGGTCCGATCCTGGCCACCTACGTGCAGGCACCGCTGCAGGCGGCGTTCGGTGGCGTTCCGGTGCTGGGCACGCTCTTCTCCGGTCCGCCGGTCGGTATCGGCATCCTGTCGGCCGGCATCATCCTGGCGATCATGATCATCCCCTTCATTGCCGCGGTGGTGCGCGACGTGTTCGACGTCACGCCGCCGATGCTGAAGGAATCGGCCTATGCCCTCGGCTCGACCACCTGGGAGGTGGTGTCCAAAGTCGTGCTGCCCTACACGAAGTCCGGTGTCGTCGGCGGCATCATGCTGGGCCTGGGCAGGGCGCTGGGCGAAACGATGGCGGTGACCTTTGTCATCGGCAACTTCAACCAGTTGGATTCGCTGTCCCTGTTCCAGGCCGCCAACAGCATCACCTCGGCATTGGCCAACGAGTTCGCCGAAGCCGGCGCGGGCCTGCACCAGGCCTCGCTGATGTACCTGGGTCTGGTGCTGTTCTTCATCACCTTCGTCGTGCTGGCACTGTCGAAGCTGCTGTTGCAGCAGTTGAAGAAGGGCGAAGGAGCCAAGTCATGAGCAGCAACGCCCCCATCATCTTGTCGGGCGGCAGAGGGATGTCCGCCGACAAGTTGTCGAAGCACCGTGCGCGCAAGCGCACCAACATCATCGCGTTGACGCTGTCGATGCTGGCCATGGGCTTCGGCCTGTTCTGGCTGGCGTGGATCCTGTTCGAGACCGTGCGCCTCGGGATCGGCGGGCTGACGCTCGCGGTCTTCACCGAGATGACGCCGCCGCCACAGGCCGAGACCGGCGGCCTCGCCAACGCGCTGTTCGGTTCGGCCATGATGGTGGCGCTGGCCACCCTGGTCGGCACGCCGATCGGCATTCTGGCCGGCATCTATCTGGGCGAGTACGGACAGAAGAGCTGGCTCGGCAACGCGGTGCGCTTCATCAACGACATCCTGCTGTCCGCGCCGTCGATCGTGATCGGCCTGTTCATCTACGCGGCGGTGGTTGCGCCGCTGCGCGGTTTCTCGGCCTTTGCCGGCATCCTGGCGTTGGCGCTGATCGTCATTCCGGTGGTGATCCGCACCACCGAGAACATGCTGGCGCTGATCCCGAATGCGCTGCGGGAAGCCGCCTATGCGCTGGGCACGCCGAAGTGGAAGGTCATCTCGTCGGTGACGCTGAAGGCCGCGCGCGCTGGCGTGATCACCGGCATCCTGCTGGCGCTGGCTCGTATTGCTGGCGAGACGGCGCCGCTGCTGTTCACCGCGCTGTCCAACCAGTTCTGGACCAGCGATCTGACGCAGCCGATGGCCAGCTTGCCGGTGACGATCTTCAAGTTCGCGATGAGCCCCTACGAGAACTGGCAGCAACTGGCCTGGGTGGGTGTGTTCCTCATCACGCTGGGGGTGCTGCTGCTGAACATCCTGGCGCGCATCCTGTTCAAGAACAAGCACTGAGAAGAGGGGTCCGAGCATGGACGTCAAGGTCGAACTTCCTGTCACCGAGAAGGTGAAGGTATCGGTGCGCAATCTGAACTTCTACTACGGTGGATTCAAGGCGCTGAAGAACATCAACCTGGACATTCCCGAGCGCAAGGTGACGGCGTTCATCGGGCCGTCCGGCTGCGGCAAGAGCACCTTGCTGCGCACCTTCAATCGCATGTTCGAGCTCTATCCTGAGCAGCGTGCGGAGGGTGAGATCAACCTCGATGGACAGAACATCCTGGCCAGCAAGGACGACGTGACGCTGATCCGTGCCAAGGTCGGCATGGTCTTCCAGAAACCGACGCCGTTCCCGATGTCGATCTACGACAACATCGCCTTCGGCGTGCGCCTGTTCGAAACGCTGTCGCGCGACGAGATGGACGAACGCGTCGAGTGGGCGCTGAAGAAGGCTGCGCTGTGGACCGAGACCAAGGACAAGCTGAACCAGAGCGGTTCGGGCCTGTCGGGCGGGCAGCAGCAACGCCTTTGCATCGCGCGCGGCATCGCCGTGAAGCCCGAGGTGCTGCTGCTCGACGAACCTTGTTCCGCGCTGGATCCGATCTCGACCGGCAAGATCGAGGAGCTGATCCACGAGCTGAAGTCCGACTACACGGTGGCCATCGTCACGCACAACATGCAGCAGGCCGCGCGCTGCTCGGACTACACCGCCTACATGTACCTGGGCGATCTGGTCGAGTTCGGCGCCACCGACCAGTTGTTCATGAGCCCGAAGAAGAAGGACACCGAGGACTACATCACCGGACGCTTCGGCTGAAAGGTCACCCATGAGCGACAAGCATCTGTCATCGCAGTTCGACGCCGAGCTCAGCGCAATCTCCACCCGCGTGCTGGAGATGGGCGGGCTGGTCGAATCCCAGGTCGGGCAGGCGGTCTACGCGCTGTCCCACATGAGCCACGAGACCGCGCAGCAGGTGCTGGTGGCCGAGGAACGCGTCAACGCGATGGAGGTCGAGATCGACAACGATCTGTGGACGATCATCGCGCGGCGCCAGCCCACGGCGCGCGACCTGCGCCTGCTGGTCGCCATCTCCAAGGCCATTGCCAACCTCGAGCGCGGCGGCGACGAGGCCGCGCGCATCGCGCGCACGGTGCAGCGGCTGATCGATGCCGGCGTGTCGAGCCGGCTGCGGCTGCTGCTGGCCGATCTGGACTACGAGTCGAACCTGGCGGTGAACCAGTTGCGCAAGGCGCTCGACGCCTTCGCCCGGCTGGATGTCAACAAGGCGCTGGAGGTGCTGAAGTCCGACGACCAGATCGACCAGGAGTTCGAGGGCCTGATCCGCAAGCTGATCACCTTCATGATGGAAGACCCGCGCACCATCTCGGCCAGCATTGACCTGGTGTTCGTGGCCAAGGCCATCGAACGCGTGGGCGACCATGCGAAGAACCTGGCCGAAGCGGTGATCTACGTGGTCAAGGGCACCGACGTGCGGCACAACCCGATCGACTCGGTCGAATCGATGGTGCGATAGGGCAACGGCATGGCCAAGATCCTGATCGTCGAGGACGAGTCGGCGATCGCTGAACTGGTAGCGATCAACCTGCGCCATGCGGGGCACGAAGTCACGGTGGCGGCCGACGCGCGCCAGGCGCAGATCGCGATCGATGCGGTGCTGCCCGACCTGGTGGTGCTCGACTGGATGCTGCCAGGCCAGAGCGGCTTGTCGCTGGCGCGCGAGTGGCGCGGCGCGGCGCGCACGCGGGCGCTGCCGATCATCATGTTGACGGCGCGCGCCGAGGAGACCGACAAGATCGCCGGCCTCGATGCGGGCGCCGACGACTATCTGGCCAAGCCCTTCTCGACCAACGAGCTGATGGCGCGCATCCGCGCCGTGCTGCGCCGCAAGGCACCGCAGACGCTGGACGCGGCCGTCGAGGTGGCCGACCTGCGCCTGGACCCGGCGACGCGGCGCGTGACGCGGCGCATTGGCGATGCCTCCCATGAGGTGCGACTCGGACCGACCGAGTTCAGGCTGCTGCACTTCCTGATGACGCACCCGGAGCGCGTGCATACTCGGGCTCAATTGCTCGATCGGGTCTGGGGTGACCATGTGTTCATCGAAGAGCGCACGGTGGACGTACACGTCAAGCGACTGCGCGACGCGCTGTCTGCGGTGCAGGCTGCGCATCTGGTCGAAACCGTGCGCGGCGCCGGCTATCGCATCAGCGAACACGCGCCCGCTGCATCGGCCTGAGATGTCGCGCGGCTGATGGGCAGTCGGCTGCTGCGTCTGGGAGCGGTGGCTGGGGCGTTGCTGCTCAGCATCGCGGGCGGCTTGCTGCTCGGCTGGTGGAGCGGCTCCGTGATCGCCGGCGTGCTGGGTAGCGCGGTGCTGGTCCTGGTGTCGCTGCAGATCGCCGACTTTCTGAAGGCCTCGCGGCTGCTCGCCTGGCTGCGCAGCGATGCGAGCGGTGCGCCGCCGGCCGACACCGGCCGTTGGGGCGAACTGAGTTACCTGAGCGAGAAGCTGCTGCGGCGGCGAGAGCGCCAGGTCGAACACGAACGCCAGCGGCTGACACAGTTCCTGGCGGCGGTGGAAGCCTCGCCGATCGGTGTGCTGCTGCTGGATGCGCGCCACCAGATCACCTGGTGCAGCCGGGTGGCGGCCGACCATCTGGGCCTGGATCCGCAGCGCGATATCGCCCAGCCGGTGACCAACCTCGTGCGCGCCCCGGCTTTCGTCGAGCATCTGGTGTCCGGACCGGTGGAGCAGGCCGTGGTCTTTCCCGGCACCAAGGGCAGCCGTCTGTCGGTGCTGGTGCAGCCCTACGCCGACGGCCTGAAGCTGGTGCTGACGCAGGACATCACCGAGCGGGAACGTGCCGAGACCATGCGGCGCAACTTCGTCGCCAATGTGTCGCACGAGATCCGCACGCCGTTGACGGTGCTGGCGGGCTTCGTCGAAACGATGAGCCAGCTGCCGTTGACGGAGGCCGAGCGCCAGCGCGTGCTGGCACTGATGAGCGCGCAGGCCCAGCGCATGCAGGATTTGGTCGCCGATCTGCTGACACTGGCCCAGCTGGAAGGCAGCCCGCGGCCACCGACCGACCGCTGGACCAGTGTGGCCGAGCTGCTGGAGCGCGCCTGCGCCGACGCGACGGCGCTGTCGGCCGGCAGGCATGAACTGCAGTTCGACGGCGGCGAAGGCGCGCAGATCGCCGGCAACCAGGCGGAGCTGCAAAGTGCGCTCAACAACCTGGTGTTCAATGCCGTGCGCTACACGCCTGACGGCGGCCGCATCGACGTGCGGTGGACGTTGCAGGCCGACGGCTGGGGTGCGCTGCAGGTGTGTGACACCGGTATCGGTATTGCGCGCGAGCACCTGCCGCGGCTGACCGAACGCTTCTACCGCGTCGACGGCAGCCGCTCGCGCGACACCGGCGGCACCGGCCTCGGGCTGTCGATCGTCAAGCACGTGGTCCAGCGCCACGGCGGCGAGATCCAGATCGAGAGCGAGCCGGGCAAGGGCTCGACCTTCCGCATGCTGCTTCCGCCCTCGCGCGTCCGCCCTGCGGCACCAGCGCCTGCCACGCCGGCGAGTGCCGAGTCCACGTCGTGAGGCTGCCCGGCGCTTGGTCCTGAGGGCCGGCTACGGCGCCGCGCGCCGGTAGACCGACGTCAGGTTGTTGCGGTCCGTGGGCCGCCGCTCCCGTGCGACCAGCAGCCAGCCCTCCGGAGGAGGCAGCGTTCTGCCGACGGGTTGCGTACGGATCAGGTAGTTGCACGCCGTGGTGGCCGCGTCGTGTCGGGCGTCGACACGATAGTCGCCGTAGAACTCGAGCGCGGCGACCATCGACAGTGGCTGGCCGGCCGACGCGATGCATTCGTTCTTCGGGATGTGCTTTGCCAGGCGTTGCGCGAGCGGTCGGTTGCTGCGTGCGTAGTCCACGATCTGCAGGCCCAGCGTCATCAGCAGCAGCCAGCACAACGCGACGCCGCCGGCCGGCAATACCAGGCTCTTCCACAGCGCTTCGCGATGGCGCCCGGTGCGCCAGCGGACCAGCCAGATCCAGCAGGCGGTCGCTGCCAATGCGATCAGCAGCGGCAGCGCGGAGAACTGCGGCGTGAACCCGGGGGCGAGCTTCTGCACGTTGGCCGCAGGCCTGACGGGCACACCGAACTGGACCGACAGGTAGATGACCCATAGCGCGCCTGCCAGCAGCGTGAACAGGATCATCGAGAACCAGTCGATGCCTGCCGTGGTGCTGCGGTTCAGCGTTGGCAGCGCAAAGGCCGCCAGCACCGCCAGGGCAGGGAGGCCGAGCATCAGCGCGCGGTCCGAGCCGCCCATGCCGAAGCTGCAAAGCAGCGCGATCGCGACGATCACCAGCGGCACCGAGACATGGCGATGCTGCAGGTGGCGCCGCCAGCGCCACAGCGTCCACAGCGCCAGCAGCCAGGCCGGCCACATGAACCAGAGCCAAAGGCGGCCGATCTGCAGCAACTGCGCGGCATCGACGCCGAAGTCGACCCACCAGTGCCACAGGTGCAGTGCCCAGGCCATCAGGGCCGAGAGCAGGGTGCCGAGCACGGTCCAGGCTGCCATGCCACGCACCTGCGCATAGGTCGAACGCCACAGCAGCACGCTCCCGACGGTGCCGATGGCCAGCGCGACGAAGGGTGCTCCGCTGCCGGCGAGGATCACCAGTGCGGCGACGGCGCCGAGGCGGGCGCGCCAGCGCCTGAAGGGCGCCGCGGCCATGGCCCACAGGTACAAGCTGACACCGAAGAGTTGCGCGATCTCCGGCGTGGTTTCGTGCCCCAGCTGCAGCAGGCCCAGCGAGGCGATCAGCGCCAGTACGGCGGCATCGGCAATGGCGCGTGCGTAATCCACCGGCTCCGCCTCGCCGCCGAAGGCAAAGGCCACCGGTTGCGCGGCCTCGGTGCGCGCCAGGTGATAGGCGCTGTACCACGTCAGCGCCAGGACCAGCGCCAGCAGCAGGCCGAAAGGCACGCGCGCGGCGAAGGCTGGGTCGCCCCACGGCGACAGCATCTGGATGAAGCCCGCGCCGAGCCAGTACGGAAACAGCGCAGTTTCTGTCGGAATGCCTCCGAGCGAGGGCGACAGCCACGCGCTTCGGCCCTCGGCCAGGCTGAGCATGTAGCCGAAGGCGGTGATGTCCGCATGACGCCACGGTTCGCGAGCGAACAGTCCCGGCAACACGTAGGCGGCGCACAGCAGCAGCAATGCCCAGCGCGGCATGCGCCGCGCCGCGCGTTGCGTCACCAGGGCCGGGGAGGGCGTGTTCACCGCGGCATGATGCCCGAGTCGGCGAGCGGCGCGTCGGGCAACAAAAAAGGCAGCCGGGGCTGCCTTGTTGCGGAGGGTCGAGCCCTCACTTCTTCGCGCTGCCGATGCGGGCGAACTTGTTGCGGAACTTCTCGACGCGGCCACCCAGGCTGTCCACGCTCTTCTGCGTGCCCGTATAGAACGGATGCGTCTCGCTGGTGGTTTCCAGCTTGATCAGCGGCAGTTCGCGGCCGTCGTCCATCTTCGTCGTTTCCTTGCTGGTGACGCAGGAACGGGTGACGAACTTGAAGCCGTTCGACAGGTCCACGAAGCAGACGTCGCGGTACTCGGGATGGATGCCTTCTTTCATCGGAAAACCTCAGCGCTCGGTTGCGGTAGCCACGCCCTCTGAATTTGGCGCACTTGCCTGTTGCGGGAAACCGCGCATTCTAACCCAGCCACGCGGCCGGCCTCAGCCGCCGCGACGCATCATGTCGAAGAAGTCGAGGTTGTTCTTCGTGGCCTTCATCTTCTCGAGGATGAACTCCATTGCCTCGATCTCGTCCATCGGATACAGCAGCTTGCGCAGGATCCAGGTCTTCTGCAGGATCTCCGGCTTGAGCAGCAACTCCTCGCGCCGCGTGCCGCTCTTGTTCAGCAGGATCGACGGATAGACGCGCTTTTCGGACATGCGGCGGTCGAGATAGATCTCGCAGTTGCCGGTGCCCTTGAACTCTTCGTAGATGACCTCGTCCATGCGGCTGCCGGTGTCGATCAGCGCGGTGCCGATGATGGTCAGGCTGCCGCCTTCCTCGATGTTGCGCGCGGCACCGAAGAAGCGCTTCGGCCGCTGCAGCGCGTTGGCGTCCACGCCACCCGTCAGCACCTTGCCGGAGCTGGGCAGCACGTTGTTGTACGCGCGGGCCAGGCGGGTGATCGAATCCAGCAGGATCACCACGTCCTTCTTCATCTCGACCAGCCGCTTGGCGCGCTCGATCACCATCTCGGCCACCTGCACGTGGCGCGCGGCCGGTTCGTCGAAGGTGGAACTGATGACCTCGCCGCGCACGGTGCGCTGCATCTCGGTCACTTCCTCGGGCCGCTCGTCGACCAGCAGCACCATCAGGTGCACGTCGGGGTAGTTGGCGACGATGGCGTGCGCGAAGTGCTGCATCATCACCGTCTTGCCGCTCTTCGGCTGCGACACCAGCAACGCGCGCTGGCCTTTGCCGATGGGCGCGATCAGGTCGATGATGCGGCTGGTGATGTTCTCTTCGCCCTTGATGTTGTCGCGTTCGAGCTTGAACTGTTCCTTCGGGAACAGCGGCGTCAAGTTCTCGAACATGATCTTGTGCTTGCTCTCCTCGGGCGTGACGCCGTTGACGCGGTCGACCTTGACCAGCGCGAAGTAGCGTTCGCCGTCCTTGGGCACACGTACCTCGCCCTCGACCATGTCGCCGGTGTGCAGGTTGAAGCGGCGGATCTGGCTGGGCGACAGGTAGATGTCGTCGGTGCTCGCCATGTAGCTCGTGTCCGGCGAACGCAGGAAGCCGAAACCGTCGGGCAGCACCTCCAGCACGCCGTCGCCGAAGACCTGCTCGCCGCCCTTGGCGCGCTTCTTCATGATCGCGAACATCAGCTCCTGCTTGCGCAGGCGGCTGACGTTCTCGATCTCCAACTGCTCGCCCATGGCAATCAGCTTGGAGACGTGCAAGGCCTTCAGTTCGGAAAGGTGCATGGGTTGGGTTCCCGGCAACACGGGGCGCGCCCTGCCAAGGGACGCGCCGGTCATTCGACCTCAAACGCTGCAGCGCGGCATCCACCGGAGAGCCACCCGCAACGGGCGACAAACATGCAGTGCGAAGCGCTGGAGTTTCAGGCCGAATCCACGAGCCCACCGGCCAGGGACTCGCCGTCGAGGCGGTCGGTCGGTGCGTGGTGGCGATTCAAACGGTGATGGCGAGCGGCGTCAACCGCGGCAATCACCCATTGAAGCGGATTATAGATGACCGTCGAGGAAGGCCGTCAACTGTGCCTTCGACAGCGCGCCCACCTTCGTGGCGGCGAGTTCACCACCCTTGAACAGCATCAGCGTGGGTATGCCGCGGATGCCGAAACGCGCTGGCACGTCGCGGTTTTCATCGACGTTCATCTTCGCGACCTGCAGCCGGCCGTCGTAGGTCTTCGACACCTCGTCGAGGATCGGGGCGATCATCTTGCAGGGGCCGCACCATTCGGCCCAGTAGTCCACGAGCACGGGCTTGTCGGACTGGATGACGTCGCTGTCGAAGGACGCATCGGAAACGTGCTTGATCAGTTCGCTGCTCATTGTGGAAGCCTCCGCTGCCCGCGACAGGCGCAGGCGATACGCGAAGATTCTGACACAACGGTCCCATGCCCGTCGGTCCTGGGGCCGTGTGCCGCGCGGCCTGCAAACAAGACCTGTTTCGTGCTGCAGATTGCGTCATTGCGCAGCGCCGGCCGAGGTCCAATCGACGGACAACCGATTCCACCGCGTGCACTCCCACGAGCATCCCACCACGGCGCCGGCTGCGGCCGGCGACAGCGCGGTGCTACGCCAGTTCGGGCCCTTCCAACTGCTCCAGTTGCTCGGCCGCAGTCGGCGCAGCATGGTGTGGCGCGTGCTCGATTCGCGAGGGGCGCGACCAGGCGTGCTGGCCATGCCGCGTGTCCAACCGCCAGGTGCAGCGGCACTGCAGCAGTGGGAGGCTCAGGTTCGGCGTGCGGCCCGTCTGGTCCACCCCAACCTGGCCCATCCGGCCGAGATCGGCACGCGGGAGCGCTGGCCCTACGTGTTCTACGACGAGCCGCAGACCGAGACGCTGGCCGACCGCCTGCGCGCCGCAGTGATGCCGGCGCTGGAAGCGGCGCAATTGTTGGGCGGCGCGCTGGCCGGACTGGCCTATGCGCATGATGGCGGCGTTGTGCACGGCGACGTGCAGCCCTTCATGCTGCTGCTGGGCGAGTCGGGTCAGGTGCTGCGCTGGATGGGTCTCGAACTGGCCGGCATGCCTCCAGCGGCGGCGCAGAACGAGCGCACCAGCATGGACGCCCTGCAGTTGCATGCACAACGCGAGGCCGCCCGCCACGACGTGCTTGGCGCCGGGCTGCTGCTGCACCAGATGCTGTGCGGCCGGCCAGCGCTGGACGAGCCGGACCTGATGGCGCTCGCCGATCGCCTGCCGCCGGCGGGCAGGGAGATGGTCCGGCTGCCGTGGAGCACGCCGCTGCCGGTGCCGGACGCGGTGCGGGCGATGGCCAACCGCAGCACCGATCGCCAGCCGCGGCAACGCTATCGCAGTGCCCGTGCGATGGCCCGTGCGCTCGAGGGCTGGTTGCAGGCCGAGGGCCATGCCGGCAGCGAGCCGCTGGCGCTGCTGCAGGAGCGGCTGCACAGCGTGGGTGCATTGCCTGCACAGCCCGACCATGCGGAGCGTGTGTCCAGGCTGATGTCGATGGATCGGGAGCGGACCAACGAACTGGCCGAACTGGCGGTGCAGGATCCCGCGCTGGCCTTCGAACTGCTGCGCGCCGCCAATGGCACGCAGGTGCGCAGTCTGCAGGCGGCCGGCAACGGGTCGGTGCTGACCGTGCGTCGCGCCATCGCGATGCTGGGGCTGGAGGGGGTGCGCCGGGTCGCCCTCGGGTTGCGCGTGTGGCCCGGTGCCTTGCCGGAGGGGCTGACGGCGCCGCTGCGCGAACGCATCGATCGGGCGCGTCTGGCCGGCCGCATCGCGCAGCGACTGCGGCCTGCCGGCTACGACGCGGAGGT
>JBGAII010000029.1:19104-36256 GCA_044225625.1 Rubrivivax sp.
CCTGCCGGCTACGACGCGGAGGTGGTGCTGCTGATCACGCTGCTGCAGCAGGTGGGGCGCCTGATCGTGCCGTACCACTTCCCGGAGGAGTGGCTGCAGATCCAGCGTCTGATGCGCCCCGCGCCGCCCGAGAATCCCGGAGATGCGGAAGAGCCCGGCATGAGCGAACAGGCGGCTTCGTACGCGGTGCTGGGCGCGGACATCGACGCGCTGGGCGCGGCCGTGCTGCGTCATTGGGGGCTGGACGAGGCGGTACTGCACATGGCGCGCCGCCTGCCGATGGCCACCACGCCCCGCGCGATCGAACATGACGACGACATGCTGCGCGCCGTGGCCAGCTGTGCCAACGAGGCCGCGGACGCGCTGGAGTTCAATGACAGCCGGCGGACATTGCTGCTGCGCCGCGTGGCCCAGCGTTACGGGCGGGCGCTGCAGATCACGACGCGGGATCTGCAGGATGCGTTGGCGGCGGCGGCGCTACGTGCAACGCCACGGCGCCAAGAGGGCCCGCGCGCGGAGATCGATGGGTGACGAGCCTGACCTCGGCACTGGTCACAACGGTTAGGGCTGCTTCGTTCCCGACCTGACCCGGTTGGCCGCGCTTCCATGCGAGGAGGCCCGTCGCCGGCGATTGTAGGCGACCGGCTCAGCGCAGCTGCAGTTCATCGCCGCCGAAGCGCAGGCCCAGCGGCTCGACGACGAGTTCCTTGTCGCCGGCTTCGACCGTGCCGGCCAGCGTGGCGGCGATTCCCTGTTCGGTGGCCACCTGCACGGCGCGTTCGGCCTGACCGGCCGGCACGAACAGCGCGAAGCCGGCGCCCATGTTCAGCGTGCCGTAGGCCTCGTGATCGTCCATCTGCGCATGCTGCTGGATGAAGCCCAGCACCGGCGGCACGTGCGGCATCGTGTGCACCCGGTAGCGCAGCGGCTTCGGATGCCGCAGCAGCTTGAGCCAGCCGTGTCCGGTGATGTTCGACGCATAGTGCGGCGTGATGCCGGCGCGGAACAGCGCTTCGGTCACTGGCGAATACAGCAACGTCGGCGCGAGCAGCGCATCGCCGTAGCTCAGGCCTGGCCGGACCGGGCTCAGGTAACCCTGCGGCAGCCGTTCGACGAGTTTGCGCGCCAGACTCAGCCCATTCGCATGGATGCCGCTGGAGGCCAGCAGCACGATGGCATCACCCGGCCCCAGCTTGTCGCCGAGCGTCAGCCGCGGCTTCGGGTTGACCAGGCCGGTGCACGAGGCGGCGAGGTCGATGCGCCCGCTTTCGACGATGCCTGCCAGCGCCGGCGTCTCGCCGCCGCCCCAGGCCACCTGGCAGTGGTCGCAGGCCCGCTTCCAGCCGTCCACGAGCGCACGGGCGCGCTCGGCGTCACCAAACCAGTCGGACCCCCCTGCGGCCCAGTAGGCCTGTACCACCAGCGGCGTGGCGCCGACGGTGATCAGGTCGTTGATCGCCATGGCGATCGTGTCCTGCGCAATCGCGTCGTAGTAGCTGCGGCCGGTGAGACGCGCCATCTCGTCGGCCACCAGTGCCTTGGAACCCAGACATTCGACGATGCTGGCCAGGTAGAAGGGGCCGACATCAACGACGTAGGCGGACTCGCCGCGCGAGGCCTGCACCTCGGCGAAGCCGTGACCGCTCAGATGGCCCGCGGTGGCGGCGGCGGCGCGCTGCGCGGCCACTTTCAGCGGGTCGATCAGGTCGTAGTCGACGCCGGCCTGGCGGTAGCTGAGCGGGCTGTCCGCCGGAGTGCTGGCAGGGCTGTTCATGCGTCCGCATTATCCGGTACCGACGGTATCCGGCCCGGGGGTGGCCCGTAGAATGAAGCGCATGTCCTACGTCGTGCTCGCCCGCAAGTACCGGCCTCGCAGCTTCGAGCAGATGGTGGGGCAGGAGCACGTGGTGCGCGCGTTGAGCAACGCGTTGCAGCAGCAGCGTCTGCACCATGCCTACCTCTTCACCGGCACGCGCGGCATCGGCAAGACGACGGTGTCGCGCATCCTGGCCAAGAGCCTCAATTGCACCGGCCCTGACGGCCGCGGCGGCATCACCGCCACGCCCTGCGGCGTGTGCAGCGCCTGCGTCGAGATCGACGAAGACCGTTACATGGACTACGTCGAGCTCGACGCGGCCTCGAACCGCGGCATCGACGAGGCGCGCGAGCTGCTCGAGCGGGCGGCCTACAAGCCCAGCATCGGGCGCTTCAAGGTCTTCATGATCGACGAGGCGCACCAGCTGACGAAGGACGCATTCAGCGCGCTGCTGAAGACGCTGGAGGAGCCGCCCGAGTACCTGAAGTTCGTGCTGGCCACCACCGACCCGGAGAAGATGCTGCCGACGGTGTTGAGCCGTTGCCTGCAGTTCAATCTGCGGCCGATGGCCCCAGAGGTGGTGCTGCAGCATCTGCAGCACGTGCTGCAGGCTGAAAGCGTGGCCTTCGACGCGCCTTCGCTGCGCCTGCTGGCACGAGCGGCGCGCGGCTCGATGCGCGACGCACTGTCGCTGACCGACCAGGCCATCGCCTATGGCGGCGGTCGGCTCGAGGAAGCCGGCGTGCGCGCGATGCTCGGTGCGGTCGATCAGGGCCATGCGGCTGCGCTGGTGGAGGCGCTGGCGCGCCGCGACGGGACCGGGCTGCTGCAGCGGCTGGACGTGCTGCGGCAATCGGGCCTGTCGGCGGACGGCACGCTGGAGAGCATGGCCGTGCTGCTGCAGCGCATGGCAGTCGCCCAGGCCGTGCCGGGTGCGCTCGACGCGACGGACCCGGACCTGGCGGACGCGGTGCGCCTGGCCGCGGTGCTGCCGGCCGACGAGACACAGTTGCTGTACAGCATCGTGCTGCAGGGCCGCGGCGAGTTGCACCTGATGGCCGACGAGTACAGCGCGATGACGATGGTGCTGCTGCGCATGCTGGCGTTTGCGCCGGCCGGTGGTTCCGTGGCCGCACCCGTCGCGGCACCCGTCGCGGCGCCGGCGCCGTCCTCGGTGCCGTCCGCCACGCGGGAGAGCCCGTCGGTGCCTGCGCCGGGCGCGCGCCGCGCGAACGTGCCGCGCGAGGCCGAACGGCCGGCGGCACGCCAGCCCGAGCCGCCGCCGTGGCTGGACGAAGTTCCGCCGCCGGAGCCCGACACGCCCACGCAGGGCGGTGCAGGCAGCGCTGCCTTGCGCGCACCGCCGCCGCCGACGCTGGTCGTCGCCGCTCAAGCCCCCTTGTCGTCCACGGCGCAGTCCGTGGACTCGCCGATGCCTGCGGCGGCGCCGTCGCCAGCGGGCAGCGCGCCGCTGGCGTTCGAGCCCACGCCCCTGGGTGAACGCTGGGCGGCGATCGTCGCTCGCCTGGTGGCCGGCGGCACCGTGGTCGCGTTGCTGCGAGAACTGGCGCAGCAGGCCGGGTTGGAGCGGATCGACACCGAGACGCAGCCGCCGACGTGGCACCTGTGGGTGGAACGCGATTCGCTGCGCAGCGATGCGCTGCGCGACAAGCTGGCTGCGGCGCTCAGGGCCGAGCTGGGCGAAGCATTGCAACTGATGCTGCACAAGCGCGTGCCGCAGGATTCGCCGGCGCGGCGCGATGCGGCCGAACGCGAGCGCCGCCAGCAGCAGGCCGAGGCGGCGATCCGCAGCGACCCGCTGGTGCTTGACCTGATGGCGCAATTCAAGAGTGCGCGCATCGTTCCCGGCTCGATCAAGCCGATCTGAACCCGAAGAGGACACACACCATGATGAAGAACCAGCTGGCCGGCCTGATGAAGCAGGCGCAGGCGATGCAGGAGAACATGAAGCGCGCGCAGGAGGAACTGGGCTCGATCGAGGTCGAGGGCCAGTCCGGCGCCGGCCTGGTCAAGGTCGTGATGACCTGCAAGCACGACGTCCGCCGTGTCGCCATCGACCCCAGCCTGCTCGGCGACGACAAGGACATGCTCGAGGACCTGGTGGCTGCCGCCTTCAACGACGCCGTGCGTCGGGCCGAGGCCGTGAGCCAGGAGAAGATGGGCAAGTTGACCGCCGGCCTGCCGTTGCCGCCGGGCATGAAGCTGCCGTTCTGAAGCGCGCATGGCCGAAGCCAGCCTCGAGGGGCTGATCGATGCGCTGCGCCGCCTGCCGGGCGTCGGCCAGAAGTCGGCGCAGCGCATGGCTTACCACCTGCTGCAGAACGACCGCGCCGGTGCCGAGCGGCTGGCGCAGGCCCTGCAGCAGGCCCTGTCGCGGATGCGGCATTGCGAGCGCTGCCACACGTTCACCGAGCATCGCATCTGCACCACCTGCGACGACTCGACGCGCGATGCACGACTGCTGTGCGTGGTCGAGTCGCCGGCCGACCAGGCGGCGCTGGAGCGCAGCGGCAGCTACCGCGGCCTGTACTTCGTGCTGATGGGGCGGCTCAGTCCGCTCGACGGGGTGGGTGTCGGCGACATCGGCGCCCGTCAGTTGCTCGAGCGCGCCGGTGACGGCGTGGTCGAGGAAGTCATCCTGGCCACCGGGTTCAGCGCCGAAGGCGAGGCGACGGCCCATGCACTCGGTGAGGCGCTGCGGGCGCGCGGCCTCAAGGTCACGCGTCTGGCGCGTGGCGTGCCTGCGGGCAGTGAACTGGAGTACGTGGATCTGGGCACCATCGCCCACGCGCTGGTCGACCGGCGCTGACAGTCGGCGACCAGAGTCACCGACTACAGCTGCGAGTCCGACTTCGACGAGGCGACCCTGGACGGCGAGCGGTTGCTGGCCGGCTTGACGGCGGAGGAGGCTCGCGCCGGCGTGGACTGGGCCTTGGCCTGTACCCGCGGCCCGGGCTCCGCGCGCGGTGCGGATCGCTTCCCCGCTTTCGCCGCCGGCGTCGCCTGCATCACGATGATCGTCTGACCCGGCAGGAACCGGGCTTGCGGCGATACGCCATTCCATGAAGCGACGTTGTCGGCGCTGACGCGGTAGCGCTTGGCCACCGCGGCCACCGAGTCGCCTGTCTTGCCGGCCTTGAAGCTGATGCGGCGACCGGGCGCCGGTTCAGGTGCCAGCAGCATCATCGCGCTGTCGGCGACGTTCACCGACACGTCTTCCGACCGATGCGGGCTGCGCGGCACGAGCAGCGTGGAGCCGGCCTTGACCAGCATGCGAGGCGGAATGCGGTTCACGTTGCGCAGTTCGGCCTCGCTCATGCCCACCTGCTTGGCCACATCGGCCGGCTTCAGCGTCGCTGGTGCCACCCAGGCAGTCCAGGTGGCCAGCGGCGCCCGGTGCGCACGCAGGTTCTTCACGAACAGCGTGGCGTTGTCGTAGGGCAGCAGCACCTGCGGCGTCCCGGCGGCCAGGATCACCGGCTTGTTCATCTGCGGGTTGAGCTGCTGAAACTCGTCGAGCGACACGCCCGCCAGCTTGACCGCCACTGCGACGTCGATGTCGTTGGTGATCGGCACCGTCAGGAAATAGGGGTGGTTCTCCAGCGGCGGCAGCACGATCGCATAGTCCTGAGGCCGCAGGATGATGTTCTTCACCGCTTGCAGCTTGGGGACGTAGTTGCGCGTCTCTTCGGGCATGCGCAACGCCTCGTAGGTGGCCGGCTGCCCCGCCTTGAGGTTGCGCTCCACCGCGCGCTGCACATTGCCCTGGCCCCAGTTGTAGGCGGCCAGTGCGAGCTGCCAGTCGTTGAACTGGCCGTAGAGCATCTGCAGATAGTCGAGTGCGGCCCGCGTCGAGGCCAGCACGTCGCGCCGGTCGTCGCGGAACAGGTTCTGCTTCAGGTCGAAGTCCTTGCCCGTGGCCGGCATGAACTGCCACATGCCCGAGGCCCGCGCCACCGACATCGCCTGCGGGTTGAAGGCGCTTTCCACGAACGGCAGCAGTGCCAGTTCGGCGGGCATGCCGCGCTTCTGAATCTCCTCGACCACGTAGAACAGGTAGCGGCCGCCGCGCTCGGTCATGCGCTGCACGTAGTCAGGACGGGACGAGTACCACTGCTCCCACTTCACGACCAGCGTGTTCTGCAGATCGGGCATCGCGAAGCCCTTGCGCACGCGGATCCACAGGTCTGCGCGAGCGCCGTCCTCGTCGCCATCGATGATGACCGAGGGCCGCAGCGGGTCGAGCGCGAACAGGTAGGGCTGGGTGCCGGCCTGCGACGCTCCCGCTGACGGCCTCGGCGCCGAGGCGGGCGCCGAAGCCGCGGCGGCGACAGGTTGCGGCGCAGATGCCGCGACAGGCGAGGCCGGTTCCGCGGGCGGCGTGGCGCAGCCCGTGGCCGCCAGCAGCACCGCCGTGGCGACGAGGGCACCGAGGAACCGGCCGAGGCCGCTGCGCAGGCCCGAGCCGGCGCAACTCATCGCAGCTTCGGCCGCGACGCGGCAGGCATGTTGGGAGATGAGCGGGCCACTAGAATCGCCGCGATTCGCGGGAGGCCTGCATGTCTCGGCATGCGGGCATTTGCGGCGGCACGACCTGCATTGCGCAGGACGTCCTGTCCGAAGGCGGGAGTGGCTGTCGTCGTCATGGAAGTCGAGGCATCGATTATAGAGTTGAGCTCCTGGCTGCGGACACCTCCCGGCCAGTGTCTGCTGCGTTGGGAACAGCAACAGATCGATCATGCGGTGACCGACGTGTTCGGTTACCACGCACTGCAGCTCGGGCTGCCGTCGCTGCAGGGCCTGCGCGCCAATCGCATGCCCCATCGCTGGTTGGCCACCGAGGGCCAGGCGGCCGAGCCGGTGACGGCGCCGCCGCCGGTCGACGAGGACCTGCGCAGCCTGCCGATGGAATCCGGCGCCGCGCTGCAGTGCGACTTCGACGCGCTGCCGTTCCCGAACCAGAGTCTGGATCTGGTCGTGCTGCCCCACGCACTGGAGCTGTCGCGTGACCCGCATCTCACGCTGCGCGAGGTGGAGCGGGTGCTGGTGCCCGAGGGGCGGGTGATGATCCTCGGCTTCAACCCGGCCAGCATGTGGGGCCTGCGCCAGCGGCTGGGACGCGCACGGGGTGCGGTCGGCCTGGGGGCACGGCGCGCACTGTTCCTGCCGCCGTCCGGTGAGTTCCTGGGTTACTGGCGGCTGCGCGACTGGCTGCGGCTGCTGAGCTTTGAAGTGGAGGGCGGACGTTTCGGCTGTTTCCGCCCACCCTACAAGTCGTTGCGCTGGCTGGAACGCAGTGCATGGATGGAAAGCGTGGGCGAGCGCTGGTGGCCGGTGTTCGGCGCCGTGTACTTCCTGGTCGCGGTCAAGCGCGTGCGCGGCATGCGTCTGGTCGGACTGGCGCGGCACGAGGCGCGCAAGGCGCGGACGGCCAACGCAGCCGTGGCCAACCGGCAGCGGCAGCCCGAGGAGATCTGTGAATGAAGGAAGTGGTGGTCTACACCGATGGCGCCTGCAAGGGCAACCCGGGCCCTGGCGGCTGGGGCGCTTTGCTGCGCTCGGGCGAACACACCAAGGAACTGTTCGGCGGCGAGCGCCTGACGACCAACAACCGCATGGAGCTGACGGCGCCGATCGAGGCGCTGGCGTCGTTGAACCAACCATGTGCCGTCGTCATCTATACCGACAGCCAGTACCTGCGCAACGGCATCAGCACCTGGATCCACGGCTGGAAGGCCCGCGGATGGAAGACCGCGGACCACAAGCCGGTGAAGAATGTCGATCTGTGGCAGCGGCTGGACGCGCTGGTGCAGCAGCACCGCGTCGAATGGCAATGGGTCAGGGCCCACGCGGGCGATCCGGGCAATGAAAGGGCAGACGCGCTCGCCAACCGCGGCGTGCCGGCCCCCTGACCCGGGCCTGACGTGTTTTCTCTCCGGCCGCTACAGTGCGCGCTGGTCTTTGGGGCAGCACCTTGAAAAAAGTACATACATGGGTGGCCTTGTTGGGCATTGCAGTGCTGGCGCTCGGTGCCTGGTGGTGGCAGAACAGGCCGGCGAGCACCACGCCGGCCGACGGTGTCGGCGCCGCAGCGCCGCAGGCGCGCCCCACGCCGGGTGGTGCGCCGGGCGCTGCGCCGGGTGGGCCCGGCAGCGGCCCTGTCAGTGTCGAGGTCGGCAAGGTCGAGGTGACCACGCTGGCCGACGAGGCCCAGGCGGTCGGCTCGCTGCAGTCGCGTCAGGGCGTGATGCTGCGTCCCGAGGTCAGCGGCCGCATCGCCGCGCTGGGTTTCGGCGACGGGCAGCGCGTGCGGCGCGGTCAATTGCTGGTCCAGCTGGATGACACGCTGCAGCAGGCGCAGTTGAAGCAGTCGGAGGCCCAGGCCAGCATCGCACGCACCAATCTGCAGCGCAATCGTGAACTGGTGGCGCAGAACTTCGTCAGCCAGAGTGCGGTCGACCAGAGCGCCGCGGCGCTGGAAGTGGCCGAGGCGCAGGTCGCGCTGGCCAGGGCTCAGCTCGCGCGCATGCGCATCGTCGCGCCCTTCGACGGCATCGCCGGCATCCGCAACGTCAATCTCGGCGACTACGTCAAGGACGGTGCCGACCTGGTGGGCATCGAGGATCTGTCGCAGGTGCTGGTCGGGTTTCGACTGCCGGAGCGCTTCGTCGCGCGGGTCAAGACCGGGCAGGCGGTGGACGTGACCTTGGACGCCCTGCCGGGGCAGCGCTTCGCGGGCCGTATCGATGCGCTGGACTCGGTGGTCGATGCCAATGGCCGCTCGCTGCTCGTGCGTGCGCGGCTGGACAACCCCGACGGTGTGCTGAAGTCGGGCATGTTCGCGCGCGCCCGCATCGTCTTCGCGCAGCGCGAGAACGCGCTGGTCGTGCCCGAGGAGGCGCTGGTGCCGATGGGCGGCAAGCAGTACCTGTTCAAGGTGATCGAGGGGCCGGACGGCAAGGTGGCCCGGCGCCTGGAAGCGCGCATCGGCCTGCGCCTGCCCGGCAAGGTGGAGGTGCTGGAAGGCCTGGCGCCGGGCGAACTGGTGGTCACTGCCGGCCAGGCCAGGCTGACGCGCGGCGACGCCGTGCCGATCAGGGTGGTCGACATCAGCCGCGCCGGTGCTCCGCGCGGACCGGGCGCCGCCGCGTCGGGCGCGCGCGGGCCGGCAGGCGCCGCCTCGGGGCCGCGCGCTCCGTCGTCCTGAAGGCCCGCACGCCATGCGCCTGTCCGAAATCTCGATCCGCCGGCCGGTGTTCGCGACGGTGATGTCGCTGATGATCCTGCTCATCGGCCTGGTGTCCTTCGACCGGCTGTCGGTGCGCGAGTACCCGCGCATCGACGAGCCGGTGGTCACGGTCACCACGAAGCTGATCGGTGCGTCGTCGGAGGTGATCGAATCGCAGGTCACCAAGCCGCTGGAAGACTCGATCGCCGGCATCGACGGCGTGGACATCATCACCTCGATCTCGCGCTCCGAGCAGAGCCAGATCACGGTCCGCTTCAAGCTCGAGAAGAACCCCGACGATGCGGCGGCCGACGTGCGCGACCGCGTCTCGCGCGTGCGCGCGCGTCTGCCCGACGCGATCGACGAACCGGTGATCGCCAAGGTCGAAGCCGACGCCACGCCGACCATCTGGCTGGCCTTCACGAGCGAGACGCTGAGTCCGCTGGAAGTGACCGACGTCATCAACCGCATCGTCAAGCCGCGGCTGCAGACGGTGCCCGGCGTGTCGAACGTGCAGATCAACGGTGACCGGCTGTTCTCGATGCGCATCTGGCTCGACCCCGACAAGCTGGCGGCCTACAAGCTGACGGTGCAGGACGTCGAGGACGCGATCCGCAAGCAGAACCTCGAGGTGCCGGCCGGTCGCATCGAGAGCCAGCAGCGTGAGTTCAGCGTCACCGCGCGTACCGACCTGAACACCGTGCCGCAGTTCGCCGACATCGCGCTGAAGTCGGTCAATGGCTACACCATCCGCATGCGCGACGTCGCGCGCATCGAGCAGGCGCCGGCCAGCGAGCGCAGCAGCGTGCGGCTGAACGGCGTGCCGTCGATCAGCGCCGGCATCATCCGCAACGCCACGGCCAACCCACTGGAGATCTCGGCCGCGGTGCGCAACATCATGCCGCAGATCCAGGCGGAGCTGCCGCCCGGCATCACCGTGCAGGTGGCCAACGACAACGCCATCTTCATCGACCGCTCGGTCAAGTCGGTCTATCACACCATTGCCGAGGCGGTGGTGCTGGTGGCGCTGGTGGTGTTCGTGTTCCTGCGCACGATCCGCGCGTCGATCATCCCGATGGTCACCATCCCGGTCAGCCTGATCGGTGCCTTCGGCATCATGGCGGCGTCGGGCTTCACCATCAATACATTGACGCTGCTGGCGCTGGTGCTGGCCATCGGCCTGGTGGTCGACGACGCCATCGTCGTGCTCGAGAACATCTTCCGTCACATCGAGGAAGGGCTGTCGCCATTCCAGGCGGCGCTGAAGGGCGCGAAGGAGATCTCCTTCGCCGTGGTCGCGATGACGTTGACGCTGGCTGCGGTCTATGCGCCGCTGGCCTTCACGCCGGGTCGCACGGGGCGGCTGTTCACCGAGTTCGCGCTGACGCTGGCCGGCGCGGTGATCGTTTCCGGCTTCGTCGCGCTGACGCTGACGCCGATGATGTGCAGCAAGCTGCTGCGCCACAACCCGAAGCCGAACCGCTTCGACCGCGGCATGGAGCGTGTGCTGGTGGCCCTGGGTGACGGCTATGGGCGTCTGCTCGGCTGGGTGCTGACGCAGCGCTGGATCGTGCTGCTGGTGATGGCCGCGGCCGCCGGTGGCAGCTGGTGGCTGTACAAGAACGCCAAGAGCGAGCTGGCGCCGCTGGAAGACCGTGGGGTGATCCTGGCCACCGTGAACGCCCCGGACGGCGCCACGCTGGAGTACACCGCGCGCTACCTGCGGGCCATCGAGAACATCGGCCGCAACTATCCGGAGTTCGACCGCGTGTTCGTCGTCGCCGGCAACCCGACCGTGTCGCAGGGCGTGTCCTTCCTGCGCACGGTGGACTGGGACGAGCGCACGCGCACGACGCAGCAGCTGGCGCGCGACCTGCAGCCGCAGTTCCAGGGGCTGCCGGGAGTCACGGCCTTTCCGATCACGCCGCCGAGCCTGGGGCAGGGTTTCCGCGAGCGCGCCATCAACTACGTCATCGTCACCAGCGACAGCTACGACAACCTGGCCAGGGTGTCGCAGCAGTTCCTGGCCGAGATGGCCAAGAACCCCGGTTTCGTGCAACCGGACACCGACCTGCGGCTGAACAAGCCCGAGATCTTCGTCGAGGTCGACCGTGCCCGGGCAGCGGACATGGGGGTCAGCGTCGACGCGGTCGCACGCACGGTCGAGACGATGCTCGGCGGCCGCACGGTGACGCGCTACAAGCGTGACGCCGACCAGTACGACGTGATCGTGCAGACCGCCGACCGTGGCCGCACCACGCCCGAGGACATCGAGAAGCTGTTCGTGCGCGGCCGCGGCGAGGCGATGGTGCCGCTCAGTTCGCTGATCAAGGTACGCGAGGCGGTGAGCCCGCGCGAGCTGAACCACTTCAACCAGCGGCGTTCGGTGTCGATCACCGCCAACCTGGCGCCGGGCTATGCGCTGGGCGAGGCGTTGCAGTTCATGGACGAGACCGCGCGCAAGGTGCTGCCCAGCGGTTATGCCACCGAGCTGAACGGCGTCAGCCGCGAGTTCCGCTCGTCGTCGGGTGCGCTCGGCCTGGTGTTCGTGCTGGCGCTGATGTTCATCTTCCTGGTACTGGCAGCGCAGTTCGAGAGCTTCGTCGACCCGTTCATCATCCTGCTGGCGGTGCCGCTGTCGATGGTGGGCGCGCTGCTGGCGCTGCGCTGGAGCGACGGCACGCTGAACGTCTACTCGCAGATCGGCCTGATCACGCTGGTCGGGCTGATCAGCAAGCACGGCATCCTGATCGTCGAATTCAGCAACCAGTTGCGCCAGCAGGGGCGCAGCGTGCGCGACGCGGTGATCGAGGCTTCCAGCCTGCGCCTGCGGCCGATCCTGATGACCACCGGGGCGATGGTGCTCGGCGCCGTGCCGCTGGCCACGGCCACCGGCGCCGGCGCCGAGAGCCGGCAGCAGATCGGCTGGGTCATCGTCGGCGGCATGTCGCTGGGCACGCTGCTGACGCTGTTCGTCGTGCCGACGATGTACACGTTGTTCGCGCGCAAGGCGGTGCCTGGTGAGATCTCGACGCCGGCCGCCGACGACCCGCTGCACGGCGGACCGGCGGCGACGCCGCTCGCGCATTCGCACGCCGGCGACTGACGGATACCCCGCGCCGCCGTCGTTCAGACCTCGGTCAGGCGCGGCGATGGGGGCGTCTACACCAGCGCGTCGAAAGGCAGCACGTCCACTGCCTCGCCGGCCGCCACGGGGCCCATGTCGTGCGGAAGCACGACCATGCCATTGGCTTCGCTCATGCTGCGCAGGATGCCGCTGCCCTGGTCGCCGGTGATCGTCACCCGCCATTCGCCGTCGGCCGAGCGTTCGACGAAGCCGCGCTGGTACTCGGTGCGTCCCGGCTTCTTGCGTATCGGCGCCACGCTGCATGCGCGCAGCATCGGCAGCGTAAAGGGTGTGGCGCCGGCCATGCGCAGCAGCGCATCGCGCACGAAGGCGTAGAAACTGACCATCACCGCGACCGGATTTCCCGGCAGCCCGAACAGCATCGCGTTGCCGATGCGGCCCACCGCCAGAGGCCGGCCCGGCCGCATCGCAATCTGCCAGAACAACACCTCGCCGAGTTCGGCCATGACACGCTTGGTGTGGTCGGCCTCGCCCACGCTGACACCGCCGGAGGTGACGATCGCGTCGGCCCGCGCCGCCGCGTGGCCGAAGGCGGCGCGCAGGGCCGCCGGGTCGTCGGGCACGATGCCCAGGTCGATGGCCTCGACGCCCAGGCGCTGCAGCATGCCCCAGACGGTGTAGCGGTTGCTGTCGTAGATGCAGCCGCTGCCCAGCGGCTCGCCGGCCGAGAGCGCAACTCGTCACCGGTGGAGAAGAAGGCCACGCGCAGGCGTCGCCACCGGCACCTCGGCCCGGCCCAGCGAAGCCAGCAGACCCAGGTCCGCGGGCCGCAGCAGCCGGCCGGCGGCCAGCGCGACCTGGCCGCGTGCGAGGTCTCGCCGGCGCGGCGCCGGTGGTCGCCTCGTCGCAGTTGGCCCGCCGGCACCAGCACGCGGCCCTCGGCATCGATCGTGGTCAGTTCGCGCGGCACCACGGTGTCCAGACCCGGCGGCATCAGTGCGCCGGTGGTGATGCGCACGCAGGCTTGTGGCGGCACGACGCCGGTGAAGGCCTGACCGGCCAGGCCTTCACCGGCGATGCATAGCGGCGTCGGTGCATCCGCGCGCAGTTCGCCCGCGCGCAGGGCGAAACCGTCCATCGCCGCGTTGTCGTGTGGCGGCACGTCGATCGGAGAGACGATGTCCTGGGCCAGCACGCGGCCGAGCGCGTCGTGCAGCGCGAGCGTCTGCTGCTGCTCCACGCGGCGCACCATGCCCTGGATCAGCGCCTGCGCCTGCGCCACCTGCAACGCTGCATCGGACAACATGCGGCTCGCGGCGTTCACCCGCCGATATAGTGCATCTCGACGCGGCGCGTCGCGCTCGCGCGCGGCGGGATCGGCGGCTCCGCGCAGTTCGGAATAGCGGTCGCCGCGCTGCTGCCAGATCGATGCGATGGCGGCGCCGATGCGGGCATCGTCGGCGCCATCGCGCAGCAGGCTGCGCAGGTCGTGGCCGGCGCTGGCGAACAGGCACAGGAACAGCCGGCCCTCGGTGGACAAGCGGGCGCGGCTGCAATCGCGGCAGAAGGCCTGCGTGACGCTGGAGATCAGCCCGATTTCGCCGCCGCCATCGGCATAGGCCCAGCGCTCCGCGGTTTCTCCCGGGCTGGCGGCGTCGAGCGGCCGCAGCGCGTGGGCCTGTTGCAGCCGGGCGAGCAGTTCGGCCGAAGGCAGCACCTCGTCCATGCGCCAGCCGTTGGTGGCGCCGACGTCCATGTACTCGATGAAGCGCAACACGATGCCGCTGTGTCGGAAGCGGTTGGCCATCGGCAGGACTTCATGGTCGTTGGTGCCGCGCTTGACCACCATGTTGACCTTGATCGGCGCCAGGCCGACGGCCTGCGCCGCCTCGATGCCGCGCAGAACCTCGGCCACCGGAAAGTCGACGTCGTTCATGCGCTTGAACACTGCGTCGTCCAGCGCATCCAGGCTGACCGTCACCCGCTGCAGGCCCGCTTCCTTCAGTGCGCGCGCCTTGCGTGCCAGCAGCGAGCCGTTGGTGGTCAGTGTGATGTCCAGCGGCAGGCCCTGCGGCGTGCGCAACTCGGACAGCATGCCGATCAGCACCTCGATGTTCTTGCGCAGCAGCGGCTCGCCACCGGTGAGACGCAGCTTGCGCACACCTTGCGCGACGAACAGCCGGGCCACGCGCGTGATCTCCTCGAAGCTCAACAGCGCGCTGTGCGGCAGGAAGGAATAGCTCTTGTCGAACACGTCCTTCGGCATGCAGTAGCTGCAGCGGAAGTTGCAGCGGTCGGTGACGGAGATGCGCAGATCGTGCAACGGGCGGCCCAGCCGGTCGACGGGTGGGCGGCCATCCCACGAGGGCGCGGTGGCAACCGCGGCCTTCACGTGGTTGCGCAGGTCATGCAGTGGGATGATGCGCTCGCCCATAGGCGGCTATTGTGCCGCGCGTGCCCAACGTCAGGGTGGCGCAAGGGCCGACGAGAAAATAGCGCCAGAACCCAGGAGACGAGCATGGATTTTGCTGCCTTTCATCGCCGTTCCATCGAGGAACCCGAGGCCTTCTGGGCCGAACAGGCGAAGCTGATCGACTGGCACACGCCCTTCGGGCAGGTGCGCGACTACAGCCGGCCCCCGTTCGTCAGCTGGTTCGCCGGCGGGCAGACCAACCTGTGCCACAACGCAGTGGACCGGCACCTGACGACGCAGCCCGATGCCAATGCGCTGATCTGGGTGTCCACCGAGGTCGACAAGGAAGTGGTCTACAGCTTCCGCGATCTGCATGCCGAGGTGCAGCGTATGGCGGCGATGCTGCTGGAGCTGGGTGTCGGCAAGGGCGACCGCGTGCTGATCTACATGCCGATGATCGCCGAGGCCTGCTTCGCGATGCTGGCCTGCGCGCGCATCGGCGCCATCCATTCGGTGGTCTTCGGCGGCTTCGCCAGCCACAGCCTGGCCAGCCGCATCGACAACGCCACGCCGAAGCTGATCGTCAGTGCCGACGCCGGCAGCCGCGGCGGCAAGAGCGTGCCCTACAAGGGCCTGCTCGACGAGGCCATCCAGCTGGCTCAGCACAAGCCGGCCAGGGTGCTGATGGTTGACCGCGGTCTGGCGCCCTTCACGCCGGTGGCCGGCCGTGACGCCGACTATGCGGCGTTGCGCCGCAAGCACATGGACACGCAGGTACCCTGCACCTGGGTGGACTCCACGCACCCGAGCTACACGCTCTACACCAGCGGCACCACCGGCGTGCCGAAGGGCGTGCAGCGAGACACCGGCGGCTATGCCGTGGCCCTGGCCGCGAGCATGAAGCACATCTTCCTGGGCAAGCCGGGCGAGACCTACTTCTCCACCAGCGACATCGGCTGGGTGGTGGGCCACAGCTACATCATCTATGGCCCGCTGATCGCCGGCATGGCGACCATCATGTACGAGGGCCTGCCGACGCGGCCCGATGCCGGCGTCTGGTGGAGCCTGGTCGAAAAGTACAAGGTGACCTCGATGTTCAGCGCGCCGACCGCGGTGCGCGTGCTGAAGAAGCAGGACCCGGCCTATCTCAGCAAGTACGACCTTTCCAGCCTGCGCGCGCTGTTCCTGGCCGGCGAGCCGCTGGACGAGCCGACGGCCAAGTGGATCGCCGAAGCGCTGGGCCGGCCGATCATCGACAACTACTGGCAGACCGAGACCGGCTGGCCGATCCTGACCATCTGCAACGGCGTCGAGCCTGCACCCAGCAAGTTCGGCAGCCCCGGCAAGGCGGTGTACGGCTACGACGTCAAGCTGGTGAACGAGAGCACCGGCGAGGAAGTGCAGGGCGCCGACGAGAAGGGCGTGGTGATGGTCGAAGGGCCGCTGCCGCCGGGCTGCATGCAGACGGTGTGGCAGGACGACGCACGCTTCGTCAAGACCTACTGGTCGCAGCTGAACGGCCGCTGGCTGTACAGCACCTTCGATTGGGGCGTGCGCGACAAGGACGGCTACTACTTCATTCTGGGCCGCACCGACGACGTGATCAACGTCGCCGGCCACCGGCTGGGCACGCGCGAGATCGAGGAGAGCATCTCCAGTCACCCGAACATCGCCGAGGTGGCGGTGGTTGGCGTCGCCGACCAGTTGAAGGGCCAGGTGGCGATGGCCTTCGCCATCGTCAAGGACGCGACCGGCCTGGACGACCCGGCCGCCAAACTGAGGCTCGAAGGCGAGGTGATGAAGGTGGTGGACAGCCAGCTTGGCGCGGTGGCACGGCCGGCACGCGTGCTGTTCGTCGGTGCGTTGCCGAAGACACGCTCCGGCAAGCTGCTGCGGCGAGCGCTGCAGGCGGTGGCCGAGGGCCGCGATCCCGGTGACCTGACGACCATCGAGGACCCGAGCGCGCTGCAGCAGGTGAAGGACCTCGTCGCAGCGAAGTAGCGGCATCCCCCGCGAGGGGGAGCGTGGATCCGCCGCCGGAGGGATGGTCGGCGGCATGCGCTGCGGCAAGACTGCGGACATCCGTTTCGCGAGGTCCGCCATGTTCCATCCTCTGCCCACCCGCCGCGCCGTCGTCGCCGGCCTGATGTCCTTGCCCGCCTGGGCGCAGGCGAAGTTGCCGCTGCTGCTGGCGAACGAGGCGCCGCGTGGCATCGATCCCAGCGGCTGGCTGGTCAGCGAGAAGTTCGATGGCGTGCGCGCCTGCTGGGACGGCCGGGTGCTGCGCTTTCGCAGTGGCGTGCCGATCGCCGCACCGGCGTGGTTCACGCAAGGCCTGCCGGCACTGCCTCTGGACGGCGAGCTTTGGCTGGACCGCGGCCGCTTCGAGGCGTTGTCGGGCATCGTGCGTCGGCAGCAGCCGGACGACGTGTCGTGGCGGCGCCTGAGCTACCTGCTTTTCGAGCTGCCCGGCAGCGAGGGCGATTTCGCCGCACGGGCCGAGCGCCTTCGTGGGATCGCCTCGCAGGTGGGCTGGTCCCAACTGGTGGCGGTGGAGCAGGCGGTCGTCCCCTCTGCAGCCGCCCT
>JBGAII010000232.1:0-4203 GCA_044225625.1 Rubrivivax sp.
GGTCCATTGCCTGCAGCAGCGCGGCGCTCTGGAAGGCGATGCTCTCCAGCGCCGCGCGCGCGATGTGCGCCGTGGTCGTGCCGCGAGTCAGGCCGACGATGGCGCCGCGCGCTTCCGGCTGCCAGTACGGCGCGGCCCAGGCCGGTGAAGGCCGGCACCACTGGATACGCCGCTCGGCGTCTCGGCACGCTTTCGGCCAGCGCCTGCACTTCGCCGCTTGACGGAATGGCGCAGCCCGCTGTCGCGCAGCCACTTCTGCACCACCGCGCCGCCGATGAAGACGCCCTTCGAGCGCGAACTGCGGCTCGCCGCCGACCGCGCCGCCGACGTGGTGATCAGCCCGTTGGCCGAGGTGCGGAAGTCCTTGCCGGTGTGCATCAGCATGAAGCAGCCGGTGCCATAGGTGTTCTTCGCCTGGCCGGGGTGGAACACCGCCTGGCCGAACAGCGCCGCCTGCTGGTCGCCGGCGATGCCGGCGATCGGGATCGGCCGTTCGAACAGCGCGACCTGCGTTTCGCCGAACACGCCGCTGGACGGCCGCACGCGCGGCAGCACGCTGTCGGGCACGTGCAGCGCCTTCAGCAGCTCGCGGTCCCAGACGTTGTGGCGGATGTCGAACAGCATCGTGCGCGACGCGTTGCTCACGTCGGTGGCATGCACCGCGCCGCCGGTCAGCTGCCACAGCAGCCAGCTGTCCACGGTGCCGAAGGCCAGGTCGCCGTGCGCCGCAGCCACGTGCGCGCCGCTCACGTGGTCGAGCAGCCAGCGCAGCTTGGTGGCCGAGAAGTACGGGTCGATGCGCAGCCCGGTGGCATGCTGCAGCATCGGCTCCAGGCCCTGCGCGCGCAGCTGCGCGCAGAAGGGCTCGGTGCGCCGGTCCTGCCAGACGATGGCGTGGTGCAGCGGCCGGCCGGTGCGCCGGTTCCACAGCAGCGTGGTCTCGCGCTGGTTGGTGATGCCGATGGCGCGGATGTCGGCGGCCGTCAGCCCCGCCTGGGCGATGGCCTGCTGCGCGGTGGCGAGCTGCGTGGCCCAGATCTCCATCGGGTCGTGCTCGACCCAGCCGGGCTGCGGAAAGTGCTGCGTCAACTCGCGCTGCGCCTGCGCGACGATGCGGCCCTGCGCGTCGAAGACGATGCTGCGCGAACTGGACGTGCCCTGGTCCAGCGCGAGGATGTGGCTCATGGTGTCTCCTGCGAACCGCCGGTCATGGCCGGCACGCTGTTCATGCAGGCCAATCTAACCGACATTCGCGCAGCCGCACGGCGCCCTTCGCCGTCAGCGCCCGGCGATGGACTTGATGAAGTCGATGGCCTGCTTGGCGATCAGCGCCTTGTCGTTGTCGATCGTCGCCACGTGGTACGAGTTCTCCAGCCAGGCCATCTGCACGCGGTTGGCGCCCACCTTGCTGGCGATCAGCGGGCCGTTGGTCGGGCTGACGACGTGGTCCTCGCGCGCGGTGATCACCAGCGTCGGGCACTTGACCAGCGGCAGCAGGTCGTGTGTCGCCGCCATCAGCGCATAGACCTGGCGGAAGGCCACCACCGGGACCTCGGCATAGGCTAGTTCCTTGCTGTTCGGGTCCTTGATGTCGGAGCCGATGCCAGGCACGGTGTCCGGCAGGCCGCGCCCGAAGGCCAGGCCGGCCATGTCGGGGCTGGACAGCTGCACTGCGGCGTTGATGGGAATCGCCCCCTTGATGATGTCGGCATGCTTGGCCGCGGTGTGCAGCGTGAGCGTCCCGCCCATCGACAGGCCGGTCATGTAGATCTGCGAGCAGTGCTTGCGCAGTTCGTCCAGCGCCTCCTCGACCGATTCCACCCAGTCGGCTGCCGTGCTGCGTGCCATCGCTGCCGGCGAGACGCCGTGGCCCCGCCGGCCGAGGCCCGATCACCGTAGCCAGCGCCGTGCAACTGTTCGCCCAGGTAGCGCATGCTCTGCGTCGTGCCGGTGAAGCCATGGCACACCAGCACGCCGATGTCGTTGCCCTTGAAGAAGAAGGGCTCGGCGCCAGGCCGTTGATGGTTTCGTCGCTCGTAGTGCTCCAGGTTGAATCCAGGCGATGAAGAAGGGCCTACTTGCGGTTCAGGCTGTAGGCGAATGCCGCGGCCGCGATGATCGCGCCCTGCAGCATCAGCCGGCCCGGTTCGCCCAGGCCCAGGCTGGTGAGAAAGTTGAACAGGAAGGTCAAGCATGAAGGCCGCCGCCGCGCCGGCCATGCCGCCGCGGCCGCTGCCGAAGTTGACGCCGCCCAGGATGGCCGCGGCCAGCGAGTTCAACGCCAGGTCCTGGCCGAGCGTGATGCTGCCCTTGCCGACGAAGCCCACCAGGATGAAGCCGCACAGCACCGAGATCAGCGCCGAGGCCACATGGCCGATGAAGATGACGCGCAGGTGTGGAATACCTGGACAACGCCGCCGCCTGCGGGTTGGCGCCGGTGGCGTCCAGGTAGCGGCTGAACACCGTGCCGCGCAGCAGCAGCACCGCCGGCACCAGCACCGCCAGCCACACCAGCACCGGCACCGGAATGCCCCCCAGGCGCAGCCGTGCCAGCTCCCGCAGGAACTCCGGCGCGTCGCCGGCGCGCGCTGCTGGGACAGCGCGACCACACAGCCGGTCAGGATCATCGACGTGGCCAGCGTGACGATCATCGACGACGCGCGCGCCTTGACGATCAGCGCGCCGTTGACCACGCCGACCACCAGCCCCAGCGCCACGCAGGCCATGGCCACCGCGTCGGAGATCGGGAAATAGCCGCTGGTCAGCAGGTAGGACACGGCGACGATCACGCCTCCCGAGGACAGGTCGATCGAACGTCCGCGCATCACCAGCGACTGGCCGATGACCGCCAGCCCCAGCGGCGCGGCCTGGCGCGCGATCAGCGGCAGCAGCATCGCCGACAGCAGCTGCGGACGCATCACGGCGGCCAGCAACAGCAGCACCGCCAGCCCGGCATAGGCCGGCGGCAGCGCCAGCAGTGCGGCGGCCCAGCGGCGTGCGCGCGGCACGGTCGGCGCCGGCGCGGTGGAAGTCAGCCCGGCCGTCACAGCCCCACCACCTTTCTGCGCTGCGCACACCGCCACCAGCAACAGCGCGCCGGTGATGGCGCCGCGCAGGAAAGGCGAGATGCCCAGCAGGTTGATGCCGTTGGTGATGAGCCCCAGGCTCAGGGCACCGGTGACCACGCCCAGGATGCTGCCGATGCTGCCGGTCAGCTGGATGCCGCCCAGCGCCACCGCGGTGACCGACTCCAGACCGAAGGCCGCGCCCATCGCCGGGTCGCCGGAGGACACGCGCGCCGCCAGATAGACGCCGGCCACCACCGCCAGCAGGCTGCAGACCCGTAGGCCGACACCACCACGGCCACCGCGCGCACGCCGTTGAGGTGCGCGCTGCGCGCATTGGCGCCGACGGCGAAGATGTGCAGCCCCAGCCGCGTGCGGTGCAGCAGCAGGTACACCGCCAGCGCGCAGGCGGCGCACCACAGCAGCGGCCGCGGCATGCCCCATAGGCTGCCGTTGGCCAGTTCGCCCAGCGCGGCCGGCACGGCGCCGCCGGGGATCGGCAGCAGCAGGTAGGCCAGGCCCTGCAGGAAGGTCATCGTGCTCAGCGTCATCACCAGCGGGTGGATGCCGGCGACGGCGACGCCGAGACCGTTGACCAGACCGACGCACAGGCCGAGCGCCAGCGCCAGGCCGACGCCCCACAGCGGGTCGGCCTGCGTGGCCACCAGGCAACCGGCGAGGCTCATCACGCTGCCCACCGACAGGTCGATGCCGGCCACCAGTGCGACCACCATCTGGCCCAGGCTGACGATCAGCAGCGCGGCAATCTGCCCGCTGACGTTGACCAGGTTCTGCGTCGCCAGGAAGCTGGGCGCGGCCAGCGCCAGCAGCGCGAACAGCAGCAGCGGCAGGCCGAGGGTGTAGCGGCTGCTGCCGGAGCGGAAGCCGTTCATGCCGAGGCCTCCATCGCGCTCGGCCGTGCGGGTTCGGCACCGTCGACCAGCGCCAGCGCGAGTAAGGCCTCTTCGGTGGCGCCTTCGGCCGGCACGTCGCCGACGATGCGGCCGGCCCGCACCATCAGGATGCGGTCGCACAGGCCGATCAGTTCCAGCAGGTCCGACGACAGCGCCAGCACCGCGCCACCGTGCTGCACGAAGCCACGCAGCAGGCCGTAGATCTCGGCCTTGGCGCCGACATC
>JBGAII010000030.1:0-19841 GCA_044225625.1 Rubrivivax sp.
CATGACGCCGCGGGTGGCGCCAGCCGCGGCGACCGACCCGGCGCTGCTGCGGGCCTGGGCGGCGCTCGTCGACGGCCTGCCCGATGCCACCTGGATCGTCGATGCGCAGTCGCGCCGCATCGTCGCCGACAACGCGGCGGCGCGCCTTCTGCTGAGCGCCGAAGGCTCCAGCCTGGTGGGCCGGCCGGCCGACACGCTGCTGGCCACGCCCGAGGACATGTTCTTCTGGGAGGCCGCGGCCGACGGCGCCTGCGAGCCGCTGCAGTCCGAGGCCACGCTGTGCACCGCCGACGGCCGCACCGTGCACGTCCTGCGCAGCATCCGCGCGCTGCCCGCGGCCGGCGAACCCGTCCCGCGCCACTACGCGGTGGTGGCCTGCGACCGCAGCGCCTGGCGCCGCGCCGAGAACGAACGCGAGCAGGTCGTCGCCGAACTGCAGGCGACCCTCGAATCGACCGCCGATGGCATCCTCGTCACCGACCTGCTGGGCCGCATCCGCGCCTTCAACCGGCGCTTCGCACAGACCTGGAACATTCCGGACGACCTGTTGAAGTCCCGCCAGGACGACGCGGTGCACGAATGGATGCGGCGCAGCGTGGCCGATGCCGAGACCTACCAGCGACGGCTGAAGGCCATTCAGGAGGCCACGCTGCTCAGCTCCAGCGAGCGGCTGACGCTGCATTCCGGGCAGGTGCTGGAGCGCGTGACACGGCCGTTGTGGTGCCGCGGCCAGGCGGTTGGCAGGGTGTACTCGTTCCGCGACCTGAGCGAGCAGCTGGCGGCGCAGCACCGCATCGAGGAGCTGTCGCAGACCGATGCCCTGACCGGGCTGCCGAACCGCGGCCAGCTGGCTGCGCAGGTGGCGCGCCTCGGCCCGCGGGCGCGACGCGAGGGCCGCAGCTTCGCGCTGCTGGCGATCGACCTGGACCGATTCCGCCACATCAACGACAGCCTCGGTCACGAGGTCGGCGACCGTGTGCTGGTCGACGTGGCGCAGCGTATCCGCGGCTGCATGCGTACGGGCGACCTGCTGGCCCGTATCGGCGGCGACCAGTTCGCGCTGCTGATCGAAGGTGCCGATACCGGCGTGGCCGAGGCCACGGCGCGCCGCGTGCTCGACTGCGTGGCCGCGCCCTACAACCTGGACGGCGCCCAGTTCACGCTGACCTGCAGCATCGGCGGCGCGCTGTGCCCTGGCAACGGCCACGATGCCGAGGACCTGATCCGCCATGCCGAGGCGGCGGTGCTGGCGGTCAAGGAGGCCGGCCGCGGCCACTACCGTGTGCAGAAGGGGCGGCGCCGCGCGGACGGCCGCGCCGACATCGAGCTCGACCACGCCATGCGCCAGGCGCTGGCCGGCGGGCGTTTCCGCCTGCACTACCAGCCGCAGGTCGACCTGCGCAGCGGCCGCGTCGTCGGTGCCGAGGCGCTGATCCGCTGGCGCGACGCGGTGCTCGGCGACGTGCCGCCTGCGCGCTTCATTCCGGTGGCCGAGGACTCGGGCTTCATCGTCGCGCTCGGCGACTGGGTGCTGGCCCAGGCGGTGAGCCAGGCGGCCGACTGGCTGCGGCGCGGGTTGCGCATGCCGGTGGCCATCAACGTGTCGGCGCTGCAGTTCCAGCAGCCGCAGTTCGTCGAGCGTGTGGCCGAGGTGCTGGCCGCGGCGCAGCTGCCGCCGCAGCTGCTGGAACTGGAGCTGACCGAGTCGATCCTGGTGCGCGACGCCGAGGAAGCGCTGCAACGCCTGCAGGCGCTGGCCCGCATCGGCGTGCAGCTGGCGATCGACGATTTCGGCACCGGCTACTCCAGCCTGGCCTACCTGAAGCGCTTTCCGATCGGCAAGCTGAAGATCGACCGCAGCTTCGTGCAGGGCCTGCCGGGCGACGACAGCGACGGCGCGATCGTGGTCGCCATCCTGCAGATGGCCCGCGCTCTGGGCATGACGGTCATCGCCGAGGGTGTGGAAAGCGACGCTCAGCGCCGCTTCCTGCGCGACAGCGGTTGCCATGAATACCAGGGCTTCCTGCATGCGCCGGCGCTGGAGGCATCGAGCTTCGAGCGTCTGCTGCAACCGCGCCGGGCCGGGGCCGGCGCTGGAGGGGCGGGCCGGCGCGTGCGCCTGGTCAGCGGCTGAACAGCGGCCGAAGCCCGGGTACGGCCGGGCGATCGGCGGCGACCGAGCCGATGCCTTGCAGCTTGGGTAAAGTTCGGGCTTCAGCCCCGAATCCAGCATGTCCAATCTCGAAGTCCTTGCCGGCCAGCGTCTCAGCAGCCTGGGCGGCCCCGCGGTCAGTGCGCTGGCCGTGCAGCTGCCCGGCGGGCGGCGGCTTGGCGCCGCCGACGCCAGCGTGACGCTGAAGCTGAACAGCCTGGGGCCGCTGGCCCATCTGGTCGCCGGCCAGGTGGGCAAGCTGGCCGAAGACTATGTCGAAGGCCGCGCCGACCTCGACGGGTCGATGCGCGAGGTCATGGAGGTGGCGGCGCAGCTGATGCGCGAGGACCCGACGCAGGTCCCGGCCACCGTCGCCGGACCGCTGGGCTGGTGGCGCGACCTGCTGCGGCGCAGCCGGTCGCTGTCGCGGCACCGCAGTGATGTCGATGCGCGCCAGATCCAGTTCCACTACGACGTCTCGGACGACTTCTACGCGCTGTGGCTGGACGCGCGCCGCGTCTATTCCTGCGCCTACTTCCGCGAACCGGAGATGACGCTGGTCCAGGCCCAGGAGGCCAAGCTCGACCACATCTGCCGCAAGCTGGCGCTGAAGCCCGGCGAACGCTTCCTGGACATCGGCGCCGGCTGGGGCGGGCTGCTGCTGTGGGCGGCCGAGCGCCACGGTGTGCGCGCCACCGGCATCACGCTGTCGAAGAACCAGCATGCGCACGTCAACCGGCTGATCGACGAGCGCGGGCTGCGTGGCCGGGTCGAGATGCGCCTGCAGGACTATCGCGACCTGCCGGAGGGCGAGCCCTTCGACAAGATCGCCTCGATCGGCATGTTCGAGCACGTGGGTCGGGCCAACCTGCCGCGCTACTTCGCCAAGATCCGCGGCCTGCTGCGGCCCGGCGGCCTGCTGCTGAACCACGGCATCACCGCCGGCGGGACGCGCAATGCGCAGCTCGGTGCCGGCATCGGCGACTTCATCGAGCGCTATATCTTCCCCGGTGGCGAACTGCTGCATGTGTCGCACGTGCTGCAGGTGATGGCCGAGCAGGGGCTGGAGGGCGTCGACACCGAGAATCTGCGGCCGCACTACGCACGTACGCTGTGGGGCTGGTCCGACGGGCTCGAGGCGCAGCTCGACAAGGCCCGCAGCATCGTCGGCGAGAAGATCGTGCGAGCCTATCGCCTGTACCTGGCCGGCAGCGCGATGAGCTTCGAGCGCGGATGGATGGCGCTTCACCAGATGCTGGCCACACGCCCGAGCGGCCAGATCGACGAAGGCCCGCTGCGCGGCGCGCAGTCGGTGTACCCCTTCAACCGCGAGTACATCTACCGATGATCTACAAATTCAAGTCCCAGGCCAGCGGCGACGTCATCATGCTCGGGCCGAACGGTGACCAGATGCTGCGCATTCTGGGCCGCGAGCCGGCGCCGAAGGGCATCATCGACGTCGACCACATGGCCGCGGCGATTGCCGCGCTGCGCGAGGCCGTGCGCCAGGACACGGCGGCGCCGCAGGAGGACGCCGAAGCCGAAGCCGAAGGCAAGGGTGTGTCGCTGCACCAGCGGCTGTGGCCGGTGATCGACCTGCTCGAACGCTCGCTGGCGGCCAAGGAGCCCGTGGTCTGGGGCGTGTAGCAGCCCCGTGACCGACCCCGACGCCACCCGCATCCTGGCGATCCGCCACGGACAGACCGCCTGGAACGCCGACAGCCGGATCCAGGGTCACACCGACATCGAACTCGACACGAAGGGCCTGTGGCAGGCCGAGCGGTTGGCCACCGCGCTGTCCGACGAATCGTTGCAGGCGATCTACAGCAGCGATCTGCAGCGGGCGCGGCAGACGGCCGCGCCGGTCGCCGAGCACCACCGGCTGGAACTGCGTATCGACACCGGGCTGCGCGAGCGCGGCTTCGGCGACTTCGAGGGCATGAGCTTCACGCAGATCGAGCAGCGCTGGCCGGAAGCGGCGGCGCGCTGGCGCCGGCGCGACCCGGACTTCGGCCCGGGCGGCGGCGAAGTGCTGCGCGCATTCCGCGAGCGTGTCGTCGAGGCCCTGGAGCGCCTGGCGCGGGCGCATCGCGGCCAGTGCATCGCGCTGGTCACGCATGGCGGCGTGCTGGACGTCCTGTACCGCGAGGCCACGCGGCTGGCGCTGGATGCGCCGCGCAGCTGGGAACTGGGCAATGCGGCGCTGAACCGGCTGCTGCACAGCGACCAGGGTCTGACGCTGGTGGGCTGGGCCGACGCGGCGCACCTGGATGCGCCGGGCGGGCCGCCGGCCTGACTCTCCCCGACCGGCCTGACGGCCCCTTAGCCGCTCAGTCGCTCAGCGGCACTTCGCGCCAGTTCAGGCGGCGCAGGCCGGTCGCTGCGCCGACGTTGACGTCGATCCGGCCGTAGCTGCCGTCGTTGCCGCCGCCGACGAGCGCCAGCGTGCCGGACTCGCTGCCGCCGCCCAGCGCGGTGGTGCTCTTGTTCACGCTGTAGAAGCGCAGGTCGGTGACCACGCCACTCAGCTTGGTCGAATAGGCCAGCGTGTTGCCCGAGGCGCCGATCAGGCGGCTCTGGCCGGTGCCCAGGTCGATGGCGTAGATCCGGTTGCTGCCCGAGGGTTCGCAGGCACTGTCGCTGCTGGGCAGCATCGCGGCAAAGGCCACCGTGCCGAGGTACGAGGTCGAATCGGAGGTGACACGCCAGCCGGTTCCGCCGGATGACGCGCCGAGGTTGAAATACCAGCCGATCTCCTTGTCCAGGTCCAGGTCGATCTTCTTCGTCAGGTCGGTCAACTCCTTGAGATTGTCCTTCTTGATCGGGAAGCTCATGCCGGTCGGCAGCTTGGTGTTGAAGCGCGCGTTGTTGCCGTCGATGATGGCGAAGAAGCGCTGCCCCTGCGTGCTGCCGATGTCGCCGGCGGCCAGCAGGCGGCCGGTGCCGACGGTCACGTAGCGGCGGCCGGTCTCGGGATGGACGACCACCAGCGGGCGCGTCGTCACCGGCAGCGCCGAATCGCTGGGACTGGTCAGTTCCGCGATCTTCGTCGGCACCGGATAGTCACCCGCAGGGTCGGTCAGGTCCAGCCGCCACAGGTTGCCCAGCAGGTCCCCGGCATACACCGAGTCGGCCGTGCCGTCGGTGCGGTCCGGCAGGAAGCCCTGCACGTGCGCCAACCCGGCGTCGTTGGCCACGCTGCCGGCACCGGTGCCGATCTTCTTGATCAGCGCACCGGTACGCGGGTTGACGATGAAGATGTAGCCTTGGCCGTCGCTGTTGTTATAGCCCGAGCCGAAGACCACCACCCAGCCGTACTTGCGCGTCTTGAAGATCGCCGGCTCGCCGTAGGTGTAGCCCAGGTCGGGGTCGGAGAACTCCCACAGCACCTTGCCGGCGACCGCCGCTTCGCTGGTCATTGCGGCCGGGTTGGTGATGTCGAGCGCGTAGACCGCCTTGCCACCCTTGCCCAGGCCGCCGACCAGGATCGTGCGCCAGTCGGTGCCGCTTCCGCCTTCGGTCCTGCCGAAGTCCACGTCGCCGACCGCCGGCGTGGCGTCGACGAAGTTGTAGTGCGCGAAGTCGGGGTTGCCCAGCGTCTTCAGGCCGTTCGCGCCGGCGTACAGCGCGCCGGGCACGTAGGCGAACACCTCTTCGCCCGGGTTGAGGCCGGTGCCGGCAGTCAGCGAGCCGTCCACGGCATGCAGCATGCCCCGGTTGGTGCCTACGTAGACCATCGGCCTGCGGTCCTTGTAGGTGGCCTTGAAGGTGGCGTAACCCGGGTTGGCGGCAGACGAATACGGCGCGTTCGGGCCGCTGACGGCACGTACTTTCGAGCCGACGATGTCGCCCAGCAAGGTGCTGCGGTCGCGGTAGGCATGGCTGCTGGTCGCGACGGTCGACGACTTCTCGTGCGTGCGGTCGCCGCGCAGGTAGTTCAGGTAGTCGCTGCTGTCGTCGCCGGTACGGTAGGGCGTGTCCAGTGCGGTCACCTGCGCGGCAGAGAGGTTGGCGATGCGGAAAGGCACGCCGCCGGCCGTGGCACCGGTGTTGTAGGTGGCGATGCGGCGGCCAGTGTCCCAGGCGGTGCCGGTGGCCTGCGCATCCAGCTTGGCCGAGAAGCGCCAGCTTTCCACCATGGCCATCGCGCCGGATTCCAGGTCGAAGGTGGCATCGCTGGCGGTCAGCTCACCGCTCCAGGTCTTCGCGTCGAACTGGCTGGCGTAGCTGGCCACGCCGGAACTCGACACCTGCGGCAGCGACGTCGAGAACGAGGTGGTGTAGGCCTTCAGCTTCGAGGCGATGCTGGCGAAGGCCTTGCTCAGGCCGAGCACCATCTGGTCCGGCCGGGCGGCGGTGAAATAGGTGTCCGGCCGCTTCTGACTACCGACGGTGTCGGAGTTGGTGTGCCACCAGGCCTCCGGAATGTCGGTGGCGCGGGCGTAGGGGTCGAAAGTGTCCGGAGCGTCGAAGCCGCCGTACTTGGCCGCCAGATAGAACTGGTTGTCCTGCTTGTAGTTCTGGTACTCCAGGATGTCCAGCCAGTAGGTCTGCACCGTCTGGCGGCCCTTGGTGCGCGCCAGATCGGACGAATCGTCGGGGCGGATGTCCTTGGTGTTGGCGTCGTAGGCCAGACCGGCCATCAGCGCGCCATTGTTGTTGCAGCAGCCGCCGTAGCCCTGGGTGTTGCCGATGTTGCCGATGCCGTGCAGCGCGCCGACCTTGTTAGTGGCGACCAGCGCATCCACTGTGGTATCGGCGGTCACCATCGCCGGCTTGCTCGGCTCCGAACTGCCGGTCGCGCCGGGCAGGTTGCGGTCGGCGTGGGTGTTGACGTCACCGATGCCGAGGATGAAGTTCTTCTGGCACGAATACTGGATCGGATCCTGCCAGTCGGTGATCACCGGAAAGCCGTCGATCCACGTGGTCTTGGTGGCGGTCGACTGCCCGGACATCGACGTGTACTCCGGCACGTTGCCGAGCTTCTTGAAGTAGCGCAGCGCGGCGTAGTACAGCTCGCCGACCGGGTCGTAGGTCTTGTAGCTGCCGGGCGTGATCTGGCCGAACTTGTTCAGGTAGTTCATCACGCCGCTGTTGCTCACCGTCACGCCGAACAGCGTGCTGGTGGCGGTGGCGTCGGCCGCGTCGGGGTTGATCGTCATCACGCCGGTGTTCGCGTCCCACTCCGAGGCGGAATTCGAGACGGGCGAGCTGCCGGGGACCGGCTTCATCGGGCCGACGAACTTCTGCTGTGCGCGCAGCACGCCGCCGTCGCGCGACAGGTTGCTGTCGTTCAGGTAGCCGAAGGCGCTGTAGCGGATCTGCTCCGAGTACTGCTGGATCAGGCCGGTCGGCTTGTAGTTGCCGGCCGGGTAGCGGGTGCAGTTGGCTTCCACCCCGCCCGCGCCTGCCGAGCTGTCGCAGACCTTGACGCGGACGCTGACCTCGTAGACCGTCGCGTCGGACAGCGTCAAGGTGGGGTCATATGCGGTCGGCGCGTTGCCCAGGTTGCCGGTGCGCGTGAAGCGCATCTTGTTGCCCAGCGTGCGCACCCGCGCCTTCATCGAGCTCCACGTCAGCGGCGTGGCCCCCGACACCAGCGTGCTCGTGCCCAGCGTCCGGTCGGGGAAGTTGGTGTCGCTGCCCTGGTTGGACCCGTAGGCCTTCTCGATGATCGTGACGGTAGCGGTGTCGGTGGAGCGGTAGCCGCCTGTCAGTGCCCAGCGGAACGGGTCGATGGTCTGCATCGTCGCCCAGTTCATGTAGTTGCCGCTCCACTTGCCGGAGCAGGCGTGACTGGTCGCCAGGCCGGCGGGATAGAAGTGGCGGTCGGCCTCGGTGGCGCTGTAGTTGTACAGGTAGCACTTGTCCGGATCGAAGTAGCCCAGGTACGACTTGGTCGCGTCGTAGGTGCTGTCGGTGTGCGCCACGCTGATGGCGGTCGGGAACTCGACCGACAGGGCCAACGCCAGGTTGCCGGGCACCGCGACCGACGAGAACACCGGCTGGTCGGCCAGCGGCGTCACGGCGCGCGTTGGCGCGGCCTGGACCGCCAGTGCCAACGCCAGCACATATTGCAGCGAAGAAGGGGCGAACGGTGCTCGCTTCATGGCAAACCTCGGCAGGGCCATCAGATCGTGAACGTGGACTGGAAGAACGATTGGGTACGCCGTGGTCCGTCGACGCGGATGCTGATCCGGTAGACCACCTGCAGCGGCACCGCGCCGGAGCCGCCGCTGGAGCTGTCCTCGGCGCGCAGCAGTTCGCTGGAGCTGGTGCCTGTCGGCAATGCATTGCCGGCCAACGTGCAACCGTCCTGCGTGGCGCTGCCCGCCGCCACGCACAGCCGGTCGATCACGTAGCGCACGGTCACGCCCATGTCGTTCAACGCAATATCGTTGCTGCTGACGCCGACGGCGCCGAAGGCCGCGTCGGTCAGCAGTGCGAGCGGAATGCCCTGGTCGTTGGTCGGCAGGATCGCCGCGCTGTAGTTGCTGGCCTTCGCATTGCCCTGGCGCGCGACAGCGCCACCGAGCGCACCGGTCTGCACCATGTCGAGCACCGTCGCGATCGCGCGCTCGCCCTGATTGGTCAGGTCGCGCTTGAAGGCGAAGTTGCCCACGTTGAACAGCGATGCGTTCATCGAGCGCATCAGCGCCGCCGTGCCGATCAGAAGGATGACCAATGCGATCATCGCGAACAGCAGCACGGCACCGCGTTGGGCGCGGCGGCGGGTGGCGAGGCGAGCGTGTCGATTCTTCATGGGGCGGCAGCCAGCGCGGCGCGCGCGGTCAGCATCACGTTACGCAGCGGCACCGTGAACTCCACGGTGCGGAAACGCTGATGGCGCAGGCTGCTGTCGATGGCATGCGTGTACTCCAGGCCTGCCAGGTCGGAGAACAGTGTCACCGAGGCGGGTGCGACCTCATCGCGCTCGATGCGGTCCGAGCGCAGCACCAGGCCAACGCGCACTGCCATGATCGTCAACAGGCGGTCGTTGGCGACGAGCGTGCCGGCGGTCAGGTCGGCTGCGGTGAAGTTGGCCGCCGTCGGCGCCACCCAGTTGTCGATGCGTCCGTCGTTGTCGGTGTCCACACCATAGAGCGCGCGCAGATCGGCCACGCCGTCGACCACCGGCATCACGGTGTCGGTCCCGTCGAGCTGCAGCATGTCGAGACTCACCAGCGTGGCGCTGTCATCGACGCCGATCAGCCGAACGATCGGTGGGTTGGTGGTGGCATTGCCCATCACCATCACCGAGGCCGTCTCTGCGACGCCGAAGCTCTGCAGCTGCACGCCATCGATCTCGGACTTGGCATAGGTGCCGCCGAAGGTGAGCAGCTGGTTCGCCCCGCCGGCGAACGGGTTGGTCACCTGCTGCACGACGCAGCCGACGCCAGGTTCGCTGAGCAGCACCAGATCATCGCCGCGCAAGCCGATGGTGCTGTTGACACGCAGGTCGCCGCCGGTGGCCGATGACGGCTGCACCCGGAACGGCGTCTCGCCGAGTCCGGAAGTACCGGTGGCCACCGCCAGCACGTCCGAGCCGTTGGCTCCTGCGCCCGCATGGATGACCAGAGGCGCCAGTCGCACCTGCTGCGGTACCGCATCGAAGGGCGCCGGGAAGGCCGCCGTGCGCGGCAGGATCTGCACCCCGCCGCGTGCTGCCCGCAGCACGCAGCCGAAGGTGTTGCGCCAGTCCTGCATGAAGCCGGAGCCGGCGCTGCGCAGCTCGCGGTCCATCGACAAGGCGACGTAGGACGAGGTGAGCGACAGGTCGTTGCTGGAGACCAGCGTGCGCTTGCCGGCATCGTGGCGGATCATCACCGTGGTCAGTGCCAACGTCAGCGCCAGGCCCAGTGCGATGGCCACCATCAGCTCCACCAGCGTGAAGCCGCGCGTCGGCACGTTCGTCCGTCTCATGGCGCGGCCGCTCCCCCCGCCGGCGGGGCAGGAATGACGATGTCGGTCATGTAGCGGTTGTCCGCGTCCGCGGGCGCGTGCGGCGGGCGCCATTGCACCGTGATGCGCGCGACGTTCCCGGCAGCGTCGACCGTCACGGTGCCGCTGGCGTTCGGCAGGCCGGCCGCGCTCGCATCGGCCACTCGCGCGGCCCAGGCGTCGACCGTGGCGGCGTCGAGCGACACCGTGTTCGCGCCCCACATCTGTGCGGCGATCTCGTTGGCCAGCAACGCAGCGCGCTGCGTATCTTCGGCACTGACCGAATACTGCGTGGCCCGCGCCTGCAGCGACACCAGGCCGAGGATGCCGAAGGAGATCAGCAGGATCGCGACCAGCACCTCGATCATCGACACGCCGCGTGTCGCGGCGCGCCGCCGGCAGGGGTTGCGACGTTGCCTCATGCCGGACACCCGTCGGGATGGCTGGAGGACAGCGTCTTCGCCGGGTCGCACAGGCGAACGCTGCCGCCGAGCGTGACCAGCACGCGCAACGGCCGGTCTGCTTGCGTGACGCTGATGTCGAAGGTGCTGGTGCCGCTCGCGTCCAGCGCACAGGCTGTCCCGCCGACGCCGGGGTCGGCATTGACCACCTGCCGTCCACCCGAGTTGAAGCACAGCGCGGTGGCGCCGGCGATGGTCACGCCGGCGGCGACGTCGGACAGCACCCCGCACTGCACGGTGTCGACGGCATCACCGGCGAACATCGGCACCGTGCGCACCACCCAGAACGTGCCGCCATCGGCGGCGTTGGTGGCATTGCTGCAGGTCTCGGTGTCGGTGCGGAAGAACACCACCTGGCGATGCCGGCGCACGGCCTCGGCCTGCGCCACGCGCAGCCCGTTCTGCATCGCGTCGCTGACGCTGCGCACCTGCGCATTGCGGATCCAGGTGGCGAACGTGGGCATCGCCATCCCGAGCAGCAGCGCGAGCAGCGTGATCGTCACCATCAGTTCGATGACGGAGAAGCCGCGCCCCGGCTTCAGCATGTCTGTCCCTTCTTCGTCAGCCACTTGGTGGCGCAGGTGTTCCAGCCGGTGGGCGCTGCCGTCGTCGCGCGCACGTCGGCCTGCGTGATGGTGTAGGTGAAGCCCGACACGGGACCGCTGCCGACGGCCTGCAGCGTGAAAGTGGTGGCGTCCGGCGTGCCCGAGCAGCTGACCACGAAGTGGCCGAAGGTGCGCGTGGTGGCGTCGGCGGCGCAGGGCGTGGTGAAGGTGCCGACGGTCGCGTAGCTGCGATTGTCCTGGTAGTGGCGCTCCATCTGCGCCCGCATCGCGGCCAGGCCGCTGGTGGCGTCGGCCAGGTGGCCACGCATGATGTACGACGTATAGCTGGGCACGGCGACCATCGCCAGGATGGCGACGATGGCTACCGCGATCATCAGCTCGATCAGGGTGAAGCCCTTGTTCGGTTTCCGCTGCATGGGCATGACTCTCTTTCGCTGCACGGCCGGCCTCGGCGCCGCACGGGTGCAGTGCGGAACTGGCCAGGCGGATTGATCGTAGGTATCGGCAGCTGACTCGACAACTTGAGTATTGCCGCGAAAACGGGCAAGCCTTAACGCCAATCAGGCGCTCTTACAAGTGGGATCGGCGGGGCGTGAACTAGCGCACGCTGGTTACACCGTGTGCAAAGGTGTGCAGTTGTTTCGCCGGCGCGTGGCGCGCGGCATTCAGCCTTCGAACAGCTCGCCGCTGCCGCCGCTTCGCCCCGGCGGGGCCACTCCGAGGTGCCGGTAGGCGGCCAGCGTGGCCATGCGTCCGCGCGGCGTGCGCTGCAGGTAGCCCTGCTGGATCAGGTAGGGCTCGATGACGTCCTCGATCGTGCCCGCCTCCTCGCCGATGGCCGCGGCCACGTTGTCGAGTCCCACCGGCCCGCCGTCGAAGCGGTGAATCACCGCTTCCAGCAGCTTGCGGTCCATCAGGTCCAGGCCCAGCGGGTCGACGTCCAGCATGGCCAGTGCGCGCTGCGCCAGCGCTTGTGTGATGCGGCCGTCGCCCCTGACGTCGGCATAGTCGCGCACGCGCCGCAGCAGGCGGTTGGCGATACGCGGCGTGCCGCGCGAGCGGCGTGCGATCTCGAGCGCGCCTTCGGCATCGGAGGGCACCTCCAGCAACCCGGCCGAGCGCGTGACGATGCGCGCAAGTTCGTCAGCCGTGTAGAACTCGAGCCGCGCGACGATGCCGAAGCGGTCGCGCAGCGGGTTGGTGAGCATGCCGGCGCGCGTGGTCGCGCCCACCAGCGTGAAGGGCTGCAGGTCGAGCTTGATCGAGCGTGCAGCCGGGCCTTCGCCGATCATGATGTCGATGCGGTAGTCCTCCAGCGCCGGATACAGGATCTCCTCGACCACCGGGCTCAGACGGTGGATCTCGTCGATGAAGAGCACGTCGTTGCGCTCGAGGCTGCTGAGGATCGCCGCCAGGTCCTTGGGCTTCTCCAGCACCGGGCCGGAAGTGCTGCGCAGGTTGACGCCGAGCTCGTGCGCAATGATGTGGCTCAGCGTCGTCTTGCCCAGCCCCGGCGGGCCGAACAGCAGCACGTGGTCCAGCGCCTCGGAGCGCTTGCGTGCCGCACCGATGAAGATCTCCAACTGCTCGCGCACCTTGGCCTGGCCCACGTAGTCGGCCAGGCCCTTGGGCCGCAGCGCACGTTCGATGGCTTCTTCGTTGGGCGACACGGGATCGGCGCTGAGCACACGTCGCGCCGGTTCGAAGCTGTCGGTCTGGATGGCCATGCGACGATTATCGCGACCCCGCGTTCGCGGGGGGCGACGGCCCGCGCCCCGCCTATACTGTGACCATGTTCACGGTGCGGAAACAACTGCGGCGCTTCGTCTGGCTGGCCCTCGCGACCATGCTGGCGATGGCTGCGTTGCCGACCGTGGCACGCGCGCTGGCGTCGTCGCAGGCCGACGCCGGTGGCTGGGCCGAGATCTGCACGTTGCAGGGCATGCAGCGCGTGGCCGTCGACGGCACGCCTGCCGGGGACACCACACCCTCCGCCGGCGGCGACCATCAGCAGGACTGCCCGTACTGCCGGCTTTCGTCGACGCTGGCCGGCCTGCCCCCGCCGCCGCTCACGCTGGCGCTGCTGCCTGCCGACGGTACGCAGGTGCCGCCGCTGTTCCTGCATGCCCCGCGGACGCCGTTCGCCTGGGCCAGCGCGCAACCGCGCGCCCCTCCTTCGCTGTCCTGAGCCGGCGCTGAACGCGCCGCGTGCCGCGCCTGCCCGGCGCGGTGTGTCGTCGTCCGTCGTGGCCTGAAGGCCGCAGGGCGCGGCGCATCGCCGGCGGTGCTGCAGCCGACCTGCCGCAGTGCAGGCCACCGTCCTCAGCAGTGTCCAAGGAGTTCAGGATGAACCACCATGTTCGTGCCGCCGCATTGGCGGCGTTCAGCGCCATCGCCGCGACGCCGGCGCTGGCCCACATCTCGTATACCGGCCGTGACTTCGGCAGCTTCGACGCCCTCAGCGCGGCCAGCGTCACCATTGCCAACCAGGTCCTCAGCAGCAACTACGGCTGGGCCGACGGCACCGACGCCGACTGGGGCGACAGCCACGCCGTCAAGGCCTTCCGCTTCCATCTCGACCACAGCGCCGTGGTCAAGATCGATGTCCAGGCCAACGCCGGCGCCACGGCCACCAGCATCGGCGGGCTGCTGCCGGCGTTCTCGCTCTACCAGGGGCTGGTGCACGTCGGCGCCGCGCAAGGCAGCGGCGGCGCGGACTACGACACCTCGCTGGCCAGCAACGCCTACAGGGCGACGCTGCCCGGCGGCGGCGCGGGGCTCGAGGGTGTCTTCGTGGCGCTCGGCGACTGGAAGATCGGCAACAACGACCTGACGATTCCGCTCAGCGTGCTCAGCTTCAAGGGCTACGCGGCCGATGGCACGCAGCTCAATCTGGGTGGCGTGAATCCGCTGGTCGGTGGCGACGGCCTCAAGGACGGAAAGGTCAGCGGCAGCTTCCTGCTGGGCGCGGGCGACTACTCGCTGTTCATCGGCGGTGCGGACTATGCGTCGCAGCTGACGCCGGCGCATGGCAACTATGGCCTGTCGGCCACGCTGAGCGTGAGCGCGGTGCCCGAGCCGCACAGCGCGTTGCTGCTGGCCGGCGGCCTGCTCGCGCTCGGCGGTCTGCAACGGCGCCGGTCGGCGCGGCGCTGAGCGTCATGGCTGCGACTCCGTTCGGCGGCCAGTGTCGGCGCCGCCGCTCCCGTGCGCGCGCATGGCTCGCGGCAGGCGGCCTCGCTATCGGCCTGGCCGCCTGCGGTGGCGGCGGCGACAGCGTGACGATCATCACCACCGAAGCCGGCGGCGGCGCGGTGCTTCCGCCGCCGGCCGTGCCGATGCTGAGCGGCAGCGTCGCCATCGGCGCGCCGGTGGCCGGCGCCACGGTGACGGCACGCTGCGCCGATGGTGAGGCGCTGACCACCAGCGCCACCGATGGCAGCTACCGCCTCGACCTGTCGGCAGTGCGTCTGCCCTGCCTGCTGCAGGCCGAAGGCGGCCACACCGCCGCAGGCGACACCGTGCCTGCGTTGCATGGCGTGGCGCTGGCCTTCGGTCAGGCACCGATCCATCCGTTGACCGAACTGATTCTGGCGCGGGCCACCGGCACGCTGCCGGCGGCCGCCTTTGCCGGTCAGCGCGTGCCCGACGCTGCAGCGCTGGCCCAGGCGAACAGCTATGTCGGTGACCAGTTGCAGGGCCTGGGCCTGGCGCGGCCGGTGGGCGCCTTGCAGGACGCCGCCTTTGCCATCGGCGATGCCACCGACCAGTTGCTCGACGCGCTCAGCGCCAAGTTGCGGCAGAACGCGGTCTCGCTGAGCGGTCTGGTGCAGACCGCCGCCGAGGCCGGCGATCTGCGGGCCTATGTGGCCGCGGACCGCACGATTGCCATCGAGTTCGCCGCCCGCGCCGGTGACCAGGTCGTGACCTGTGGCGACAGCGTGGTGCCCGGCCTGGGCAGCGGAACGGTCGACGCGCGCCTGAAGGATCTTCGCTTCTACGTGTCGGCGGTGGAACTGGTGCGTGACGACGGCGTCTCTGTGCCGCTGCGGCTCGCGCCGAACGATGCGTGGCAATACACCGCACCGAGCGGCGAGGCGGTGACGCTGATCGACCTGGAGGACGCCAGCGGCGGCTGCAGCCTCGAAGGCACGCCCGAGACCAACGCCGTGGTGCGCGGCAGCGTGCCGGCGGGTCGCTACGTGGGGCTGCGCTGGACGCTGGGTGTGCCCGAGTCGCTGAACCACAGCGACACGGCGGCGGCGCCAGCGCCGCTGGACCTGGTGGCCATGGGCTGGGGCTGGCAGGCCGGCCGCAAGTTCGCGAAGATCGAATTCAGCGAACCGACGCGCGGGGCCTGGTCGGCGGCCTCGTTCCTGGTGCACCTGGGCTCCACCGGCTGCACCGGCAACCCCGGCCTCGGCACGGTGCAGTGTGCCCGCCCGAACCGCGGGCTCGTGCAGTTCGACAGCTTCGATGCCGACAAGCAGCGCATCGCCGTCGACCTGCGCGCGCTGGTCGGCGCCGCCGACATCACGCGCAACCTCGGTGGTGCCGCCGGGTGCATGTCCGGCGCCACCGACCCCGAATGCCAGGCGGTGTTCGGCGCTTTCGGCATCGACTGGCGGGCCGACGGCAGCGGCAGCGGCCTGCCGCTGGCGGCCACCGCGCAGTCGGTCTTCCGGGTGCTGCCGCGATGAGGTGCGTCGGCCTGTGCGTGGCGCTGGCGCTGCAGCTCCTGCTGACCGCCTGCGGCGGGGGGGGTACCGAGATCGTGCAGACCTCGAGTTCGACCGCGCTGTGGACCTGGCGCCTGCCGGCGTCCTTCCCCGAACCGAGGGTGCCCAGCGACAACCCGATGTCCACCGCCAAGGTGTCGCTCGGCCGCTTCCTGTTCTACGACCGGCGACTGTCGGGCAACGGCACGCAGGCCTGCGGCAGTTGCCACCAGCAGGCGCGCGCCTTCACCGACGGCCGCAGCACCTCGGTCGGCTCCACCGGCGAGGCCCACCCGCGCAATGCCCAGCCGCTGGCCAACGTGGCCTACAACCCGACGCTGACCTGGGCCAACCCGGCGCTGGTGAGCCTGGAGGCGCAGATGCTGGTGCCGATCTTCGGCACCGCGCCGGTGGAAATGGGCGTCAACGACGCCAACAAGGCGCAGGTGCTGGCGCGGCTGGCGGTCGACAGCGCCTATCCGACGCTGTTCGCCGCGGCCTTCCCGGGTGAAGCCGAGCCGATCTCGTGGAGCAACGTGGTCAAGGCGATCGCGTCGTTCCAGCGCAGCCTGGTGTCCGGCGACAGCCGCTACGACCGCTACCTGCAGGGCAAGGAGTCGCTCAGCGACGCCGAACTGCGCGGCATGAACCTGTTCTTCGGCGAGAAGGCCGAGTGCTTCCACTGCCACGGCAGCTTCAACTTCAACGACCAGACGGTGGCGGTGTCGACGCGCGTCGTCGAGACGCCGTTCCACAACACCGGCCTGTTCAACATCGGCGGCACCGGTGCCTTCCCCGAGCCCAACCGTGGTCTGTTCGAGACCAGCGGCATTGCCTCCGACATGGGGCGCTTCCGTGCGCCCAGCCTGCGCAACATCGAAGTCACCGCGCCCTACATGCACGACGGCAGCATCGAGACGCTGGAGCAGGTGCTCGACTTCTATGCCGCCGGCGGGCGTGTCATCAGCGACGGCCCGAACGCGGGTGACGGACGCGCCAACCCGTTCAAGAGCGACCTCGTCAGCCGCATCTCGCTGAGCGCGCAGGAGCGCGCCGACATCGTTGCCTTCCTGCGCACCCTGACCGACCAGGCTTTCCTGACCGATGCAAAGCTCGCCGATCCCTTCGCCACGCGCTGAGGCGCGGCGCTCGCGACCGTGGCTGGCGGCTGCCGGCCTGGCGGTCTGTCTGCCTCTGGCCGCACACGAGTTGACGGAAGACCCGCTGCCCGACCTGCCCGGCTGGCGCATCGGCGCCGCGTTGGCGGTGACGGCGATCGGCGCGCAGGACCCGATCCCGAGCCCGACGCTGCCGGGCGTGCTGACCACCGGCGTGCGCGAGGCCGACCTGCGCGGACTGAAGATCGAGCACGCCACGCTGGCCGGGTCCGTGCGCGTCAACGAATGGTTCGGGGCCAGCGCGTCGGTGGGCTGGCATGCCGACGGCAATGCCCACATGGAATCGGTGTGGTTCGAGGCCCGGCAGGCCACCGACAGCGCGCGCTGGCGGCTGGGGGCCGGTCGCAACAAGGTGTACATGGGCCCGGTGCTGACGCGCGCCGGCGACTACGACCGCTTCTCGCTGACGCCGCTGGTCAAGCGCGCTTCGCTGAACACCGACTGGTACGACAACGGCGCCATGCTGTCCTGGCGCAACGACGACGAGGACAGCCTGCTGCAGGCGTTGGACTTCGGCCTGTGGCAGGGCCAGGGCTTCCCGGGCGGTGGCGATCTGCCGCCGGTGCCGTCGCTGCACCTGCAGCTGGGCCTGGGCGAATGGCAGCTCGACGGCTTCTACGCCTACCTGCAGCCGGACGGCCGCGGCTCGCTGGTGCAGGGGCCGAACTCGCCCGGCCACATCCACAACGTGCCGAACTGCAACTTCAGCATGAGCGGGCTGGTGTGCTTCGACGGCACCGTCAACCTGGTCGGCGGCAGCTTCGCCTGGGCGCCGCACGACGGGCCGGTCAGCGTCAGCGGCGCGCTGTTGTTCCGTGACGAACGCGGCTCGCTGTACTCGACGCTGGGCGATGCCGCCTACCACGGCCAGACGCTGGGCGGCTGGTTGGACGTCGCCTGGGACTTCCGCCCCGACTGGCAGCTGGCGCTGCGCTACGAGGGCCTGAGCGCCAAGCAGTCGCTGACCGGCCCGGCCGCGCTGCTGGTCGGCATCCAGGCGGGGCTGTATCCGAACTGGCCCGCGAGCCGCGGCGCGATGGCGCTGGCCTGGAGCCCGGCGCCGGGCTGGCGCCTCAGCACCGAGCTGGGTGCCGAGCGCGGCAGCGGCCAGACCAACCCCTACGTGATGCTGCGGGCAGTCTGGCTGATGCCCGATCTGCTGTCCGGCCGCTGGTGATGCCGATGCGCGCCAGCGAACTTTCCCCCCAGGCCGCAAGGCCGTTTGTCCCCTCCCTCCGTCAACCCCCGAAAGGAAGAACCATGAAACCGAATGCCCTGGCGATGACCATCGTGCTGGCCGGCGCGGCTGCCGCAGCCCAGGCCCACACCATGAGCTACAACGTGATGCAGACCTTCTACGAGCCCGAGACGCAGCCGAAGAACAGCTACTTCATCGGCAGCTTCGATCTCGACACCCACACCGGCGAGGTGTCGAACCTGAAGGGCAAGCTCAGCGAGTCGATGACCGGCAGCACCGGCTACCCCGGCGACGACATGACCTGGCTGAACCTGAACTATCAGCTGAAGTCGTGGCGCGACGACGTGCTAGGCGGTTCCTTCGTCGCCACGTTCCTGAACAGCAACACCAACACTTTCTGGACCGGCGCTGGCGGCGATGGCTGGTCGCCGCAGTCGGGCGTCGACGCCGGCGGCGTGTTCTACGGTTTCCCCAAGCCCGCGAACAACCCCGGCAACGCCTATGCGCTGATCTTCGTTCCCGACAGCCCGCTGGCGGCGTTGACCCAGGCGCAGATCAACAAGCTGGCCTATGCCGACTGCGCGCCCGGAGGCATGATGGGCGCGGTCTGCATGACCGGCACGACGGTGGCCGGCTACGGTGCGATCGGCACGATGGGCGGCTACCCGGTGTCGCAAACGATCACCGCCGTGCCGGAACCGCAGTCCTATGCGCTGATGCTCGGCGGCCTGGCCCTGGTGGCCGGTTGGGCACGTCGCCGGCGCGCCTAAGATCGCGGCTTTGCACAGGAGAGTTCGCATGAAGAAGCACCTGCTTGCGCTGCTGGCCGTGGCGGCGTTTGCGGCCCACGCCCAGACCACCGTCAAGGACCCGTGGGTGCGCGGCACCGTTGCCGGCCAGAAGGCGACCGGCATGTTCGGCCAGGTCACCTCCACCACCGGCGGCAAGCTGGTGGCGGCCTCGTCGCCGATGGCCGGCGTGGTGGAGATCCACGAGATGGCGATGGACGGCAACGTCATGAAGATGCGCGCCGTCTCCGGCCTGGAGCTGCCGGCCGGCAAGGCGGTGGATCTGAAGCCGGGCGGCTACCACGTGATGCTGATGGACCTGAAGCAGGAACTGAAGCCGGGCGACGCCGTGCCGGTGACGCTGGTCATCGAAGGCCCGGGCGGCAAGCGTGAGAGCGTGGAGATCAAGGCACCGGTGAAGGCGCTGGCCGCCAGCAGCGACCACAAGCACTAGCGATTCAGCGCCTTCAACGCGAGCTTGATGCCGTCGCTGACGGCCACCTGCGGCGGCAGCGCCTTCAGCGCGGCCGCCGCTTCGCGTTCGCTGTAGCCCAGCGCCAGCAGCGCCTGGACGATGTCGTTGTGGTTGTCGTCGGCCGCCGCGGCGGCGGGCTGGCCGAGTTCCGGGCCGAGCTTGCCCTTCAGTTCGAGCAGCAGCCGCTCGGCCGTCTTCTTGCCGATGCCCGGCACCTTCACCAGGCGTCCGCTTTCCTGGCGCGAGACCGCATCGGCCAGCTCGGCCACGCTCAGGCCCGACAGGATCGCCAGCGCGGTGCGCGGGCCGACGCCGCTGATCTTGACCAGCTGGCGGAAGGTGCTGCGCTCATCGTGCGTCAGGA